>DASULK010000076.1:0-5247 GCA_036278255.1 Micromonospora sp.
GATCAGTTGGGTTGAGTGCGTGAGGCTGCAGAAGATCGCGATGTGATCACGCTCGGCGTGTTTGGTGGGGGTAGGGACGAAGCTCCGGTAGGACGAGGTCTTCTCACAGTCCCTTGTACCCGCCGGAGCTTCGTCATGGTCTAGTGTGTCATTGCTGCCGCCGATGAGGTGGCGGTGGTGCCGGTTGTTGATGTCCCGGTCGCGGATGTGTGCCGTGACCTGCTGGAGTTGCTGGCCGGGGTGTCGGATGGCCGGTCGTCGCAGGGGCGGGATCATCCGGTGGCGGTGGTACTGGCGTTGGCAGCGGCGGCGACGGTGGCGGGGATGAAGGGCTACACCGCGATCGACGGATGGGTGGCGGATGTGCCGACCGCGGTCCTGGCGGATCTGCATCTGCGGGCTGGGGCCCTACCGGTGGGTCGACCGTCGCGGTCGACGATTTGGCGGGCGTGCACTGACGCCGATGCGGAGGCGTTAGACACCGTGATCGGCATGTGGCTGGCCAACAACCTGACCGCCTATATTGCGGCCGAGCAGGCGGGCGGTGAGGGTGCCGGCGGGCCCGACTGCACGGCGTCGAGGCTGCTGCAGGTGCGACTGGACGGCAAGACGGTGCGCGGGGCCAAAGACGCTGACGGTGACCAATTGCACCTGCTGGCGGCCCTGGCCAGCCCGGCCGATGACCCTGCCGCGGCGGTGGTGGTGGCCCAAGCCGAGGTCACCGGGGCCAAGACCAACGAACCGGAGGCGGCCCGAAACCTCCTGCAACAGATCGACCTCAACGATATGACGGTAACCGCCGCCGCGCTGCACACGGTCAAAGCCACCGCCGAACTCATTCACCAACGCGCAGGCCACTTCGTGCTCCCGGTCAAGGAGAACCGGCGCGCGCCAGCCGTGGCATGACCAGGCCATTCACCATCCTCGGCCGCACCACATGATCTTGAAATGGCCGTGCACCTATGACTGACCCCCGAGATCCGCTCATAGGGCAGGCGGCAGCGGCTGCTGATTGCCGTTGGTGGGCCACCAAGCCCCTGTCAGCCTGGGTGATGCTGCTACCGTCGATCACCATCTCCTGCTCGCACGAGCATGCTGCATGGCGGGCACGATCAGCATCATCACTTCCGGACCTGGACCTTCTCACGGAACTTGGTGATGCCTACCCCCACAGAGGTTTCGTGGATCGTGGGGTCGGGTTGGTCGGCCGCCTGGCGTTGGTCCTGAGCCTGGCGGGGTGTTGCGGAGGGTCGGACCTGCAGGACAGCGACGGAGGAGAGCACCAGGGCCGCGCCGGCGAGCTGAACGGCGCTCAGGGATTCGCCGAGGGTGAGCGCGGCCAGGGCCGTCGTGACCACGGGTTCGAAGGTCGACAGGATGGCGGCGGTCGAAGGGCCTGTCCGCTGCAGGCCGGCGAAAAAGGTGAGCATCGCCAGGACGGTGGAGACGCCGGCGATGCAGGCCAGCCAGAACCATCCCGGCAACCCGAAGTCGAGGTCGACCCCGCCGGTGAACAGGGCGCGTGCCCCCAGGGTGCCGGTGGCCCCGACCATCACCAGCGTGGACAGCACCACGGGCGGCAGCCGGTGTACGACGGTGTCGGCGACGAGGATGTAGATCGTGTAGGTGATCGCGGCACCGAAGGCCAGGAGCGCCCCGAGCGGGTGGAAGCTCACACCGCCGGCGCCGAGGAGGACGAGGAGCGTTCCACAGGACGCGGTCACCAGCGCGGCAGAGCGTGCGGGGGTGAACCGGTCCCTACCGAGCAGCACTGCGGCCAAGGTGACGAGGGCGGGGTAGGTGTAGAGGATCAGGGACAACAGCGAGGCATCCATCAGCTGGAGAGCCGAGAAGAACAGACTCGACTGAGTGGCGTATCCGACGGCGCCCAGGCCGATGGCGGTGGCCAGCACGCGGCGGCGCGCTGTCGCTGGCCTGCGGGCCGGTTCTCCCCGGTTCTCCTCGGCTTCTCCTCGCCGCAGGCCCGGCCGCAGGAGCAGGATGATCGCCAGCGCAGCGGCCGCCAGGCTGAACCGCACCAGGAGTAGCGCCTGGGGCGAGACGCCCGCGTCGTAGGCGAGCTTTCCGAAGACCGCCATAGCGCCGAAGCACGCCGCTGAGAGAAGACACAGTGCTGCACCCACGCCGTCGAGCATCGATCACCTGACTCATCAGGTCTAGTGACGATACGTGGAGCTGACTCATTAGCATTACCGCATGGTCGCGTTGGATCTTCGCCGGCTCCGCTTCCTTCGGGAATTTGAGGAGCGGGGCACCCTGGGCGCGGTCGCAGCAGCTCTCGGCTACAGCCCGTCCGCGGTTTCCCAACAGCTGACCGTCTTGGAGAAGGAGATCGGTACGCGGTTGTTCGAGAAGGCCGGGCGGGGCGTGCGGCTCACCGACGCCGGGCAACTCCTGGCCCAGCACGCACAGGTGTTGCTGTCTGCGGCCGAGGCGGCAGAAGCGGACCTGGCGGCCCTGAGCGGTGAAATCCGGGGCACCGTCCGGGCCGGCGGCCTGCAATCGGCGGCTCGTCGCCTGTTGGTGCCCGCCGTGGCCCGCATGGTGGTCGACCATCCACAGGTGCGCCCGGAGATCTTCGAGCTCGAGCTCGAGCAGGCGCTACCGGGCCTGCGTCTCGGCGCGGTCGACCTGGTGATCGGCGACGAGTACGACGGCCACCCACGGCCCCGGCCGGCAGGGCTACGCTTCGCGCTGCTGCACGACGAGCCGCTGAAGGTGGTGTTGCCGGCGACGCATCCGCTGGCCAGGCCGGGAGGACCCGTCGCGGTCGCCATGCTGCGATCCGAGGTCTGGGCCGCCTCCGCCGAGGGGACCGGCCATCACGCCATGGTCGTCGGGACCTGCCGGTCCCTCGGCGGGTACGAACCCGACCTGCGGCACCGCTCCAGCGACGCGGACGTTCAACTCGAACTCGTACGCGTCGCGGGAGCCGTCGCGTTGATGCCAGCTTTGACCCTGCCGGCGAACGATCCCGCTCTTGCGGTCCGTGACGTTGCCGAAGCCAGCCTGATGCGCCGTCTGGTCGTCGTCACCCGAGACACCCCGCCAGCCCCCGCACTGACTGCCCTCCTCGCCGCCGTGGCGGATCAGGCGCACAAGCTCAACCGGGTCGGGCCCGGGCTGGGTGCGTAACTTGGAGAGTCAGGCACGATGGTGGCCGTGAACCCTGCCGTCCGCCGTACCGCTGTCTTGGAGGCGGTGCTTGAGCGGCTGACGTACGCCAATGAGGAGACCGGTTACACGGTGGCGCGGGTGGCCACCGGTCGTGGCTCGGATCTGTTGACGGTGGTGGGCGCGCTGTTGGGGGCGCAGCCGGGGGAGAGCCTGCGCCTGGTGGGGCGTTGGTCGTCGCACCCGCGTTATGGCCGGCAGTTCGAGGTCGACTCCTACACCACGATGTTGCCGGCCACGATCCAGGGCATCCAACGCTATCTGGGCTCGGGATTGGTGAAGGGGATCGGGCCGGTGTTCGCCGAGCGGATCGTGGCGAACTTCGGGCTGGACACGCTGCGGGTCATCGAGGAGGAGCCGGCCCGGCTGGTCGAGGTGCCGGGGTTGGGGCCGAAGCGCACCGCGAAGATCACCGCGGCGTGGGAGGAGCAGAAGGCCATCAAGGAGGTGATGGTCTTCCTGCAGGGCGTCGGGGTGTCCACCTCGCTGGCGGTGCGGATCTACAAGCAGTACGGCGACGCCTCCATCTCGGTCGTCAAGAATGAGCCGTACCGGTTGGCGGCGGACGTGTGGGGCATCGGCTTCAAGACGGCCGACACCATCGCCCAGGCTGTGGGGATTCCGCATGACAGCCCGCAGCGGGTCAAGGCCGGACTGCAGCACACCTTGTCGCAGGCCACCGACGACGGGCACTGCTTTCTGCCCGCCCCGCAGCTGGTCGTCGACGCCACGAAGATCCTCAATGTGCCGTCTGATCTGGTCGCGCGTTGCCTCGACGACCTGGTCGCCGAAGACGGTGTGGTCCGCGAACTGCTGCCCGCTGGCGGCGGTGAGGGCGAGCCGGTCCCGGCGATCTACCTGGTGCCGTTCTACCGCGCCGAACAGTCCCTGGCCTCCTCGCTGCGGCGACTGCTGGGCGCACACGCCGACCGGTTGCCGCATTTCGCCACCGTCGACTGGGACAAGGCCCTCGGCTGGCTGCGTGCCCGCACCGGCGTCGACCTGGCCAAAGAGCAGGAGCAGGCGGTACGGCTGGCGTTGACGTCGAAGGTGGCCGTGCTGACCGGCGGGCCCGGCTGCGGTAAGAGCTTCACCGTCCGCTCGATCGTCGAACTCGCCGCCGCCAAGAAGGCCAAAATCATCCTGGCCGCGCCGACCGGACGCGCCGCCAAGCGGCTCTCCGAACTGACCGGCCACCCCGCAGCCACAGTGCACCGGCTGCTGCAGCTCCGCCCCGGCGGCGATGCCTCCTTCGACCGCGACAACCCCCTCGACGTCGACCTGCTCGTCGTCGACGAGGCGTCCATGCTGGATCTGATCCTGGCCAACAAACTTGTCAAGGCCGTCCCGCCGGGCGCGCACCTGCTGCTGGTCGGCGACGTCGACCAACTGCCGTCGGTCGGTGCCGGGGAGGTGCTGCGTGACCTGCTCGCCGCCGACACTGTCCCCCGAATCCGGCTCACCCAGATTTTCCGGCAGGCCGCCCAATCCGGGGTGGTGGTCAACGCCCACCGCATCAACGCTGGCAAACCGCCACTGGTGCAAGGCATGCCGGACTTCTTCCTCTTCCCTTGCGAGGACACGGAAGCGGCCGCCGAACTCACCGTTGACGTCGCCTGCCGGCGCATCCCCGCCAAGTTCGGTCTCGATCCTCGCCGCGACGTGCAGGTGCTTGCTCCCATGCACCGCGGGCCCGCCGGCGCCGCCGCGCTCAACACCCTGCTGCAGCAGCAC
Organism: Micromonospora sp.; assembly: GCA_036278255.1. Lineage (GTDB taxonomy): Bacteria > Actinomycetota > Actinomycetes > Mycobacteriales > Micromonosporaceae > DASULK01. Next base: position 4,930 of record DASULK010000076.1, read on the forward strand.
CTCAGCCCGCACCGCGACGGCCAGCCGGAACGCCGCGCCGGCGGCCGGGTTTTCCGGGTCGGCGACAAGGTCACCCAGATCCGCAACAACTACGACAAAGGGCAGGCCGGCGTCTTCAACGGCACCCTCGGCGTCGTCACCGCCCTCTCCGCGGAAGAGCAGACGCTGACCGTGCGGACGGACGAAGACGAGAGCATCGACTACGAGTTCGACGAACTCGACGAGCTCGCCCACGCCTACGCCATCACCATCCACCGTTCCCAAGGCTCCGAATACCCGGCGGTGGTCATCCCGCTGACCACCAGCGCCTGGATGATG
>DASULK010000077.1:0-30831 GCA_036278255.1 Micromonospora sp.
CTTCTTCAGCTTCGGCGGCTCGGTGAGCGGGTACACCACCCCGTCGACCCGAGCCCGCGCGTAGCCCTTGGACTGCAGTTCGGCGAAGAGGTCGACGTATTCACCCTTGCGGCCACGCACCACCGGTGCCAGCACCATGAAGCGGGCGCCCTCCTCCATCGCCAGCACCCGGTCGACGATCTGCTGTGGGCTCTGTTTGGAGATCCGCTCCCCGCAGACAGGGCAGTGCGGCTGCCCGACACGGGCGAAGAGCAGGCGGAGATAGTCATAGATCTCGGTGATGGTGCCGACGGTCGAGCGGGGGTTGCGGGAGGTCGACTTCTGGTCGATGGAGACGGCTGGGCTCAACCCCTCGATGAAGTCGACGTCGGGCTTGTCCATCTGGCCGAGGAACTGCCGCGCATACGCCGACAGCGACTCCACGTAGCGGCGCTGCCCCTCGGCGAAGATCGTGTCGAACGCCAGGCTGGATTTACCCGAACCGGACAACCCGGTGAAGACGATCATCGCGTCCCGCGGCAGGTCGAGGTTGACGTCGCGCAGATTGTGTTCGCGCGCGCCACGGATGATCAGTCGGTCGGCCACTGTCCGCCCACTCCCGGGGTGATAAAAAAGGATCTGTCCGGCTACATCACGGCACCGTGCGTGCCGTGGCAAGCCTAGCCCTGAGGTATGACACTATCCGCTGCCCGCACATTCCCCGACCGGAGCGGGTCGACCGGATTCGATGGCGTCCCCCACGGACCCGGAGTGTCCAGCACCGCGCCGCCACCCGGGATCGGGACCAACGACCGGTAGATGCCCGCGCACCGACGATGACCATCCAGCCGACGGCCCGCCCGCGTCATCAGCACCGCCGCTCCCGCCAAGACGTTGACCAGCGTCGACTTCCCGGCGCCGCTGGGGCCGAGCAGAGCCAGAGTGCGGCCGGCCGCCGCCAGTGGCCGCAATGCATCAAGGCCGTCCCCGCGCTCGGCGCTGACCGGCAGCACCGCCACACCGGGCGCGATCCGCGCCACGACACTGCAGAAGGCGGAGATCTCCGGCTCTGCGGCCAGATCAGCTTTGCCGAGGACGACCAGCGGCTGCGCACCGGATTCCCGGGCCAGCGCGAGCAACCGCTCGATGCGCCCCACATCGGGAGCCGGATGCAACGGCTCGACCACGGCGACGGTGTCGACGTTGGCGGCGAGCACCTGGCCGATACCGGACCTGCCGGCACCGCGCCGCACGATCGCGGTGCGCCGAGGTAGCACCCCCTCCACCGTGATCCGCGCATCGGGCCAACGACGCGTCGCCACCCAGTCGCCGACGCAGGGCAGCCGGGACGGATCCGTCACGGCGGAGGCGAGAACCGTACCGGCGAGGCTGGCGCGACGAACCCCCTCGACGCCCAGCACCGTGCAGACGCCCCGCTCCACCCGCGTCACCCGTGCCGGCTGCAGGAGGGGATCGCGGAAGGGGAAGGCGGCGGCGAACACGGCGTCCCAGCCCAGGGACGCAAGATCAAGCACCATCCCCTCCACCTCCCCACCTGCTTCCGGGGTCCTGTACAACACATCGCGGTCGACGGTAAAGCGCATGCTCCCTGCACCGAAAGCGATTTCCGGCGTGAGCGGTGCGGCCGGCACGGTTAAGGTCGGGTGGTGACCGCTGATCCGCTCAGACTCATGGCCGAAGTGGACCGGGCAACGGACCGGCTGATGCGTACGGCCGCGGCGCTCGACGACGCCGCGGTGGCGGCCCCCTCGGCGCTGCCCGGCTGGAGCCGCGGGCATGTGCTGACGCACGTCGCACGCAACGCCGACGCCTACGTCAACCTGCTCACCTGGGCTCGGACCGGGGAGGTCACCCCGGCCTACCGTGACGCCGCCCAACGGGAGGCGGATATCGCAGCCGGCGCGTCGCGCGCGCGCGCCGAACAGCTCGCCGACCTACGTGCCGCGGCGGCCCGGTTCGCTGCCGCGGCCGACGAGATGCCGCCCGAAGCGTGGACCGCGGAGCTGACGCTGCGCAACGGCCCCAAGCCAGCCGCGGTGGTGGTCTGGCACCGGCTCCGCGAGGTGGAGGTGCATCACGTCGACCTGGCCGCCGGGTACGCCCCGGCGGACTGGCCGGAAGCTTTCAGCCACCGTCTGCTGCACGAACTCGTCGCCGACCTCGGCGGGTGGGACAGCTTCCCGCCGCTGGTGCTGGATCCGGCCGAGACCGGTCACATCCTGACCCTCGGCGAGCCCGACGGAGCCCCCACCGCCTCCGGTCCCGCCTGGGCGCTGGCGGGGTGGCTGGCTGGACGAACGAAGGGCGAAGAGATCATCCTCGACCCGGTCGGGTTGTTGCCAGCCCCGCCACCGTGGAAATAGCCGATCTGAATTCTTGAGGTACGCCTTGACATACACCGGAGACGTCGTCCCTGGCGGACCGCCGGACGTACGCGAGCTCAGCCATCTGACCATCACCAAGGTGTCGGTGGGGCCGATGGACAACAACGCCTACCTGCTACGGTGCCGCGCCACCGGCGAGCAGCTGCTGATCGACGCGGCTAACGAGGCACCACGCCTGCTAGAGCTGGTCGGCGAGGGCGGGCTGGCCACGGTGGTCACCACGCACCGGCACGGGGACCACTGGCAGGCACTGGAGGAGATCGTCTCCGCCACCGGGGCGCGCTCCGTGGCGCATGCCGCCGACGCCGAAGCGCTCCCGGTGCCATCGGAAACGGTGGACGAAGGCGACGTGCTTACGGTCGGCGACTGCCCGCTGGAGGTGATTCACCTGGTCGGCCACACCCCCGGGTCGATCGCGCTGCTCTACCGCGACCCGGAGGGGATCCCCCACCTCTTCACCGGCGATTCACTCTTCCCCGGTGGGGTCGGCAACACCCGTGGCGACGCGGCCGCCTTCGCCTCCTTGATCAACGATGTGGAGCAGAAGCTTTTCAACAAGCTCCCCGACGAGACCTGGTTCTACCCGGGCCACGGCAAGGACAGCACGCTCGGCAAAGAGCGGCCAGCACTCCCGGAGTGGCGCGCGAGGGGCTGGTGACGCAGGTCGGGAAGCCAGCTGCTTTCTGCGGGTGCTATGCGCCACCCGCGGCTCCGCGGCCAAATCTTTCCGCTGAGTAGAAGCCGATCCAGCACTTCTTGCCGTTTCGTTGCACCACAACAGGGTTCGGCGTGTCGATCAACGCCCGAACCGCTGCTACCCAAGGTCACCAAACACTTGCACGGAAAGGCTCACTGCATGGAGAGAGCATGCGATGTATGCGATCGCTGGTGCCGGCGTGGCTATTGAATATCATGAGCCAGGTTCCGCAATTGCTGGAATCCTTTTCGGTGCCTTGTGGATTACTGTCGGCGGGCTTATGGCTAGATTTGCAAAGTTAACCCTAAGCCTCACTCCGGAACAGCGAGCGCGGCAACTGCGCCGGCCTTCTATTAGCTTCTGACAGGAGCGCCCGAAGCTTCTACGGTTAGCCGGATACGGAGTAGTTATGACCGGCGTGTTTGTTCTTGCTGCGACTTTTGTCGAGATGTCGATGAGGAAGTTTTAGAGAATGAGCTACTCCGGGTAAGGCGCAGCCACCCACAATGGAGCGCAACTGGGTTCGAGATGTCCGGACTCGCCTGCTGTTGAGTTGATCAGACAGGTCGACGCCGAACCCCTGATCGGCGCTGCTGGTGGCCAAGGCAGCCGGCTACTCCCGCGTCACCATCGACGGCACCATCATCGAGGTCGACCGCTGCGCCACGCCCGGCCCCACGGTCGGGGTGGACCTGTGGTGGTCAAAGAAGCACCACAACCACGGCGGCAGCATCCAGGTCATCACCGCCCCGGACGGCTGGCCGATCTGGATCTCCCCCGTGCGTCCCGGCCGGGAACACGACATCACCGCCCTGCGCGCCCACCCGCAACTCCTATCCGCACTCACCGCCGCCAAAGACAATCTCCGAACGTTGGCGGACCTGGGCTACGAAGGCGGAGATCGACGCAACAACAGCAGTAAGCGGCCCGGCACGGCGCGGTCCTGGCTGCAAGGTGGCGAGCGTTCCCACCGTCACCACGCTGGCAGCCAGGACAGCTCGACCGGCTAATCGAGTTCAATGTGGAAGCAGTTGCTGTTCTCTCGCTCATCGATCAGGCGGGCGACCCGGGGCTCGATCGCATTCATGAACAGCTTGTCGTTCTTGCTGTTGAACGCGCCGGCGCTGATGTCGGCCACGTTGACGACATTCGGGTCAGCGCAGTGACGTGACACCTTCTGCGGCCCCACGTCATTGATCTTGCCCTCCATCCTGGATCTGATGGTGGCAGCGTCCGCCAGGATCTGGTCCCGGGTCAGCCCCTTCGTCTTCGCCACGAAGACATCGATCACCGCGTCGCCACCCGCACCGTACAACGCGTACTGCTCATTGACGTTGGTCTGGATGTCCTTGCCCGCCTCGACGTTCAGACGGATCGGGCCGACGAGCGGGTGATCGAGTACCTTCCTGGCCGGGACGATTCGGTTCAACCCGTCCGCCGCTCCCACAATGCAGCGGCGCCTCACCCAGCGCCTTGGCTGTTACAGCGGAATGTTGCCATGCCGGCCACGGGCAAGGGGCGCGGTGGAGAGCGCCTCGATGACCTCGTGCCGAGTCTTGATCGGGTCGATGACCGCATCGATGACACCGAGAGCGAGGCCTCGGTCGACGCCGCCGGCGATTCGCTTGTGCTCTTCGACGAGTTGGCGCTGCACCTCGGGACGTTCGTCCTCGGGTGTGGCCAAGAGGCGGCGGCGGTGAATGATGGGCACCGCAGCCTCGGCCCCCATCACGGCGACCTCCGCCCCGGGCCAGGCGAGGACACGAGTCGCGCCAAGCGCGCGGGAGTTCATCGCGATATAGGCGCCGCCATAGGACTTACGGGTGACCAGCGTGACCCGTGGCACGACCGCCTCGCCGAAGGCGTGCAGCAGCTTGGCGCCGCGGCGGACCACGCCGTCCCACTCCTGGTTCACACCCGGCAAATATCCGGGAACATCGACCAGCACGAGCAGGGGTATGCCCAGCGCATCGCACATGCGCACGAACCGCGCGCTCTTCTCGGCGCTGAGGGAGTCCAGGCAGCCCCCCTTGCGCAGCGGATTGTTCGCGATGACGCCGATCGTGCGGCCACCCAGCCTGCCCAAGCCGATGATCATATTCATCGCCCACCTCGGCTGGAGCTCCTCAAACAGCCCACCGTCGGGCCCCTGGTCCAGAATGGCTTTTATCATCGGGCGGACATCGTAGGCCCGAGTCGGGCCGTCGGGCAGGAGCAGGCCGGGATCCGTATCAGTTGTGCCGGCGGCGAGATCGAACGAGCCCGGCCGGGCCAGCAGGGTGGTGATGCTGCGAGCCCGTGCATACGCATCGACCTCCGACTTGGCGGTCACGTGCACCACGCCCGACTTCCTGCTGTGCGCGTCGGCTCCGCCGAGCTCCTCCATTCCGACTTGCTCGCCGGTGACAGAACGCACGACGTCGGGTCCGGTCACGAAGATCCGGCCGGAGTCGGCCATGATGACAACGTCGGTGAGGGCTGGGCCATAGGCGGCGCCACCAGCCGCAGGGCCGACCACCACGGAGATCTGGGGGACCCGGCCGGATGCCCTGATCATCGCGGCGAAGACCCGGCCGACCGCGTCGAGAGCCTCGACGCCCTCCGGCAGCTGAGCGCCGCCGGAATGCCAGACGCCGATCACCGGTTTGTGGGCTCGGACTGCTTCGTCGATCGTCGCGGCAATGTGGGTGCACCCTGCGGCGCCCATGGCACCGCCCATCCGGGTGCCGTCGGTGCAGTAGGCGAAGACGTCATTGTCTGCGATGCGGCCGCGTACCGCCAGCACCCCGCTAGTGTCCGGGGCGTGTAGAGGAATCATGGTATTGGCGTCCAGCAGTTGAGCCAGCCGGACGGCCGGGGCACGGGAGTCCGCTTCTAACTGGGGCACAACCGGCTCGGGAAGAGGCACCGAGATCGTCATCTTACGCACGCTCCGTGATCGTCGTCATTTGTGGAATTGCCGTGGTCAGACGCGCAAGGGGCATCCACCATGAATAGGCAGGCGCATATGCGAGCGTTCTGCACCTCGCCCAACGGGAGCCGAGCAATCTCGGCGGTGCTGCTGTGTCGGGCGCCTCTCACTGAGCCAGCTCGCCGATGGCGCGGGGTCACCGTCGCCCCGGACTTTCGGTGGCTCAGCTGATTCGTTGTTCTCTTTGTCAGTGCCCGCGGCGTTGCCTGTCGGGGTTCATGCCGTGTCGGGCTTGGATGGCGGCCAGCGCAACGAGCTGGTTGATAGTTGGCGGGCGCGGCTGGCCAGTGTGACGACGATGCCCTCCAGAGGGCCGCGGCCCACAACGGTGTGCCAGGCGAGCCCGATCAGCACTATCGCGACAACTTGTATGAGGCAGCCGGTGGTGGCGTCATAGGTGTCGTATTCGGAGTTGATAAACATAATGTGCGCGGCGTAGAAGCTCAGGGTCATGGTTCCGACCGCGGCCAGCGGGGCCTGCACCGCGGTGATCAGCCAACGCAGGGTGGGGCGGGTGATGCGACTGGCGAGCAGCAGGACGCCGAGCAGGGCGATGGCAATGCCGGCCGTGCCTAGGATGTCGAGCGGGGTGCTCGTGTGCCGGCCGTCGATCGCAAGCCACCACCAGGTGGAGGTGGGGGTTGTGCCGTTGCCTCCGAACGTGAGCAGCTTCATCGTTTCGGATTCGGTCAGCCCACTACCGGGTTGCGCCATCCAGATGTGCTTCAGGCCTCCATACCGGTTTAGCAGGATTGACGAGACGGCCGGCGCCCCGGCAGCGAGCACGATTCCCGTGCCGAGCAGCACAATGGCCGCCCTCATTCTGGTCAGATCTAGTCGTCCGATGACCAGGCCGGCACACACGTAGGCCAGCCACGGCACCGCCGGATAGAACCCTGTGATCGACAGTTCGGTGAGCAGTTCACCCGGGTGATCGACAAGGTATCCAAACGTGGCGTTCCCCAGGCTCGGCTCGGGCATCTGAGGCCGCAGGACATGGCTGAGCGCGGGCATACCGGTTGCCAAGGCCACCCCGATCACGGCAATCGCCCAGGTTGGCAGGAACACCAGCGGGATCGCCAACAGGAACGCTACTGCGAGGTAAGGCAGGATCACCGCATTCAGCATCGTGTCGGCGTCGCCCAGCACCAGCCCGATCGCGCCGATAGCCAGCGCCCGCACACCCAGCGCCGCCACCGTGGCTCGGCCACCGGCGAGACCGACTCGTCGGCGGCCGGTCGCGAACGCGATGCCTGCCCCGGATAGCACCGCGAACGCCGCCGCAGCCCGTCCACTAAACACGGTAAACGACCACATCGGCCGGCCAGCCACGTCAGACTCGTACAACGCGTGCAAAATGATCATGCCTAGCAGGGATACGCCTCGGACGGCGTCCACCGCCATCAGTCGCTTCCGCTTGCGGGGAGTCGAGGCCGGCGCCCCTGTCGGCTGTGTGCTGGCAACCGAATCGACCACACTGCGCTGCAGGGTGATTTCCGTCATGGCTGCATCACCACGTTAATCGAGTCGATGCCGCTGGATGTCATACGCATCCCGCTACCACTGGGTTGAAGGTCAGTGCGGTACATCGGCCCCCGCCGCCGCCCTTGGCAAGTTCGGTCGTATCGAGTTCGGTCACCTGCAGGCCAGTCCGGTGCCGGGGGTAAATACTCGATGTCGCGGCCCTCTGCCCGGTGTGTGGCCACAATCGCCTTGTGTTCGGCCACCGCTGCCGCCGGGTCAGGTTTTGTCCCGACGTGCATGTAGGGGTTGATCTCGTAGTCGATGCGGAAGTGGGCCGTGTCAGATATCAAGAGTTCTTTGTTCATCGATTTTTCCCCTTAGCCGTCAAGGCGGCGCGACCGGATGGAAATCGGACGGTGTAGCCCACGTCTGGGCTCGCGCAGATGGTGGAGCACGGCGTTATCGTGGTTGGTCACGCCGCCATTCCTTGGGCGGGGATGCCGCGCCACCGACTGCCCGCGATGAGGTGCTCGCCCTTCATCAGCAGGGAGAGCGAGCCCAACCAGACGTCATTACCGACGACGGCGTCATACAGCACGATCGCGCGGGATCCGATGGTGGCGCCGTCACCGATGGTGACGACCGACATCTTCATCACCCGGTCTTCGAACAGGTGGGTCTGCAACGACACCTCGGTGCCGACCGTGGCGTCGTCACCGATCTGGACCAGATCGAACTCGGTGAGGTAGGTCGTCCCGATCCAGGTGCGCCGGCCGATGCTGACCCCGAACCAGCGCAGCACCGGCGGCAGGAACGGGGTACCGACGAGCAGGCCGACCCCGGCTGGGACCGCGGCGGCCTCGTAGAGGCCGGTGACGAACTCGGTACGTCGGACAAAGGAGCTCCACAATGGTTCCATGCGTGGGCGGTATGTGCCGACCAGGTTTTGTTTGATCGCCGCGCACAGTTTGATGACCATGACGCTGAGCGCCACGACGACGAGGGGTGAGACCAGTGCCGGCACGAGGAGGTCGCGTCCGTTGGCGAGTGCGGACAGTGCCAGCAGGTAGAGGTAGAAGCTGGCACCCAATATCGAGGCGGGCAGGGTGGCGCGGAAGAACTCGATGGCCAGCCGATGGGCGATCACTCTTCGCGGGGGGCGGAAGGTCTGGGCCTCGGAGAACGATCCGCTGCTCTGCCGTAGCGGCAGGTGCATCGCGGGCGAGCCCAGCCAGGATGTGCCCTCCAGCACGTGATCGTCGGGTGGCACGGTGCCGACTCCGACCAGGGAGCCGTCGCCCAGCTTCGTGCCGGCCGGCACGAACGCCGCGTTACCGATGAAGGCCCGGCTACCCACCTCGGTGGGCAGGAACGCAACCCGCCCGTTGGCATATGTGGCGGCGCCGACGCTGGCCATGTCCGCCACGAAGCTCTCCGGTCCGAGGATGAGCCGATCCGGATCGAGATACGCGGCGGTGGAAACCTCTGCGCCCCGACCTACGCGGGCACCGAGCAGCCGCAGCCAGGGCACGGTGTACAGCGTCGCGTACAGCGAGTTGGTGAACATCAGGCTGAACTCGAGCAACTTGTCTGCGATCCACTTACGCACCCCGAGTCCGGAGCGAACAAGGTGGATGCCGACCGGCACGCGTGGCAGCACGGTGCGCTTGCCGATGGCCACCACCGTGCAGACGGTAAGCACGTACAGCGGGCCGGCGGGGATCGTGGCGACCAGGCCGGCGAGCACCCCGTATTTGAGCAGGGCCCACCACACCAATGCCACGCTGGGCACGATCATCGCGATCGCCCCGATCTCCAGCCCGACCAAGCCGAGCACGGCGGCGAAAACGTGGCGCAGGCGCCAGTCACGGACGGGATCGGCACGCAGCATGGTCTCCACAGTGGTCGCGGACCTTTTGCTCGGGCTCGGCGGCGAACCCGACCAGCGTGCTCCGGGCGGCACGGACTCGCCCTGGCCGAGCACGGACTGCTCACCGAGGCCGGCGCCCACCCCGACCGATGCGCCCGGCTCAAGAACGGCATTGGCACCGACGAAGGCCCCCGACCCGACAGTGATCGGGGCGACGTCCACCCAACCGTCCGCCACCCGCCAGGGACGCAGCGAGGCACCGTATCCGACCGATGCATCCGCACCGATGTCGATCAGGGTGGGCAGGCTGATCATGCTGGTAGCGATCGTGGTGCGACGACCGATCCGGGCACCCAGCAATCGCAGGTAGGTCGCCATCAGCGGGGAACCGCTGAGCACCGGCAGCGGTCCAAGCGCCAGCAACAGGTTCAGCGCCCAGAGCCGGATATAAGTTAGCCCCCACAGCCGATACCGGCCGGGTTGGATGCCTGCAACCAGCGGTCGGGCGAGCAGCACTGGCACCACCCAGCGCACACCGAGGTAGCTGAGCAGGATCGCAATCATCAACTGCACAAGCACGTCGACCGACACGGCACCGTTGTTCCAGGTGTAGACGTATGACACGGGCAGCGTGAGGAGCAGCAGCAGCAGGTAGATGACCACCGCCTGGCCGGCCCCGGCGGCCGCGAGCCGCCGGCTGCGGTGACGTAGCGGCGCCGGGCGGGGCGGGGCGACCGGACCGTTCGACCGGGTAGACCCGTCGAGGTGCGCGGCCATGCCGCGTACGGTCGGGTGCTCGTAGAGATCCCGAACCGCCGGGCTCGCACCGACCTTGCGGGCACGCAACAGCGAGACCACCCGTGCCGCGAGCAGCGAATGCCCACCCAGATCGGTGAAAAAGTTCGCCTCGACTGACAGGGACTCCGGCTCAACGCTGAACGCCTCGGCCCATGCCGCACGTATCTGCTCCTCCATCTCACCCTCAGCCGCCACCACCGGCCCCCCCGCGAGCGCGAGCCGCCGGCTCGTCGGAGCGGGCAACCGGTTGCGGTCGACCTTGCCGCTTGGCATGGTCGGCAAGGCGGCAACGACATCGAGAAACGAAGGCACCATGTAACCCGGAAGCCCGCTTTGCAACTGCTCATACAACCGTTGAATCAGCGCATCCTCGCCCACGCTGTCGTGATCTGAGCGAACGATGTAGGCGGCCAGCTCACGCGGCGCGTCCGGAGCGTCGGAGACCGGGACCAGCGCGGCCACCGCCTCCGACACATCCGCATCCTCCAGTAAGACGTTTTCGATCTCGCCAAGGTCCACCCGATGGCCCCGGATCTTGACCTCGGCGTCCGCCCGCCCCAAATACTCGATCTCGCCGTCGGCGGTCAGCCGCCCCAGGTCCCCGGTGCGGTACAGCCGGCCCCCGCACGGCGCCAACGCGTGCTCGATAAACCGGTCCGCGGTCAACTCGGGGCGCCCGACATAGCCACGCGCCACGCCCGGTCCCCCGATGCAGATCTCACCAACCTCACCGTCGGGTACGACCCGCCGCTGCTCGTCGAGGAGGACGATCGAATAGGTCGGCAACGGCCGGCCAATAGTGACCGGGCGACCTGGGCGCAGCTCACACCAGGTTGCGGTGACCGTGCCTTCCGTCGGCCCGTACGTGTTGAGGATCCGACGACCTGGCCGACTCCACCGCTCGACCAGTTGCCCCGGGCACGCCTCCCCACCGACGAGCAGGTTACGGATACGGGGCAGGTCGCGGGGGATCGTCGCCAGCAACGTGGGCACGCAGTACAGGACGGTGATCCCCATCTCGTCCAGAAAGTCCGCCAGCTCCGCGCCGAATCGGCCGGAGTCGGTCGGACCGGCCACCAGCGTCGCACCGACCGACCACGTCGGCCAGATCTCCTCAATCGAGAAATCGAACGCGATCGTCATCCCCTGGTAGACCCGGTCGTTCGGGCGGACGTCGTACACCTCGGCGACCACATCGAGGAAGTTGCAAATACTTGACTGCGCCACCTCCACGCCCTTCGGGCGGCCGCTGGACCCCGAGGTGTAAATCACGTAGGCGGTAGGATCCTTGTCCTGGCCTGCTATGCGGGCGAGTTCCAGTCGGATGGCGGACGCCGCGGCCAGCGCGGCGGCACACTCGTCGATCAGCAGAACCGGGCGGTCCAGCCCGGCCGCCGCATCGGCAAGCTGCGACGAAGTCAGCAGCAGGTCAATGCCGGCATCCCCCGCGATGTAAGCTATCCGGTCCGGCGGGGACTCGGGGTCGATCGGCACGAACGCCGCGCCAGCCTTTCCGATCCCCAACAACGCCACATAGGTCTCGACCGACCGCTCCAGCAGAATCGCCACCCGCGCGCCGCCACCGATCCCGCTCTCCCGCAGCAGCTGGGCCAGACGGTTAGCCCGCTCGTCCAGCTCCCGATAGGTCAACCGCTGGCCACCGCACTCCAGCGCGACCGCGGAGGGCGCTCGATCACATGCGGCTTCAAACACATGATGCAACCGCCTCGCATCGGATGGCCGCGGAGGCTGATGCAATGCCGCGCCCGGTGCCCGGATCACGGATAACGTGACGAGATCATCCGCGCCATGACCATCCAGCCCAGTGTCGTGAAACAACGGTGCGGTCGTCCCAGTACTGTCCGTCCGATTCACAAGTCGTTCATCTCTTTCCCCAACGGTTGCCGGTTACCTTTGCCGTCTAGCCATGTCGTTCACTCACCGCTCAGGCCTCCCATGCGCTCATCCCTGGCTTCCGAATCGCATGTGCGCACGGCGAACTAGCCGTTCATCCAAGAACATCACTAATGGGAATAAACGGCACCAACCGGCGTATTACATGGCGAGAGGCGCATTCCATGCAGAGGTTAGCAATACAGGCAGGATCCGGGAGTCAAATGCCAAGAAACCGCGGGAGAGCCGACCGGACCCAGATGACCCAAGGACGCCCATCTGGTGATCGCACCCAGGGGGGGCGCCGTGGCATTGTGGGATCGGCGGACGCGTTGAACCGCTATCGGGGCCCGCGGTCAGATCACTTGGGCGAATTCGCTGAACGCGGCGGCTACCCACGAGCGGGCGGGGCGTCGATACCGAGTTCGTAGTATCCGCGGCGCAGGTTCTGCAGGAAGGCGTGCCCGGCGGGAATCGGAACCCAGCGAACGCCGACTTCGGCGGCATCCAGGCACGAGGACCCGACCTGGCTAGCGTGGCAGCAACCCAGCATGAGGTAGATCGGCTCAACTACGGGCTGGTCTGATCAGACTGCCCGCCAGGCAGGGAACGGTTGAGGTTCGAGGTCAACCTCCGAGTCGCCGGCTTCAGTCGTGACTGGCACGATCGGACGCGGTGGCTACATCCAGATGTACTCCTCAGCAATGGCCCCGTCGCGCCATTTCGCTACCGTCACCATCCGGCTACCGTCTTCCAACTCGCCCACCACGCAGGTCCACTCTCCCGACCCGAAACCGATGGGGTGCGACTTAATCTGGACCGGCCGGCCACCGGTACGTTCGGCGAACGCCTTCATGGCTCCGATGTGCTCCTGGATGCCGCGAGTCTGCGGTTGCCCTTTCATGTCCACGAGCACGTCATCAGTGTGGTAGTGGGCGAACACTCCGTTCCAGTCCGCCGAGTTCCACCCCTTGAAGTCGAGTTCGTCCATGCCCTTCAGGTTGCGGGTGACCTGGTCGTCGGTCATGGCGCAATCCCCTTCCACGGCCGTCAGCAGCACGTCTATGGGCAAGTCTATGGAGACTTGTGGGATCTATCAGGCTAATCCGGCGAGTCGGACAGTGGCGCAGCTCAGCTGGTGCGCAGGGCGTCGTCGATGCCGGTCTCGCGGCGGCCGAGGTGCACCGAATGGCCGCCGGACAGACCGTGGTTGATCACCCCGTTGCGGTTGAGGTCGGCCCAGCCTACGTATCCGGGCTGGCCGTACTTTGTGACCGACAGCGACTCGACCAGCGTGAGGTCGTCGTGGTTGACCTGGAAGTCGCCGTTGGCATCGCCGGCGAGGTAGGTGGAGAGCTCGTATGCGCCGGAGGTGCTCTTTTCCGCGCCCAAGGTGACCTGGTAGGTCGCCCCGACCGACAGCTCCACAATAGTGAAGCTCGACACGGCGCCCGGGGTGTCGAGGCCGTGGAACAGGGTGGCGGTCGACGAGCCGGACTCTGATGTCACCGTGATCCGTCCCGGGTCGAGCCCGCTGTCAGGCGCGGGCTGCAGCATGAAGCCGATCAGGACCCGGCCGCCTGCGGCGGCGGTGAAGTCGTCCTGCCCTACGGTGAACTCGACCCTGCCCTGCTGGCCGGCGTCGAGTTCGCCCGTCTGGATCGTGAAGACCGGTCTGGTCACCTCATCGTCCGGGGAGGCCGAGGGCGCGGCCACCGCGGGCGCGGCCGGCGCCGCGAGGCAGAGCGCCGCAAGCAGCACTAATGGTCGAGATCGTCTCATTCGCACTGTCCTTCTTGCCGAAACGCGCCGGCGAGCGCCGATGCATCGTCTAAAAAGGACCTAGTTAGCAGGGCAGCAACGTAGCGTGAACGATCGTTTAGTCTAGGTGACTTAGACTGACCGGATAGCGATCCGCGCCGATAATCCATGTAACAACATCACATGGACATATCTCATCCTGGATTGCTACCGCGTCAGCGAGGTTGGGCATGCGCGACCATTGCCTCGTCAGTGCGGGCGGAACCCGACTGACGAGGCAATGATCACAAAATGGCGGCTTGGCGCACGTTACCCGGCGACCGTGATCGTCGCCTTACGGTAGTTGTTGCGAGTGTCGTTCTTCGACGGGTCGTAGTTCTGCTCGATGTTGCCCGCCGTATCGACCGAGAACCAGTGGAACGTCGTCGTCTCGGTCACGTGGAACACCTGGCCCGGCTCCCGGAACTCCGTCGCCTGGTAGCGCGGCGACGAGAGCGTCGGGCGGCTGCCGTCCGTGGTGTAGTAGATAGTTACGGGCTCATCACTCTCGAACCACACATCAATGGATCCGGTGTGGGTCCCGCCGCCGGACACCAGCTTGGTCGTGGGCTTCTTGTTGTCCTTGCCCCAGTCGGCCGCGACCCGGAACATCTCCATGATCCCGTTGGCGTACTCCATCGTCTCGGCGTGACCGCTAACAAGGTCCGGGTTGCCCACCCACGGCGGCTGGAACGAGCCGCCCTGCCAGTTGCCGGTGGCCGGGTTGTAGACCGAGCCGCCGACCTCCCAGCCGAAGGCGTAGATCCCGTAGTTGTGGTACAGGTCCTCGCGCACGTTGCCGGCGGAGGAGTAGAGGACGTCGGACGAGCCGCCGACGTTCTGCGGCGTCACAACGGTCTCACGGTGTGCCTTCACCTGTGACAGGATCCGCGAAGCCGCCTGCCAGTAGAACATTTCGTCGCCGAGCGGCGGGCGCGGCGTGGTGACCCGCCCGTTCGCGATGTAGGCGCCGGGCTGCCAGAACAGCTGGCCGCCGTTGGAGTGCACCGACATAAAGAACTTGATGTTCGAGTACTTCTCGACCATCCAGATGACGTTCTTCGCCTCAGGCTCAGACAGCTTCTCCGGGCCCTGGAAGGTGTCGCTGATGCAGCTGGTCGACCCGCCCGAGTAGCCATCTTGCGCGGAGCCCACCCGATAGTTGCGGTTCAGGTCCACGCCCCAGGAGTTGCGGCGTGCCGGGTCGGCGTCGTTGTCCGGACAGTGGTTCGTCATGTTCCGGCGCTGCGAGGCGAAGTTGTAGAAGCTGTAGTTCGCTCCATCGGGGTTGTTGGACAGGATGAGGAAGATGTCGGTGTTGTTGACGATCTTCTTCGTCTCCCAGTCGGACTTGTAGTTGTGCACCAGACGCTCGGCCGTCTCCAGCGTGGTCGTTGGGGGCACCCACTCGCGGGCGTGGTCCTGCGCCTGGATCAGGACACCCGGGTTCCGGCCGTCGCGGTGCTTGCCGATGCGCAGGACGGGGATCGTGGCCGGACCGCGCGGCACCTCGCCCTCCGGCGCGCCGGCGCGCTTCTGGTCAAGGAAGTCGGTCAGCTGGACGGGGCTCGCCGTCGCCTGGACGATGCCGGTACCGGCGTTGGTGCGATACGGGTGCGCTCGGTCGATGAGGCCCTGGGACTGGGTCCGCAGCGCCTCCGCCACCTGGGCGGCCGTACTCGCCAGCCCACCGGAGGCATTCTTCGCGAGGAGGACGCGGACCGCCTTGCCCACCACCTCGACCGCGAGCGGAAGGTTCGCCCCCGGCCGGTTTACGAACTCGACGGTGATGTCGTTGCCGCCCTCGTGGCCCCACGCCGCCGAGCTGACGACCACCGCGGCTTGGCCGGTCCCGCCGATCGTCGCCTGCGCCTTGCGCTGGTAGCCGTTCGTCTGGTGCGGCAGGTAGACGATCTCGGCGATGTCCGAGTACTGGCGGGCGATCTCCTCAGCGCGGCTGTAGAGCTGTTGCGGGGTCTTGTAGCCGTCGACGAAGTTCCACTTGTAGTTCGGGTTGTCCGTGAGCGGCGGCTCACCGTTCTCCAGCCAGTCCGACACGTTGCCCGTGGCGGACCCGCCGGTCGAGCTCGTGACCCGGATCTGGCTCGGACGCACGTCGAGCTTGAACAGGTTCCGGTGGAACATGTACTGGCCCGAGTCGACGAACCGGCTCATCGTCCGGGCGAAGCCGAACGACGTGCCCGGGCCCGAGTCGTTTTCGAGCTGCATCCCGACGATCGGGTTCGTCTGCTGCCCTTCGGTGGTCCGTGCCTCGACGTAGAGGAAACCTTGGCCCTTCGTGGTGAACCAGTCGGCGCGGGCGATCCGTACCGTCTCCTCGTGGCTGAACGGTTGGAGAATCTGCAGGCTGAAGGCTTGGATTCCGCCGTCTGCCTCGTCGCTCCATGCGAAGCTCTCGTCGTCGCCGAGGATTTCGACGCCCATCGCCTCGAGTTCGGCGATCTGCTCGGCGGTCACGACCGCCTCGGCTTCGATGCCGGTCGGCACGCGACTGAGGCCGTGCTCGAGGTCGAAGCCGGCGGCGACGACCTCGTCCAGCATGTCGGCGCCGGTCAGCTGGATGCGTACGAGGCGTACCGACTCCGGATCCTCGAGGTGGGATCGCGCCGAGCCTGCCGTGGTTGCCGGCTCAGCGGGATCCGCGCTCGCAGGAGCGGTCGCTATGAGGACGCTGCCCACCATGGCGGGCAGCGCGAGAAGCGCGATGCGCAGTTGTCTGCGTCGCATTCTCCCCTCCTTCTGCTTGTGGCATGTGGTTGATGTGGTGGCCGGCCCTTATGCGGGTCGGACAGCTCCATTCAGGCCGGTGGTACTGGGCTCGTGCACGGGGTGAGCCTGGGCAGGACGATGGTCGCCGCCGTGAGAAGGATCGGGAGGGCCGTGAGCGAGCTGGGTGCGGCTGGGCGTTCGTGAACCGCTCCCACAGGGAGAATCCGTTGTGCCATCGCACATGGTATTTGTCGATGCGACGAATCGGAAGAGGTCCCTTCGGACGCCTTGGCCGGCGTCGGCCGGGCCTGACCGACGCCGGACCGGGACCGCCTGCAGCCCTTCCGGGACGGCTCACCCCACCGTTGACGACAGCAGGTACGCCGCAGGTACCAGGTCGGTGAGCCAGACCCCGTTGGCGCTGCGGTAGAAAAGGTGTCCAGCGTGGTCCATCGCCGCCGCGTCCACAGCGATGACCACGACCGACCCGCCGCGGCGGGCACCGACCCGGCGGGCGGTGCCGATATCGGCGGAGAGATGGACGTGGTGCCGATTGCCGCGGTTGAGGCCGGTCCGCCGGATCGCATCCAACACCGCGGCGCTGGTGCCGTGGTAGAGGCGCTCCGGCGGTGTCATCTGCGTCAGCCCCAGATCAACCCTGACCGAGTGCCCCTGATTGGCCCGGATCCGCTCCACCCCGTCGCCGCCGCGTTCCACCACGAACCGCTGCTTGTCGTTGCCGGCGACGACCGCGTCCAGTTCGGCTCGCCCGATCCGCAGCGCGGCGAGCAGATCCCGCATCGGTACCCAGCCGGCTGCGTCCAGCGCCAGCCCGACCCGGCCGGGATCATGCCGCAACACGTACGAAAGCCGTCTGCTGAGCTTCATGAGGCGCGCATCGTCCATAGCGGAATTCTCACCGACCTTCCCGCCGCGATCGAGGCATTATCCAGCCGGCGCCGGGCCGCGGATCACCCACGAGACAGCGTCAGCGGACCTGAGCGATCCGCAACCGCTTGCGGAGACCGAGCAGCACCAACCAACCGAAGATCAGCCCGATCGCGGTCGTGGTCAGAAAGGCGAACGATTTGCCCAGCAGAAGCTCGCCGAGGGACCGCGCCACGGTGCCGAGCATCACGTAGAGACCGCCCCACAGCGCCGATCCCAGCGCCGCGCAGAGCAGAAACCGACGGTACGACATCCGCAGACTTCCGGCAGCCAGGGGCAACAACGCGTTGAGCACCGGCAGGAACGGGGCCACCATCACCATGCGTCCCCCGCGTTGCCTCAGGACCCGCTCCGCGGCCGCCCAGCGCGCCTCACCGATCCAGGATCCGAAGCGCCCACGCCGGATCCGGTCGCCGAAGTACCGCCCAAGAAAAAAGGTCAGCGACCAGCCGGTCAGGCATCCGGCCATGACGGCGAGCACCGTGTGCGCCCCACCGCCCGGACGTGGCACCCCCACCGCCGCGAGCACGGCGATGTCACCGGGCACCAGCACCCCCACCAGTGGTATCGCGTCCAACAGCATGACCCCGCCAAGCACGGCGAAGAGCAGACCGCAGGACAGATCCCCGACCTGTGCCAGCGACCCCGACGCGTCCCACAGCCACTCCCCCATGGATCAACACCCTATGGCCCGGCGGCCGCCCGGCCGCACCGGGGACGTGGGCCAGCCGTCTGCTGCCTATCCGGTAGCCCAAACGTCGATCGACTCAGAACGCGAGGCATTCGCATTGGCTCATCAGCGCCCGAACATTCTCGACATAACGGGCGTTGGGGATGACGATCCCCTGCGCCGTGTCGACCGCCCCGAACCCGTAGTTGTAGGAGGCGAGCACCGCATTGATCAGGCAGGGCGCGGTATGGCTGGCACACTCACCATCGGTGACCAACGTGTAGTCGCCCTCGAAATAAACATCACCGAAGTACTTGATCAGCCAGGCCAGGTAGTTGGCCCCATGATGGCGTTCTCCCGGTAGTCGTTGATGTCGTACGACTTCTCGAAGCGCATGTTGACGTAATCCGCCGTCGGCTGCATCACCTGCATCAGCCCGACCCCGCCGTCACAGGCGATGATGTTGGACTGCCAGCCGCTCTCCTGCCAGGCGACCGCCTTGACCATGTTCAGCGGCACTTTGATGCTCGGAGCCGAGTTCGGCCAGTAGGTGCGGCCAGCGGCATCGGTCAGGGCCTGCTTCGCCTGCGCGCGGGTCGCCTGCGTCCCCTCGTACCTCGGCTTGCATTCGCCTGAAGCCGGCGGCGGAGGCGGCGGCGGCAGCTTGGTCTCCACCGGCGGTTTCCGGGTCGGCCGCGGCCGTGACGATTTACTCGCCGTTCGGCTCGGGCTGACGCTGGCGCTCACACTCGGCCCCGCACCGAGCCCCTCGGCGAGGAGCCCGGACGACGGAGTAGCACTCGGCTCGCCGGCCGGCGGAACAATCAGCGACTCGGCCGGCTCCACGGCCAACACCTCACCCCCCGGGTTGTGATCGGCGCAACCAGCGGTCGAAATCGCCATCAACAATACGGCTGCCACCGCACCGACTCGACACACACCCACCTTCATCAATGCCCTCCCCGTATCTGTGCGAGCAACTAACGTCGTCGCACGCTAACCGCAACCTTCAGTTCCTGCTGCCCGGACGCGCGTCGTCGCGGCGCGAGCCGCCGGAGGGCACCCGCTGCGGGGCGTTACCACGCCGCAGCGGAGAATGAAGGTATGCAGACCCGCTCCGATCTCCGCAACGTCGCCATCATCGCCCACGTCGATCATGGCAAGACCACCCTCGTCGACGCCATGTTGCGGCAGGGCGGCGCATTCCAGACACGGGGCGAGGTAGCCGACCGGGTGATGGACTCCATGGACCTGGAGCGGGAGAAGGGCATCACCATCCTGGCCAAGAACACCGCCGTCCGCTACCAATCCCCCGATGGGGAACCGGTGACGATCAACATCATCGACACCCCGGGGCACGCCGACTTCGGTGGCGAGGTGGAACGCGGCCTGACCATGGTCGACGGGGTGATCCTGCTGGTCGACGCGAGCGAAGGCCCGCTGCCGCAGACCCGGTTCGTGCTGCGTAAGGCGCTCGAGGCCCGGATGCCGATCATCCTGGTGGTCAACAAGGTCGACCGGCCCGACGCCCGGATCAAGGACGTCGTCGATGACACCTACGAGCTCTTCCTCGATCTCGACGCCGACGCCGATCAGATCGACTTCCCGATCGTCTACGCCTGTGCCCGCGACGGGATCGCCACCCTGGCCCAGCCGCCGGGCGGGACCGTACCGGAGGACAGCAACTCGCTGGAGCCGCTCTTCCACACCCTGCTGGAGACTATCCCCCCACCGGCCTACGACGAGACCGCGCCGCTGCAGGCCCACGTCACCAACCTCGACGCGTCACCGTTCCTCGGCCGGTTGGCGCTGTGCCGGGTGCGGCAGGGCCAGCTCCGTAAGGGGCAGACCGTGGCCTGGTGCCGGGCGGACGGCACAATCGAGAAGGTCCGTATCTCGGAGCTACTCATGACCGAGGGGCTGGAGCGCAAACCGGCCGAGGCTGCGGGCCCCGGTGACATCATCGCGGTCGGCGGCATCGCCGACATCATGATCGGTGACACCCTGGCCGATGCCGACAACCCGGTCCCCCTGCCCCGCATCATCGTCGACGAGCCGGCCATCTCGATGACCATCGGCATCAACACGTCGCCGCTGGTCGGCCGCGCCAAGGGCGCGAAGGTGACCGCCCGGCTGGTCAAGGAGCGCCTCGACCGGGAACTGATCGGCAACGTGTCGCTGCGGGTGCTGCCCACCGAGCGGCCCGACACCTGGGAGGTTCAGGGTCGCGGCGAGCTGGCCCTGGCGATCCTGGTCGAACAGATGCGGCGCGAATCCTACGAGCTGACCGTGGGCAAACCGCAGGTCGTCACCCGCGAAATCGACGGCAAGCTCTGCGAGCCGGTGGAGCGGCTCACCATCGACGCGCCCGAGGAGTACCTCGGCGCGGTCACCCAGCTGCTGGCCACCCGCAAGGGCCGGATGGAGCAGCTGGTCAACCATGGCAGCGGATGGATTCGCATGGAGTGGCTGGTGCCGGCACGCGGCCTGATCGGCTTCCGTACAGAGTTCCTCACCGAGACGCGGGGCACCGGCCTGCTGCACCACGTCTTCGAAGGCTACGAGCCCTGGTCCGGCGAACTACGTACCCGGGGCACCGGATCGCTGGTCGCCGACCGGGCCGGAAAAGTCACCGCCTTCGCCATGCTCAACCTGCAGGAACGCGGCAGCCTCTTCGTCGAACCCGGCACCGAGGTGTACGAGGGCATGATCGTCGGGGAAAACTCCCGTCCCGACGACATGGACGTCAACATCACCCGGGAGAAGAAGCTGACCAACATCCGGGCCTCCACCGCGGAGGAGACGGAGAAACTGGTCCCGCCCCGCAAGCTGTCGCTGGAGCAGACGCTGGAGTTCTGCCGCGAGGACGAGTGCATCGAGGTCACCTCGACCGCCCTGCGACTACGCAAGACGGTGCTCGACCAGTCGGCCCGCGCCCGCGCCGCCGCCCGTCGGAAGCACGCCGGATGACCGCAATGAGCTGGGCGGAGCTCGACCGCCACCTGGCCGCCGCCCCCGGCACCATCTCGGTCTACGTGGCCCGGCTGGGCGCAGCCCCCGCCTACACCCGGCTGGCCGACGCCCCCCACTATGCGGCGAGCACGATGAAGGTGCCGGTGCTCGCCGCGCTCTACCGCGCCGGCGAAGCCGGCCTGCTGGACCTTGACATGCCCGTCCCGGTCTGCAACGAGTTCGACTCGGCACAGCCCGGGGCGCCCCGGTTCGGCAACTCGCAGGACGACGACAACGACGACGAGGTGTGGGACCGCATCGGCAGCAGCGTCTCCCTGCGGTGGTTGGCCCGGCGGATGATCGTCAGGTCCAGCAACCTCGCCACCAACGTGGTCCTCTCCCATGTCGGGCTCGCCGCCGTCACCGGGGTTTGGGCGTTGGTCGGGGCGCGGCACAGCGTCACCGGGCGGGGCATCGAAGACCAGGTTGCTCGGGAAGCCGGGATCGACAATGTGGTCACCGCGGCCGACCTGGCGGCGCTCTTCAACGCGATCGCCCTCGGTGCTCGGCGCTCCGGCCCCGGACCGGTTGCGGGGGGTGTGCGGGGCCTGCGACCGGTGGCGCGGATCGCCGCCCCGGACACCTGCACTGCAATGCTCGAGGTACTGCTCGCCCAGGAGCGGCGGGAGGATCTCGCCGCCGGCCTGCCGCCCGGGACCCGGGTCGCGCACAAGAACGGCTGGGTGCGGGGCGTGCGGCACGGCGCCGGCGTGGTTCTCCCCGACGACGCACCCCCCTTCGTGATCGCCGTCTGCGCCACCACCGGGCTGGCCAGCGACGCGACCCGCCGGCTGATCGCGCGGGTTTCGGCGCAGGCCTGGGCGGCCCGGCACCTCCTCGGCGGTTAGCCCGAAGGGCTGTGCCGGTACCAGCGGTGGAAGGGTGACGGCGGTAGGCTCCCCCCACGCCACCATCGAGCCCCCGGGAGTCCGTCGATGCGCCCCACCCGCGCCGTCCCGCTCGCCTTCGCTCTGGTCACCGCGCTCAACCTGACTGCCTCCGGGATGCAGGCATGAGCATCGCCGAGGTCCGCACCCACCGCCTCTCCGCCCCGCTGCACACCCCCTTCGTCACGGCGCTGCGGCGCGCCACCGTGGTGGAGACCCTGGTGGTGGAGGTCATCGACACCGACGGGCGGTCGGGCTTCGGTGAGGCCCCCGAGGTCTGGCGGGTGACGGGCGCGTCGGTCGCCGGCGCAGAGGAGTGCGTACGGTCCGTCCTCGGCCCGCTGATCACCGGCCGCGATCCGGACGAGGTGAACCGCCGCTGTGGCGAGGTTCAGGGGGCCGTGGCCGGCAACGAGGCGGCGAAGATGGCGGTCGATGTGGCGTTGCACGATCTCGCGGCCCGCCGGCTCGGTGTACCGCTGGTCCGGCTGCTCGGGGGCACCGACCTGCGGGTGCCGACCGACGTGACGTTGTCCGCGGCCACGGCGGATGCCCTGGCTGAGGCGGCGAAGCTCCGCGTTGCGGAGGGGTTCACGGTGCTCAAGGTGAAGGTGGGCACCGACGCCGCCGGCGACCTGTCGCGGGTGCGGGCCATCCGGGCGGTGGTCGGCCCGGACATCCGGATCCGCCTGGACGCCAATCAGGGCTGGACCCCGCGGGAGGCGGTCCGCATCCTGCGCGGCATCGAGGACGCGGGCCTCGA
This sequence comes from Micromonospora sp., assembly GCA_036278255.1. Lineage (GTDB taxonomy): Bacteria > Actinomycetota > Actinomycetes > Mycobacteriales > Micromonosporaceae > DASULK01. The sequence goes on from DASULK010000077.1 coordinate 22,888, forward strand.
CGTCGAACTGGTGGAGCAGCCGGTGCCCCGGTGGGATCTTGACGGGCTCGCGTGGGTCAGTGACCGGGTCGACGTGCCGGTCCTGGCCGACGAGGCGGTTTTCGGCGTACGGGATCTGGTGGAGGTGATCCGCCGCCGCGCCGCGGACATGGTCAACGTCAAGCTCGCCAAGTGCGGTGGACTGTCGACCGCCCGTACCCTGCTCGGCCTCGCCGAAGCGCACCAGATGGGGACCATCGTCGGCTCCATGATGGAGAGTGAGATCGGGATCGGCGCGGCGGCCAGCCTGGCCGCGGCGTACGGCACCACGGCTGTGGCCGACCTGGATGCCGCCTGGTGGCTGGCCTCATCGCCGGTGCGGGGCGGGCTGCGTTACGACGGTGCGAGCGTCGTGCTGCCGCAGACGCCGGGGCTGGGGATCACCGGCCTATCCTGAAATAAATATTCACTCCTTGTTGCCGGCCGGCAGTTTCTTTCCCTAGAGTCGTCCGGAACACGGTGAAGGTGAGGGGCCACGTGACGCTGCGAGCAGGCCGGGAGGCCGTTGTCCGGGTCGCCGTCGCGACCCTGTGGGGCAGCCCGGAGAAGGTACGGTCGGTCGACACACCAGCGCTGGCCGTGCAACCGGACATCCCAGCATGGATTTCCGGCATGAACTCCGACCAGCAGGTCGGCGACTGCGTGCTCAGCCAACTGCTCCTCGGCGAACGGGTCCTCGTGACAGAGCTCCGGCCGGACGGTTGGGCACACATCGTCGCACTTGAGCAGTCCGCGCCGAAGCTCGACCCCCGCGGCTATCCCGGCTGGGTGCCGGCTGCGCAGCTCACCCCCGCCCCGGATCCGGAGCCGGAGGCGGCCCTCGTCGTCGACGCGACGGGCACCCATCTGCGGGCGAGGCCGGATGGAGCGGTGGTCCTGCCCCACGTCATCCTCGGCACCCGACTGACCCCCGCCGGTCTGGTTGAGGACGGATGGCGGCCGGTGCGGGTCCCCGGCCGCGACCGGCCGCTGTGGCTGCCGGACACCCATCTCGTACCGATCCCGGCCGGGCCCCCCACCGCTGACGAGGTGCTGGCCACCGCGAAACGGTTGACCGAGGTCACCTACATCTGGGGTGGGGTATCGACGTACGGCCTCGACTGCTCCGGCCTGGTGCACCTGGTGTGGCGGCGGCTGGGTGTCCGGTTGCCGCGCGACGCCCATGACCAGGCGGCGGCGACCACCGCGGTGACGCTGGGCGAGGAACGCCCCGGTGACCTCTACTTCTTCGCCCGACCGGATCGCCGGATCCACCACATCGGCATCGTCACCACCCCGCCCGGCGCGGGCACGGGCCGGCGGATGCTCGACGCCTGCTACGTCCGGAGGAAGGTCAACGACCTGCCGCTGTCGGCCGACCGGGTCGAGACCCTGGTCGCCGCCCACCGCGTCAGTTGACCACCCGCCCCGGCGCGGTGATTCGGCCGCTCAGGGCTTAAGGCCGGCCACCGCGCGGCGACGGTCCCGGGCGGATTTGACCAGACTGGCCACGGTCGAGAGGGCCAGGGTGCCGAGAATGACGGTCAGGGAGAGCCAGATCGGGATGTGCGGGGCCCATGACACATCCTCGCCCCCGTTGATGAACGACAGGCTGTTGTCGGCCAGTGCCTCCAGAATCAGCTTGATCCCGATGAAACCGAGCACCACCGCGAGTCCGATATTGAGGTAGACCAGCCGGTCGAGCAGGCCGCCGAGCAGGAAGTAGAGCTGGCGCAGGCCCATCAGGGCGAAGACGTTGGCGGTGAAGACGAGATAGGGCTCCTGGGTGATACCGAAGATCGCCGGGATGGAGTCGAGAGCGAAAATGAGGTCGGTCGTACCGATCGCGATCATCACGATGAGCATCGGAGTGAAGAGCAGCCGGTTGTTCTGCCGGACCGTAAGTTGGGCCCCGGAGTAGTCCCGCGACAGTGGCAGGACCCGTCGGCTCCACCGGATCAGCACGTTCTCGGTGAACTCGTCGTCGGAGTCGCTCTGCCGGGCGAGACTGATCGCCGTGTAGATAAGGAACGCCCCGAAGAGGTAGAAGACCCAGGAGAAGCGGGAGATCAGAGCGGCGCCGGCAGCGATGAACCCACCTCGCATGACCAACGCCAGGACGATGCCGATAAGCAGCACCTTCTGCTGATACTGCCGTGGCACCGCGAAGCGGCTCATGATGATGACGAAGACGAAGAGGTTATCCACCGACAGGCTGTACTCGGTCAACCATCCGGTGTAGAACTCCCCCGCCGGGGTACCGCCCCACCCGATCCAGATGCCGCCACCGAAGAGCAGCGCCAGGCTGACATAGAAGCCGACCCAGAGGCTCGACTCGCGCAGGCTCGGCTCGTGCGGCCGCCGACCGATGATCAGAAGGTCGACGGTGAGGAGCACCGCCAGCGCGATCAGGGTCCCGACCCACACCCCGGTGGACACGTTCAACTCAAACCTCCGGCAGGCACGTCGACACCGCGGACCCGCGCGTGCTCAGGGGCGCATCATCCGAGGGGCGGTGTTGGCTGACTGTCGGAGGTCTCTTCCGTCACCGCTCTGCAGGGGATCTGCGGTGCGGTGACCGACGGTGCCGGGTCACCGGCCAACTCACGCTGGCAGGCGGCCGTGCTGACGACACCGCTGCTGGGGAATACTCCCCTCCTTGACTCCCATTCTTCACCATCTCCCCGGCCGGATGCGCGCCGGGTGGTATGCCACATTCGCTAGATCTTCCTAGGAAGATGGGTTGCTGGCCAGATTCCCCGAACCGGACACTCCTAGCCCCGGAGGATTCGGCGGCCAAGCGGACCTGCAAGACTCGCCGAATGGTGGCCTGACCCCCGCTTCCGCACAGGCCTAGCGCCAATGACGCAGTGCGCCGGACGACACCCCCCACGGTTGTCCGGCCGGCACCCGTTCCAGCACGCCACCGGCGAAGACGTCATAGAGCGGCAACGATCGGAGATGGACGTAGCCGATGTGGCAGTCGCAGCTCGTCAGGGGGCAGGAGCGAGGTAGCAGGGCCGCCCGGTATGAGCCGTCGTAGAGATTGCCCAGGGGCGTATCCACGAAATGGCAGCGCCGCACCTCGCCGTCCCCCCGCACCGAAACGACGCTCTCGCCGGTCCGGCAGCCCACCCCGGCGGACCGGTGCGGCCGGACGCTGTAACCGAAGAGCGGGTCAATCTCCAGCCAGGCGGCCTCTTCCTCGCGCGGATAGTGGTGCCCGTCAGCGGCGTTGATCCACACGTAGATCTCGTCGGGCAGTGCGGCCCGCAGGGCGCGCGCCTCATCGAGGTGCTCCGGCAGCCCGACAATGCCGACGGAGTGGCGTACGCCCAGACCACGCAGGTCGGCGCAGCGCTGCAGGAAGGCCGACTGCGCCACCTGGCCCGGATGGTACGTCGCCCAGAGCGCTACCCGGTGCCGGTCGGCGTCGGCCAACCAGTCCAGCCGGCAGGCGAGGTTGGTCTGGATCGCCACCCGGTCCAGATGCGGCAACCGGGAAAGCTGGACCAGCGCCTGCCGGTACCAGGAACGGGTCAGCCCTTCTCCCCACGGCGTGAAGAGAATGGAGAGCCGGTCACCGTGCGGGTTGCGGATGACCCAGTCGACGAAACGCTCCAGCGCCGCCCGGTCGGCCCGCAACTGCTCACGGTTGTCACGGCGCTTGGCGAACGGACAGTAGTGGCAGTCGTAGTTGCAGCTCGCCAACGGACCACGGTAGAGCACGGAGAGATTCATCGTGGCGTGTACTCCCTCATCGCGGCACGTACCGGTCCAGAGACCAGCCACGGGCCGATCGCATCGGAGCGCTCAAGCCCGGCGTCGGTGAGAACCATCCGGCCGGGCTGCGCATCGAGCCAGCCGCGCTCGGCGAGCACCGCAAGCTGCGGGAAGTCGTCGCAGACCGCCGTACCGAACCGGTGCCGGTATCCGGCCGTGTCCAGCCCCTCCGTCCGCAGCAGCGACTTCACCAGCCAACGGCGGCGCTGCTCCACACCGTCAAGCCGGAATCCGACCTCCGCCACGTCGAAGTCCGCCGCCGGGCGGCGCAGGTAGTCGTCGATGATGGCGCGCACCTGACCGACCCCGACCGCATAGTCGAAGGAGTAGTGCAGGTCGGTGGTATAGGAGCGGGCACCGCAGCCGAGCCCCACCATGCCGTCGTCCTGACAGCAGTAGCCCGGGCCGCCGTCGTCGGGCAGGTCGGCTCGTCGGAAGTGCCGCAGGGAGAGCTGCCGGTAGCCGGCTGCACGCAACGTGTCCCGCCCCTGCCGGTAGAGCGTCAACCGCTGGTCGTCCCAAGCCGGATCCCTGTCTGCGGCAAACGGAGCCACCCCGCCAGTCACCGTTGGCCCAGGCGACCCGCGCCGGGCCAGACCGGTGAGCCGACGAACGTAAAGCGGATACAGGAACAGCTCCTCCGGCCGCCAGCGCAACGCCGCCGACAGGGAACGCGCCCAGGTCTGCGCGGTCTGACCGGGGATCCCGTAGATCAGGTCGAGGTTGAGGACCGGAATCTCGTACGCCCGCAGAGTCGTCAACGCCCGCTCGACCTCTGCCCGCCGCTGCGGGCGGCCCACGGTCCGTGACTCAGAGTCGAGGAAACTCTGCACACCGATGCTGATCCGGGTGGTGCCATGCTCGGCGAGCACCCGGATACGGTCCGCGGTGGCGGTGGCGGGCGATGTCTCCACGGCCGTCGGCACCGCGCCCAACCCGACGCCGAACCGGGCGAGGAGATCGAACAGTTTCGCCAACTCGTCGGCGGTGAGATAGGTGGGGGTGCCACCGCCGAACGCGACCCGAGCAACCTGGAAGGTACCCAGAGCGGCGCGCACCCGCTCCGCCTGCCGACCCAGTTGGGCCAGGTAGGCGCTGACCTGCTCCTCCGGCGGGTTAGCCCGGGTGAAGAGGTTGCAGAAGCCGCACCGCATCTCGCAGAACGGGAGATGCAGGTAGAGGAAGAGCGCATCACGCTTCTCCTCCGCCCAGATCTTCCGTAGGGCGGGCCGCGGATGCAGCGGCCGGTACGCCGTCTTGTGCGGATAGGCGTACAGATAGCCCTGGTACGGCGAGCCGTCCAAAATAGTCACTGCCAGTCTCCCGGTTCTCCCCAGTCCCCTGGTTCAAGCACGAACTGGGCGTACGGCACCGTCCACACCACGTCGTGGCCGAACCGGTGGCCGATGTGGCCCTCCTCGCCGTACGCGGTCCCATGGTCGGAGCAGAGCAGCACCAGGCAAGGCCTGCCGCGAGAGGTGGCCAGGGCGAAGAGGCGGCCGATGTGCCGGTCGACGTACTCCAGCGCGGCCGCGTGGCTGGCCCGGCTGTCGCGTTGGGCACCGGGCAGATAGTGCCGATTGGGTTGGTGCATCGCGGCGATGTTGACGAAGAGGAAGAGGGGCTGCCGCTCCGGCACCCGGGGCGTGATGTCGGCGATCCGGTCGAGCTGCGCCTCGAAGCAGGCCGGGGAGGTCACGCCGAACTCCGGCTCCCAGTGCGCCTCGGCGAAGAGCGCCGGCAGCACCCGGCCCAGTGGGGAGCTGAGGTTGAAGAACCCGACACCGCCGATGCAGACGGTGTGATAGCCGGCGGAGTTCAATGCGGCCACCACATCGGGGGCGTCGAAGACCCAGGTCTCCTCCGTGGTGCTCTCGCTGCCGGGGAAGGCCGCTGCGAAGAGCCGGGGGTGCGGGCCCGGGGTGGTCGGGGTGGGGAGGAACCCCGCGAAGAACGCCTGGTGCGCCGCGTAGGTGAAGCTCGCCGGGCTGTGCCGGCGTTCCCAGCGACCGCCGGGTAACGCCCGTGCCAGGTTGGGGGTCCGCCCGGTCGCCATCAGCTCGGCTGCGACGTCGTAGCGGAGCGTATCCAACGTGACGAAGAGCAGGTCGTGGCTGCCGATCAGCTTCTTCACGCCGCCCACCCCGGCCGGAGCGCCGCTGGGCGCACCCCGGGCGCCGGCGCCCCCGACCGCTCCGAGGAGGAGACTCCCGCCAAACCCGTCACCCGCTGGGCGGCGAAACGTCCGCTCCGCAGAGCATGCAGTTCGGTCTCGTAGCTGTCCCGTCCGGCGGCATCCCGCAGGCCGGGCAGCAGGTCACCGAAGGCGTTCACCTCGGCCACCACGTGCCGTCGAAAATCGGTGCCGATCAGCAGGTCGACACCGACGTGCAGGCTGGCTGGAAAGCAGGCGGCCGCCCGTACGCAGGTGTCCAGCGCCGCGGCGTACCGGGCGGGTTCCATCGCCGCGCGCAGGGCTGCCAGATCTCCCCGCTGATTGCCCAGATGCAGATTGGTCAACGGACTGCGGCTGGCTCGGACCACGACGTGGGTCGGCTCCCCCGCAACCACCAGCACCCGCAGGTCCACCGTGCGCCCGCCGATCCCCACCTTGGGAAACCACCGTTCGACGTGCAGACCGTCGGGGGCCAGGCGGTCGACGATGGTTGCCACCTCCGACTCGCTGCGGTAGCTGCGCACCCGCAGCGAATTGAACAGGCCGTTATCAGTCAGCTCCACCGAGGTGGTCGCCTGCACCCGCCCCCGCCCTACCTGCAGAGCGAGCACCCCGGAGGCCGATGATCCGTGCGTCGGCTTGACGAATACCCGGGACCAGCCCGCCGACCGCATCGCTGCACGCAGGTCTCCGTAGTCGCCGGGCTGGACCAACAAGGCCGGCGGGACCGGCACACCGCCGCGGCTCAACCGGCGGTGGCAGGCACCCTTGTCGAAGAAGGTGGCGACATCATCCGGGTCGTTGAGCAGGGTCGCGTCCGCTGCGGCCGCGGCTGCGGTGAGCCGACGCAGGGCGGCGCACATGCCCCGGTACCAGGCCGCCATCCCGATGATCTCGCCATGGCGGGCCGGGATGGCAGCGCCTCGCAGCAGCCGGTCAACCTCGTTGTCCTCGCCGGGTGAGTCGATCCGCACCAGCGTGGATCGCGGTAACCGCACCGGACCGGTGGCGAGTCGCCGCCACGGCAACACCGCGGTAGTCAGGCCGAAGCGGGCCGCAGCCGCACAGAATCCGCTGACCCGCCGATTTCCGGGGTTACCGACCACCACCAGCGGCGCAACGACAGTCACTCCGCGACCGCCACATACCGGTAGCCTTCGTCGGGTTCTTCCCGGCCCGACAGATCGATCGCCACGCCGGGCAGCGCCTCGATGATCCGGGCGGCGAGCTCGGGGCTGATGTAGTGGTGGTGCAGATCGAGCCGGTGCAGGTGGGCCAACGGCTGCCCGGCCAGCAGCGCCTCCGCTCCTTCATTGGAGAGGACGCCCATCGACAGGTCGAGGGTGTGCAGCCGGGCAACGACCGGGGCGCCGGCCAACGCGATGGCGACCTGATCGGCGATCTCCGCGTTGCGCAGGCCAAGGTAGCCCAGGGACGGCAGCCGGGTGCCGGCAAGGATCGGGGCCAGGTCGTCCACGGTGGCGTCACCGCCGTATTCGTCGGTGCCGAGCCACAGCTCCAGGTGCTCCAGCGCCGGCAGGTCGCACCCGCCGACTGCTCTCACCCCGTCGGCCGGCAGGCCACCGGCCTCGATCGTCAACTCACGCAGGGCGGTGTGCCGCACCGGTGTGAACTCCAGCCCCTCGGTGGCGCCACGCACCTGGAAGACCTCCAGCCCCGGGTATGCCGCCAGCAGCGGTGTCACGTTCCCCTGGGTGATCCAGGAGATCTCACACTCGTCGAACGTCATTTCCCCAAGAAACAACGCGCGGAGGCCGGTCAGCCGGGGTGCGAGGCCGGCCAGCAGCTCGATCGGCGGCGGGTTCTCGTACGCCTCGCCCCACTGACCGATGATGAGGGCCCGGATCGCGGCCGGATCGACCTGGTCGAGGAATGCTTCGACCAGGTCGGCGAACTCCTCAGGCTTGGTGTCGTAGTCGGCGCTGAGCCGCCAGGCCACGGTCGCC
>DASULK010000078.1:0-13118 GCA_036278255.1 Micromonospora sp.
CCTGGCCCGGCGGATCGCCGACCTGGCTGAGCGTACGCGCACCAACAAGCTCAGCCCGGATGAGATCGCGGGCGCGACCTTCACCTTGACCAACACCGGCAGCCGGGGTGCCCTCTTCGACACCCCGATCGTGCCGGCGCCTCAGTCGGCGATGCTCGGCACCGGCGCGGTGGTCAAGCGCCCGGTGGTCATCAACGAGCCGGGGCTCGGCGAAGTGATCGTGCCCCGGTCGATGGTGTACCTGGCCCTCTCCTACGACCACCGGCTGGTTGACGGCGCCGATGCGGCGCGGTTCCTCACCGCGGTCAAGGAGCGGCTGGAGGCCGGCAACTTCGAGGCCGATCTCGGGCTGTAGCAACGGGTTACCGACAGGGGGCGTGCTCGGCAGATGCCGGCACGCCCCCCTGTGTCTTTGTGTGAGTCGCATGACGCCCGGCTGTCGCCGGGGACACGATCGGGGAACTAAAATGCGGGTCACGGTCGCGGCGATGTTGGTCGTATCGGCCATGGCGATACCCGGGTGTTCCGTACGTCGTCCTGCCCCGGCCCCGACCCCCCTCGCTTCCCCTCACGTCGAAGCGGAGCGAGGCCAGAGAACTGAGCCGGGGCCACCGCCGCTCTGCGCGGTGGAGCAGACTCTGATCGCATGGGCCGGCCCGGCAGAAACGAAACCCTTCCTCGCCTACGTCGACTCTGCCGAACGGAAGAGCGGGCTGGTAGAGAAGAACATTCATGAGCTGGAGCAGGTGACGCCTACGGTCACGCCGGCAGAACTGGCTTCCCTCCTCCCACTCTTGGCGCAGCAGCTCGGTGAGGAAGGCATCCCAGCCGAGACGAACCCCGGGCCGACGCACCGCCCCGACGACCTCCTCGGCGGCCTTGAGGGCGACGGGCGATTCGTCACCTTCGTCGGCGCGGAGTCAATAACCCGGGAGTTCACCGCCACCTGCCCGAGCGGCCAGCCCATCGCCGGCGTTCTCACGAGCTGGGCGAGACCCACCACGGGCATCGTGGACTGTGCCCTGGGCGCGACCGCCCCCCTTGCCGTCCTCGCTGGCGAATACTGCCCCTCCCCGAGCGAGAACCGCGCCTGATATCCGTCGCCGTCGGTAACGGCGATCAGATGACCAGTTACGGCCCGGGGTACCTCCGGTGGACCCGTCGCCCGCTACTCGGCGAAGATGGCTCCATGCGGATCATCATGGCCGGGGCATCCGGCTTTCTCGGCTCCCACCTGGTCGACCGGCTCACCGCGCAGGGCCACGATGTGCTCCGACTGGTCCGCCGCCCACCCACCGGCGTCGGTGAAATCGAGTGGGCACCCGCCCAGGGCCGACTCGATCCCACCGCACTCGCCGGCGCCGACGCCGTGATCAACCTTGCCGGCGCCAACATCGCAGACCGCCGGTGGACCCGGCGGTTCAAGGAGGTGCTGCGGGCCAGCCGGGTGGACGCCACCGCGACGATCGCCCGGACGATCGCCGCGCTGCCCACCGAGGAGCGCCCCAGGGCGCTGCTCAACAGTTCAGCCATCGGCTGGTACGGCGACACCGGCGATCGCCTTGTTGAGGAGGATGCGCCCGCCGGTGAGGGGTTCATGGCCGAGGTGGGCCAGGTATGGGAGGCGGCAGTGCGGCCGGCCGAAGAAGCCGGGGTACGCGTGGTACTGCTCCGCAGCGGCCTGCCCCTGCACCGCGACGGCGGTTTCCTCAAGCCGCAGCTCCTTCCGTTCCGGTTGGGGTTGGGCGGAACCTTCGGCAGCGGGCGGCAGTGGGTCCCCTGGCTGTCCCTGGCCGACTGGCTCTCAGCTGTGGTGTTCCTGCTGCAGCGCGACGACCTCTCCGGACCGGTCAACCTGGTCGGTCCGGCACCGGTGACCAATGCCGCCTTCACCAAGGCTCTGGGCAGGGCACTACGCCGGCCGGCGATCTGGCCGGTGCCCGGATTCGCTCTGCACCTGCTGCTGGGTGGGCTGGCCGCCGAGACCCTCGTCAGCCACCGGGTGCTGCCCGGCGTGCTGAACCGGGCCGGTTTCCGGTTTCAGCACGCCGACCTCGCCGACGCTCTGCGGGCGGCGCTGCAGCAGTGAGGGGTGCCCCGCATCAGCAGCCGATCACCCAGTAGTCCGGTCCTGTCTGCCGCAAGTTGGTCGTAGCGAAGATGTTGTACAGGCCCATGAGTTGGCCGGAGCCGCGCGCGTAGGCGTACCCACCGAAATGGTAGGCCCGCCCGGCCTGCACGTGCATGTAGTTGTTCGCCGTGACGCAGACCGGGTCCGGCGTCGGCTCCCCCGGCTCGCCGCCGCCGGCGCCGTCGAGGCCGAAGAAGAGCGCATCGCGGTACGCCGAGCAGATGGTGTCCAGGAAGTACGCCCCGGCCGTTCCGCACTGGTCGAGGCTACTGCCCGGATCAACGGGGGTGCCGTGCCCCATTCCAGCGATCCGGTAGACACGGACCACATCGCTTCCGTAGCTTTCGAGGGTTGTCCCGGCCGGCAGCAGCGTGGTGCTGGTCGGTATTGACGAGACGCCGAGGACGTTGGTCCACTGGTCCCGTGACTCGGTGGCATTGGCCGTGGCAACCACATAGTCACTCGTGCCATGCCAGATCGCGACCTTCGGCCGCGGACCTTGGTAGCCGGGGTACGCGCCGCGCACCAGGTCACCCCATTGTGCCGGCGTCCTGTCCACCCCGGGATTCATGCAGCTGAACGCGGTGATCATGCTGGTGGCACACCCGTAGGGGATGCCAGCCACCACCGATCCGCCAGCGATGACATCGGGATATGCGGCCAGCATCGCCGCGGTCATCGCTCCACCCGCCGACAGACCGGTGATGTAGATGCGGGCCGGGTCGATGCCGTAGTTGCCCACCACGTAGTTGATCATGTTGCGGATCGAGGCTGCCTCACCGTGATCACGGCGCGTGTCGCCGGGCTCGAACCAGTTGAAACACCGGCTGCTGTTGTTGGTCGTCTTCTGTTCCGGCAGCACCAGGGCGAAGCCCCAACGGTCGGCGTACTTGCGCCAGCCGGAGTGGGCGAAGTAGTCGTTGGCGCTCTGGCTGCAGCCGTGCAGGGCCACCACCAGCGGGCCACCCGTCGGCAGGTTGTCCGGACGGTACGCGTACATGGCGAGGTTGCCGGGGTTGGCACCGAAGCTGGCGACCGGCGTGAGGGTTGCCGCCCCAGCGGGTCGGGCGGGCACGACGACCATCGCAGTGATGACGGCGAGCACGGCGACGGCGGTCAGCAGAGGTACGGCAGCGGTTCGTCCGAGCCGCAGGACGAAGGATGCGAGTTGACACACAACGGCCTCCCGATCAACGCGGTGTGAAATATGTCACCCCGTGGAGCGAAGTTACTGGCCCTGAACGCCATCCGACATAGCCCGGCGACACACACATCCTTCTCAGAGGGTGTCCGCTCTGCGCAGATTGGTAACGTTCGGGTGATGCATGAGGACCAATCCGTAACCGCCGCGCTGTCGCCGGCCGTACGGCGACCGAACCTCGAGGCGACACGCCGACGGCGGATGGACCTCTTCGCCGCCGGTACCGCCCTCGCGCTGGCCGTCTGGGTGACCGGTGGCCTCTGGCTCGACCCGAACGGCCGCGCGATCACCGTCAACTCCAGCGATCAGGCCCTCTTCGAATGGCTGCTCGCCTTCGGCGCGCACGCCCTCTCCCACGGCGACAACCCGCTCTTCACGTACCTGATCAACGTGCCGGACGGCGTCAACCTCGCGGTCAACACGTCGATCACCGTGTACGCTGCCGCATTCGCGCCGCTGACCTATCTGATCGGTCCGCCCGCCACGTTCCTGGTCATCCTGGCACTCAACCTCGCCGCCACGGCCTTCGCCTGGTACTGGCTGCTGTCCCGCGCCTTCGTCGGCTCGCCACTGGCCGCCGTGGTGGGCGGACTCTTCATCGGCTTCGCGCCCGGGATGGTCTCGCACGCCAACGCACACCTCAACTGGACCGCCGGCTGGCTGGTGCCGCTCATCGTGTGGCAGGTGCTGCGGCTGCGCGAGCCGGGCCGCTGGCTACGTAACGGAATCGTGCTCGGCGTGCTGGTGTCGATCGCCTTCTCCATCGCGGCGGAAGGACTCTTCTTCACCGCGCTGGGCCTCGCCGTGTTCCTGGGCACCTGGGCACTCCACCCGGGTCGGCGAGCCGAGGTACGTGCGGCGCTGAACCCGTTCCTCCGCGGACTGGCAGCCAGCGGTGCGGTGACGTTCGCGCTGCTGTCGTACCCGCTGTGGCTGCATTTCTTCGGCCCCCAGCGGTTCCACGGCACCGGCTTCGATCCTCGGATCCACTCCGAGGACATCACCGCCTACGCGGCGTTCCCGCAGCGCTCGCTGGCCGGTGTCGCCGGCCTGGACACCCCCCTGGCACCGAACCCGACCGAGGAGAACTCCTTCTTCGGCCTGCCGCTGCTGCTCCTCACCCTCGGCTGTTTCATCCTGCTGTGGCGGCGCTCAGACGCGGGCCGACGCGCCACCCTTCGAGCCCTGGCGGTGACCGCCGTGGTCTTCACAGTGCTGTCCTGGGGGCCTCGGGCCAAAATCAATGGCGAGACCACCGACACACCCCTGCCGTACGCGATCCTCGGACACCTGCCCCTTTTCAACGCCGCACTGCCCGCACGGCTCGCCCTGGTCGTGGCACCGGTGATCGGCGTACTCCTCGCCTTTGCGATGGATCACCTGGCCACCCGGCCGCACCGCCTCGATGCGGGACAGACCGGCTGGCACCTGGCTCTCGCTCTGGCACTACTGCCGCTGCTGCCGGCCCCCCTGCTGACCAGCGAACGGGAGCCGATCCCGGACTTCATCACCTCCGGGGCCTGGCGGGACCACGTCTCCCCCGGCGGGGTGCTGGCGCCGGTGCCGTTCACCCTCGATCTGGTGCCGGACGGACAGCGGTGGCAGGCGCATGCGTTGAGCCACCGGCAAGGCACCTTCGCCATCCCGTCCGGCTTCTTCCTCGGCCCCGGCGGTCCCGGCGGGCGCGGCAAGATCGGGCCGGTTCTGCGTTACCTGGACGGGCTCCTCCTCGACGTCGCCCGCAGCGGCTGGGTGCCCCGGATCACTGACGCCGACCGGGAGCAGGCACGTGCGGACCTGGACCATTGGGGCGTTGAGGTGGTGGTGCTCGCCGATCGGGTTCATGGAGCGAAGTGGCCGGTGCACCAGGAGGCGCTGCTGCGGGCCGCCACCGAATTGCTCGGGCCACCCGAACGGGTCCAGGACGTCTGGCTCTGGCGTATCCCGCCGACCTGATCACGAAGACTGCTGCTCGTCCTGGCTGGCCAAATCCTTCGCGATCATGGGCGACCACCCGGGCTATCCGTGATGGGGTTCACCGGCCGGGCCGACTCCGGACGGGACTAAGCTGGGCTTCGTGACCAGTACACTTCCCGGCCTGACGGCCGTTCGCGCCGGCGTCGTTGACTACCTGGCCGCGTGGGATGAGCAGCGCTGCGTTCATGCCGCCGTGGTCGCCGGCGAGCAGCCCGACACGGTCCTGCTGCTGGAGCACCCGAGCGTCTACACCGCGGGCAAACGCACCGAGCCGTGGGACCGACCGATGGACGGCACCCCCGTGATCGACGTCGACCGGGGTGGCAAGATCACCTGGCATGGCCCGGGCCAACTCGTCGGCTACCCCATCGTGCGGCTTCCGGATCCGGTGGACGTGGTCGCCTACGTACGCCGCACCGAGCAGTTGTTGATCGACGTGTGCGCCGAGTTCGGCCTGGCCACCACCCGCATCGTGGGGCGGAGCGGCGTCTGGGTGCCCGAGGACGACCGTGGGCCGGCCCGCAAGGTGGCGGCGATCGGCATCCGGGTGGCGCAGGGCGTCACCCTGCACGGCTTCGCCCTCAACTGTGACTGTGATCTGACGGCCTTCGACCGGATCGTGCCCTGCGGCATCAGTGATGCTTCAGTCACCTCGCTGACCGCTGAACTGGGTCGCCCGGTCACCGTCGCCGAGGTGCTGCCGGTCGTCGAGCGTCATCTCGCCACCCTGCAGATCACGCCATGATCTGAGCAGCAGGGCATTGACTAGCTAAGCTCCTGGGCTACGCACCCGATGGTCGCGCTCACGGCCGGTACGGAGCGTCGGTACGGCCCACCTCAACCAATCGACTGCCATCGACCCGGCAGGCCGCAGTACACCGAACGTTCACCACCGCTCCCTGTGGAGCCAGTGAACCGCATCGCGTCCACCCCTGCCGGCGCGGTGGAACGGGACATCCGGCGTAGGCTGACGTTCATGACGACCGTTGCTCCGGACGGGCGCCGCCTGCTGCGGATCGAGGCGCGCAACGCCGAAACACCCATCGAGCGCAAGCCGCCGTGGATCAAAGTCAAGGCCAAGATGGGCCCGGAATACACCGCGCTGCACAAACTGGTGGCCCGGGAGGGCCTGCACACGGTCTGCCAGGAGGCGGGCTGCCCCAACATCTACGAATGCTGGGAAGACCGGGAAGCCACCTTCCTGATCGGCGGTGACCAGTGCACCCGCCGCTGCGACTTCTGCCAGATCGACACCGGCAAACCCGCCGACTTCGACGCCGACGAACCTCGACGGGTCGGGGAATCGGTGGCGGCGATGGACCTGCGCTACGCCACGGTCACCGGCGTGGCCCGCGACGACCTGCCCGACGGCGGGGCCTGGCTCTACGCCGAAACGGTCCGACAGATCCACGCGCAACAGCCGGGTTGCGGTGTCGAACTGCTGATTCCCGACTTCAACAATGTCCCGGAGCAGCTGGCTGAAGTCTTCAGCTCCCGCCCGGAGGTGCTCGCCCACAACGTGGAGACCGTGCCACGGATCTTCAAGCGGATCCGGCCCGGTTTCCGTTACGAGCGGTCGCTCGACGTGATCACCCAGGCCCGAGCCGCCGGCCTGATCACCAAATCCAACCTCATCCTCGGGCTCGGCGAAGAACGGTCGGAGATCTCCCAAGCCCTGCGGGACCTGCAGGATGCGGGATGCGAACTGATCACGATCACCCAGTACCTGCGACCGAGCCCGCGCCACCACCCAGTGGAGCGCTGGGTCAAGCCGGAAGAATTCGTCGAGCTGCGCGAGGAGGCCGAGCAGATCGGCTTCGTCGGGGTGATGAGCGGCCCGCTGGTGCGCTCATCCTACCGTGCCGGGCGGCTGTACCAGCAGGCGATGGCAGCTCGGGACGCAGAGGGCAACCCGCCCCGCGCCGACCACTAGACTCCTGTTCATGGCAAAACCCCAGGAGAAACCGTCGTTCGGCCAGCGGCTGAAGCAGATCGGCATGGTGTTCTCGTTCACCGCCAAACGGGACCGCTGGTTCGTGCCGCTGGCCGCCGCCGCCGTGCTGATTCCACTCTCGTTCACGATTGTGGCGATCCTGTTCTGGGGTTGGCTCTGGCTCCCGATCGGGATCCTGGTGTCGCTGCTCGCCCTGCTGGTCGTGCTGAACCTCCGCTCCAACCGGGCCATGATGGCGGCGGCCGAGGGGCAACCGGGCGCCGCCGCCTCCATCCTGGAGTCCATGCGCGGTGATTGGCGGGTTACCCCGGCGATCGCCGCCACCACCCAGATGGACATGGTGCACCTGGTGATCGGCCGACCCGGCGTGATCCTGCTCGCCGAGGGCAGTTCGGGGCGGATCCGGGGGATGCTCGGCCAAGAGAAGCGGCGGCTGGCCAAAGTGATCGGCACCGCCCCGCTCTACGACTACATGATCGGCCAGGGCGAAGGCGAGCTACCCATCCGCAAGCTCCGCATGACGCTGATGCGCCTGCCGCGCAACATCAGCGGCAAGGAAGTCAACGCCCTCGACAAGCGGCTGACCGCCCTGTCGGCCCGGCCACGGATGCCCCAGGGCGCGATCCCCAAGAACATGCGCCCGCCGAGGGGTGCCTCCCGCCAGATGCGGGGCCGCTGACGGATGTTGCCGGCGGTCCCGGAGTCGGGGCCGCCGGATCAACCGTTCATCGGTGGCCGGACGTCGACGGGGGAACGGCGGCCACGACCATCGAGCCGACCAGGCGGTCATGCAGTCCCCGCCGCTGGCCGTCCATGAGCAGTGGCGGTACGACCAGGCAGAGCAGCACCCCGCGCAGCAACGCACGAAGCACCCCGATCCGGCCGCCGTCGGCGTACGACACACAGCTCAGCCTGGTCAGCCGCATCCCGGGGGTCTGTGTGAAAAGGCCGATGAAGAGGCCGTACTCAATGATTAGCACCAGGACCGGCGGCCAGCCGTCCCGGACCGGGTCGCCGAAGAAGTTGGCGATCAGCAGGCACAGCACCCAGTCGATCACGAGTGCACCGAACCGCCGGGCCAGGCTCGGCGGCGCGAATACCGCCCCGGCTACCTCGGATTCAGACTGAAGGCTCTTCACGAAGAACCAGCGTAGCTCCGCCGGCCGTCTGTTCCGTCACCGGTGCACGGCCGCAGCCCGCGCTTTGATGACGGGCTGCGGCCGATGGGACCGGACGCTGGAGTGCACCTATCGCACTATTTCCGGGAGCCGATCGCTCCCGGCCGGTCAGGAGGGAGCATCACCCTGGACGCTGCCCGGCCCTGCCCGCGGGCCGCCCGGATCCAGTAGACGACCGCCAGGATGACCAGCAGGGTCATCAGTGGTGCGCCGGGCATTTTGCTGTACCGGGGTAGGCCGGTGCCATCAGGCAGCACGAAGAAGCTGGTGACCAGCGCGATCCATCCGAACCAGGCGCCACGGATGGCGGTGGCGGCGAGGACCGTGAGGGGCCAGACGGCGTACCACGGGTGAAATACCGGCGCCAGCGCTACCGTTGCGGCCAGTGCCAGCCCCGCGCCATAGAGCGGCTCGCGGGTCCGGTGGCGCCACCAGAGCACCACCAGGATTACCGCGAGGACGGCCACTCCGACGGCGCGGACCGCTGGCACGGCATCGATCTGCGCGCCGAAGAGCCGGGCGATGTAGCCGACCGTCTGCCCCACCGCGGTCGGCGGGGAGCTCCACTGCACCGCATCCCCGCTGCGGGACAGCCCGGCGATCCAGCCGAAATCCAGCCCGGCGGTGATCGTCACCGCCACCACGGTGGCAACCGCACCGCCGACCACCCAGCCACCGTCGCGCAGCAGCGCCCGGAAGCGGTACGGACCGGCGATGGCAGCCACCGCAGCGAACGGCACCACCACAGCGGCGGTCACCTTGATAGCCGCGGCGAGCCCGAGCAGCACGCCTCCCGCCAGCAGCGCACCGCTTCGTCCCGGCTTGGCGGCGATCACCGCCAGGCCGCCCACCAGCAGCCCGATCATCAACGCGTCGTTGTGCGCCCCGGAAACCATGTGCACCCCCACCAGCGGAGATGCCAGCGCCAGCCAGAGCGCGCGTTTCACCGGCACACCGCAGGCGCGGGCCAGTACGGGCAGCGAGAGGGCGGTCAGTGCGACACCGGTCACGGCGATCATCCGGAACAGGATGACGATCAGGCTGAGGGAAGCCGTCGACGCGACCACCCACCCGGAGATGAGCACGAAGAGCGGCCCGTACGGCGCGGGCGTGTCCCGCCAGATCAGTGAGATCGAGTCCAGCCAGGGGCAGGGCAGAGCCGAGACGCCCTGTTCGTACGGGTTGAATCCGGCTGCATAGGTGGCGCCCTGGCAGGCGTAGGCGTAGACGTCACGGCTGGCCAGCGGGGGAGCGAGCAGCAGCGGCAGGAGCCACAGGCCGATGGTCACGTACGCCCACCGGGCGGAGGGGACGTGGTCGCGCAGTTTCCACCACGCTCCGGCGAGCAGGCTGGTGCCGGCGAGCCAGAGCGTGATGATCAGTGGCCCGTATTCGCCCTGCCAGATGGTGACCGGAGTGACACCATGACGCAGCGTAGGGAGCGCTCCGCCGAGGAACGCGGCCACGGCCAAGAGATTCGCTCCGACAAAGCCGGTATATCGCATTAGCTGGTGAGGCACGCCGCCCATGCTGCCAGTACGGTGTTCGACGGTGTGGAGGTGGTCGTGCAACAGAAGCGAGGGATGGCGGTAACCGTGGGTGTCGCCCTCCTTCTCGGTGGTGTCTACCTGGCGGCTCCCCGCATGGGTTCGGATCTCTCCGCCCAGGTCGCCCGGGCGGATTTCTTTGCTGGTCACGGAGCCGCCCTCGTCGACTTCCGCTGGTACGGCGGCGTCAACCAGTTCGGCTACAGCCTGGTGTCCCAGCCGGTGATGGCGTTACTCGGCGTACAGGTGACCGGTGCGCTGGCCCTGGCGGGCTCGGCGGTGGCGTTCGCGGCGCTGCTCGTACGGACCGGGGTGCCCCGGCCGCTCTTCGGCGGATTACTCGGGGTGATATGCATCACCGGCAACCTGGTCTCCGGGCGGGTGACCTACGCCCTCGGCGTCACGTTCGGGCTCGCCGCCCTGCTCGCCCTCACGGTGCACGGCACCGGTCGGCGGGCCCGACTGCTCCGCTACGGGGGCGCGGTGGCCGGCGCTCTGCTCGCCTCCGCGACCAGCCCGGTCGCCGGTCTCTTCGTGGGGCTCGCCGGAGCCGCTCTTCTGCTGACCCGCCGCCCCGTGCCGGGCGCCGTTCTCGGGATCGCCGCCGCCGCACCCATGGTGGTGACAGCCCTGGTGTTCGGTGACGGCGGTTGGATGAATATCAGCCGTGATGACACGGTGCGCGCCACGGTGGCCAGCCTGGCCGTCGCCGCTTTCGTCAGCTACCGCCCGGTCCGGGTCGGCGCGCTGCTCTCCGCCGCCGGTGTGCTGCTCGCCGCGCTGGTGCACACCCCGGTC
This sequence comes from Micromonospora sp., assembly GCA_036278255.1. GTDB lineage: Bacteria > Actinomycetota > Actinomycetes > Mycobacteriales > Micromonosporaceae > DASULK01. The sequence continues at coordinate 10,787 of DASULK010000078.1, forward strand.
GGGCTGAACGCGACCCGGTTGGTGGCGATGTTCGCGCTTCCGATTCTGGCCGCCGCGGCCCGGCTGCCGGCACCGCTGGCCGCCCGGCTGCCGGCACCGCGCATCCGGGCCGTCAACGCGGTCGCCCTGGTGGCCCTGCTCGGCGCGGTCTGGTGGACGCAGCCTCCGGTGGTTGCCGCCGATGTCAGGAGCATCGGCGACGCGGCCGGCAACCGCGACTACTACACGCCGCTGCTCACCGAACTCCGTGGGCGCCACCTGGCCGGCCGGGTCGAGATTCCCCCGACCCAGAACTATTGGGAGGCGACGTACCTGGACGAGGTGCCACTGGCCCGCGGCTGGCTCCGGCAGGCGGACATCGGGCGTAACCCGCTCTTCTTCGAGGCTGTGCCGGGCGCCACCGGCAGCGGCGTCCCGTTGACCGCCGAGAGCTATCGGGACTGGCTGGCCGAGAACGCCGTCCAGTACGTGGCGGTGCCGGACGCTCAACTCTCCTGGGTGGGCCGGGCGGAGGCCGATCTGATCGAGGAGGGGGTGCCCTATCTCACGCTGGCCTGGTCGAATCCGCACTGGCGGCTCTACGCGGTGGCGGATCCGGTACCGATCGTCTCCGAGCCGGCCGTGCTGGTCGAACAGAACGCCGCGTCCCTCACCTTCGACACCCTGGCCGCCAGCACCGTGGCGGTCAAGGTCCGCTACAGCCGGTGGCTGAAGGTGGATGGGGGCGCCACCCTGGACCGCGACGGCGACTGGACGGTGGTGCGGACTCCGGGGCCGGGCCGCTACCGGATCAGCAGCTGACGGCGGCGCTGGTTTGCCGGACGCCCGACGCCCGACGCCCGGCCCCGCCGCGATGCCCGCCCCCGCCAGCGGGGGACATCACTGCCCGAGCAGCGGAAGGTTCCGGGGCGGCGCCGCGTCCTCAAGTTGCCCGAGGGCCAGAGCGGCGAACCGGGCGGCGAAGGGCTGCCACACCTCTTCCACATCGACCATCAGCGCGTCGCAGGCCGCCACCACCGCCTCGGGGTCGTAGCCGACCTGCTGGATCAGCGGTGAGGTGGCCGCCCAGTGGGAGATCATGTCGGTGTCGCACTCGATGTGGAACTGCAACCCCCAGGCCCGGTCGCCGAGCCGGAACGCCTGGTGCGGATAGCGGGTCGAGGCGGCGAGCAGCACCGCCCCGTGCGGCAGTTCGGTGATTTCGTCCTCATGCCATTGGAACACGTCGGGCATGAGTGGGACCCGTTTGAAGAGCGGGTCGGTATCGGCGGCGTCACGTTTGCCGATCAGTCCCGGACCGACCTCCGGTCCCGCCTTGCTGAGCTCCACCGTGCCCGCGTGGGCGGTGGCCAGCAGCTGCGCCCCAAGGCAGATGCCGAGGGCCGGGACCCGGTTACGTACGGCTTTGCGGAGCAGCCGCTCGATGGCGGTGAGCCACGGCGCCCGGGTGCCGTCCGGGCCCGAGTAGACCGCCTGCGGCCCGCCCAGCACGATCAGCGCGGCGAACCCGTCCAGATCGTCGGGGATGGGTTCCCCGGCGTGCGCCCGCAGCACCTGCAGCTGCAGGCCCGCCTCGGTCAGCCACTCCCCCAGCCGCCGGACGTCATCCGACGGATCATTTTCGATCACCAATGCAGTCGCCACACCTGCGAGGCTATCCGGTACGGCCGGCTCCAGCCTCGCCCGGCCGGCGGCCGGATAGGCTCGGGCGCTGTGACTGAGGATCCTGCCGTACGTCCGTCAGCGTTGCGTCCCGGCGACACGGTGATGCTTGTTTCACCGTCAGGGCCGGCCCGGCCCGACCGGTTGGCCCGCGGCATCGAACTGCTCACCGGTTGGGGCCTGCGACCGGTGCTCGCGCCGCACGCGTACGCCCGGAAGGGCTACCTGGCCGGCGACGACGCGCGGCGGGCCGCCGATGTCAACACCGCTTTTGCCGACCCGGCCGTGCGCGGAGTGCTCTGCACACGGGGCGGCTACGGCGCCCAGCGGATGGTCGACGGGATCGACATGGACCTCGTACGGCGCAGCCCCAAGGTGGTGGCGGGTTTTTCCGACATCACCGCCCTGCAGTTCGCGCTCTGGCGCGGGGCGCGACTGGCCACCGTGCATGGACCGGGCGCCGCCTGGCTGGACGAACGCACCCCACCGGCATCGGCCGAGTCCCTGCGGGCCGCGTTGATGACCACCACGCCGGCCGTCGTCAAACGCGTCGAAACCGAGGAGACCGCATCGGTGGTGGTGCCGGGCCTCGCCACCGGACGACTGCTCGGCGGGAACCTCTGCCTGATCGTCTCCTCAATCGGCACCCCGGACCTGCCGGACCTGGCCG
>DASULK010000079.1:0-4542 GCA_036278255.1 Micromonospora sp.
GAGGTAGTCGCGGGTCACCGGGTCGTTCAGTTCGGTGTGCCAGTCGACCTTGACGGCGCCGGGAATGTGCCCGGTGTCGTAGAGCAGCACGTCCTCATCGGATTCGACCACGACCAGGCCGTCCATCCCGAGGTGGTCGGCCAACCACTCGGTGGTGACCAGGCGCTGCGGGTCGGCGTACTGCTGCAGGTGCGGTGCGGGATCATTGGGCACAGACATGCCCTTAAAGTACGCCGGGCCCCCTCACCACACTCTTGGAACAGCAGCATCACCGCTTAACCGGGCAGTCGGTTCCTGGGTGGCAGTAGGCAGCGGCCGCGGCTAGACGGTGGCGAAGAGCTCCCGGTGCAACTTGTCCCGAAGCTGTTCCAGCCGCTTCGCGTTCTGCTGCTTGTGGTTGAGGTTGTCCTGCAGGGTCTGCACACACTGCTCTTCGTTCAGCAGCTTCGCCAGGTCGATCATTTCGTGGTAGGCGACGATCCCCAAATATTTGTTTCGAATCGCGATGTCGAGTGCGAAGAGGTCCATGATCTCGGGCGCGGGCTGCATCCGGGCGAAAAGTTCGAACCGCTGTTGCAGACCACTAACGGACGGAGCGGACGCTTCCAGCGGTGAGCCGTCTACGCGATCCATACACTTCTGGATGTTGGTGACCTGGTACTGCTTGTCCCGGGTCAAATCTTCAAAAGTCTGCGCGAGTTCTCTGTTGTGCACCCGCATCTGGAGCATCCGGAGCAGGTTGACCGCGGCCGACTCGGCGGCGCGCTGGGTCCCCATCTGGTAGAGGAACAGCCCCTTCGGAGTCTTGAGCGGCATGGGCTCCTCCGTTTTCCGTCATCGCTGGCGACTACTAACCGCCGCATACCCGCCCCGTGCCCTTTTACCCGAGCCGTTCAGGGTTCGGTGATACCGGACTTCGGCGGTTTGACGCTCCAAGCCCCGAGTTCGGCGGCGGTGAAGGGTTTCAGCAGCGGACGCTTGGCTGTGACGGTGTCACCGGAGGAGCGGCCGGTCAGCCGCCGTTTGATCCACGGCGCCAGGTGCTCCCCGGCCCACCGCAGGTCGGCGGCGCGGGCGGCCAGCCAGGCGCTCGGCTCCGGCCGGGGCGGCACCAGCAGCCACTCCGGGTCGCATTCGACGCCGAGCGCGGTCAGCACGTGGGCGGCGACCCGCCGATGTCCGGCTGCCGACAGGTGCAGCCGGTCTTCGCTCCAGAGCCGCGGGTTGAGGAATTCGTCGTCGGCGTAGAGGTCGACCAGCGTTGCCCCGTGCCGCTGCGCCGTTTCGCCCACCGCCTGGTTGAGGATCTTCACCCGGGGCGTGATGATCCGTTGGCCGGGCAGCCGGGCCATCACATCGGCGAACCGGAAAAGGATCACGTCGGCGCCGGTGGCGCGGAGTTCGCCGACGACCGCGCCGAAGCGCTCCACCATGGTGTACGGGTCGAAGTTGCGCCGCAGCACGTCGTTGCCGCCGGCAGCGAAGCTGATCAGGTCGGGTTTCATCTCGACGGCGGGGGGCACCTGCTCGGCCACCACGTTGGGGAAGAGCCGGCCACGGATCGCCAGGTTGGCGTACCCGAAAGCGGGGCCGGCGTCGAGCGCCAGCCGGGTGGCCACCAGATCCGCCCACCCGCGGAAGGTGCCGTCCTCGTACGTGTCGTTCATGCCTTCGGTGAAGCTGTCCCCGACCGCCACGAAACTCTGCCACCGCACGTCCCGTACCCCCTCACACGCCTCATTTCTGGTGCGCCCATCAGTTTCGCACCGTTGGACGGGCCGGCAATCCCATTGGGGCCACTATGACGCAGGCCGCATGTGGTGAGTGTGCTTGATCAACTCCACTTCACGGAAATGGCGCTATCCGGACGCGCCGGACACCGCCATTTCACTGAAACGGAGTCGCGCGAGCGCGCGAGCCCCACCGTCTCTCGCCCGTCGCCGATCAGCCGCCGTGTGCGTGCGCCAATTCGCCTGACCACCGGCCGCCGTTGGCGCGCCAGGCTTGGGCGAGGGTCAGCCGGCCAGCCCGGCCGACCTGCGGGTACGCCCGTGTCGGGGCATCCCACCAGGACGGGCGGCGGTGCCGGGGCGGCCCGGCCCGGTGCCGGCCACCACGCCGCGGGTTCGGGCGGGGGTTGCCGGCCAGTTCAGCCTGCAGGAACTGCCAACGTCGCGCGGCCGTATTGCGGTGGGTGTCGCCGCGACTCCAGCGACGCACCGCCGAGATGATCCGCGTACGCATGCCGGTGGTCATGGCTGCTCCTTCCCGTGGTCTTTACCTGTGCCGAACATGGGCGGCAACGGCATGGAGTGTGCGGCCGAGCGCATGGCCGCCCGCATCAGGCGGACCAGCGCCCGCGACTGGGCCAGGTCGACAAACCAGGGCTGGCTGGCGTCGTCGTCCGCCGAAAACTCCAACAGCACCCCACCGGGCGACACCGGGCCGACATCCATCTGCCACAAACCGGCAGACACCTGAATCACCTCGTCACCGCGCGGGGCCGCACAGGCCAGGCTCGAGAAGTGCAGGCCGTTGACGCAGTCGGGGCCGCGTAGACACCACGCTGGATGAACTGGATCGAGTATTTTCTTCATGGGCCGGGGCTCCTTCCCGGTCAAGGCCCGGGGAACGGAGCGCCTACTCCACCCCGGGCCGTCCATCAACATGGCCGCTCACCCGGTTGCGAGCCAGGGAGAGCGTCATCAGCTTAAAACAGACTGTCGACATTGTCGACACCATCGATTTTGTAGACGTTGTCGACTACTCAGTGATCTACTTGGCCTTGCGAGCCAGGGAGAGCACCATGAAGAAACCCAAGTACGAGCAGGTAGCGTCTGCCATCCGGGAGCAGATTCGCGCCGAAGAGCTGAAGCCAGGAGATCAACTACCGACGACACAGGGGTTGATCAAGGAGTACGGTGTGTCGTACGGCTCGGTCCGTACCGCCCTACTCCTCCTCAAAGCGGAGGGACTAATCGAAGGCCGGCAGGGTGAAGGGGTCTTCGTGCGGGAGCAGACGACGGGCTAGATGCGCGCCCCCGGCCCTGCGACGTTCCGCGTGCCGGATCCCCTCACGGCTGGTCGGGCAGCGCCTCTGGGCTGACGGACGCTTCCAGGGCGGCGGCGACGGCTTCGAACTCGGCCAACGCAGCGGTCAGGTCTTCGACGATTTCTCGGGCGATGACTTCAATCTGTGACAACACGCAGGATGAGGACCTGGGCCCGGGTGAAACTGAAGCTTGATTTTCCCGTCCGTGGCCTCCTTCACCCCAACCGACAGCGGCCCGAGATCGCCGAACTCACCCTGCTCCAGCGGCGAGTCGAAGCAGCCATGATCGCCTGCACTTCTGCTGCTCATTCATCGGCGTGTCGTACCGCTGAAGTGCAGACGATCAAGCCGGCCGGGCGATCGCGATCAGATAGATGGCGGCGTGGTCTCTCGGGGATGTCTACGCCAGGCGACCGTGTCAGCGACGGCGACCCCGGCCAAGACAACGGCGGCGAAGAAACCGATCATGATCGGACGTTCGTGACCGCCGCCGGCATGACCGCGGCGAGTAGGAGCACGCCTACCAGGCGAGACCAGGCCACATGCTGAAACGTGAGGTAGTCGAGCAAGGCGCGACCGAACAGAAACAGTGCGGGCCCACCGAGGATGGCCGCCACCGAGGCAAGTTCGGCGTGGCCGAACGGTGTGCTGATGCTGATCACGTCGCCGACCGCGGTGGCGAGAATTCCTCCCACCATGAGCAGGTGGGCGTAGGAGGCCAGAAGGCCAACATGAGCGGGGTGTCGGGCTTTCTCAAGGGTGGTCGGCAACAGAATGCCGGCGTGACAGAAGTAGATCCGCCAGAGCAGCACCGTGGTGGCGAACACCACCACCAAGGCCAAGATCCGCTGGCCCATGAACTCGAAGTCGCGCAACGTCAGCCCCGCGGCGAGGAGGACGACGGTCCGGCCGATCTGGACCGCCATGTAGGCGGCGGCGAAGACGACGGACCGCTCGTCGAACGCCCCAAGCGCCGAGACCGCCATCAGCAGGCTGGCGAACATGGTCCAGAGCACCACAATCTGGATCACGGGCCGGCCCTGCCCGAGCCGGTTGGTCATCCAGACCGTGTACAACCAGACCCACCACAGGGCCAGCAACGTCACCAGCGTCTCGACAAGGCCCCGCCAGGTGAGGTCGTGGGCCAGTCCGTGGGCGAGCTGGGCGAGCGCGAAGACGAACACCAGGTCGAAGAACAACTCCAGGTACGTCGCCCGATACGGCTTCCCGCCCCCCGGCAGCGGCTCGGTATCCTCATTCGCACTCAACGCCCTGCCCCGCCCTCCCGCCCTTCACCGTTTGGTACCACGGGCGCCGAGGTGCCGGTCGGCGAACCGGTGGAGTGGCTAAGTTGCTTCTCACGGATCGAAGCCCAGGCCAGCATGACGCCCAACAGCACAATGCCCGTACCGACAAGCCCGACCCGCATGGCCTGGTGGAAGACGAACGGCAAGTCCGCGCCGGGAAGCAGAAGCCGCAGCGCTGCCAGG
>DASULK010000080.1:0-73433 GCA_036278255.1 Micromonospora sp.
TGCGCGGGCGGCGGGTGCCGCCTGCGCACCCCCGTGCCCGTCCCAACCCTTTTTTCCATTAAGGCGCGTCAGATGAGGAGACCAAGATGAGCGAGGCCCGGTCAGCGGGGTCACCGTCGGCACCGGGTGGGCGGCCGCGGAGCGTCGCCTCCGTGGTGTGGCCCGCACTGGGGCTGGCGGTGACCATCATCGGCTGGTGGCTGGTGACCTTCTGGGAACTGGTCCACCCGGTGGTGCTTCCACCACCCCAGGAGGTGCTGGCGGCCTTTGTCCACGCCTCCGATCTGCTGCTGGAGTACACCCAGACCACCGCGCTGGAGACGCTGGCCGGCTTTCTGCTCTCCGCGGTGATCGGGGTGGTGATCGGGCTGGCTCTCGCCAGTTCCAGCGTGATCGAGCGGATGTTCTCGCCGCTGCTGGTGGCGGTCAACGCCGTGCCGAAGATCGCGCTGGCGCCGCTGCTGGTGGTGACCTTCGGCTGGGGGCAGCAGTCGATCCTGATCATGGTCTTCCTGCTCTGTTTCTTTCCGATCGTGCTCTCGACGGCCACCGGGCTGACCTCCACGCCGGCGGAACTCGCCGAGTTGGCCCGGTCGCTGGACGCCTCCCGGTGGCAGGCCTTCCGGAAGGTACGGCTCCCGGCAGCTCTACCGCAGATCTTCGTGGGCCTGAAGGTGGCCATGCCCCTGGCTGCCATCGGGGCGGTGATCGGGGAGTTTCATGCCGGCGAAGGCGGACTCGGCTATGCCATCGTCCAGTTCGGCGGGGTGGGTGATAACGCCACGGCCTGGGCGGCGATCATCCTGATCGCACTGGTCAGCATCCTGCTCTACTTCGCGCTCGTGCTGGTGGAGCGGTTGGCGCTGCCATGGGTGCGGGAAACGACGTCGGCCCGCTGATCCGGACGGACGTGGATGGCGTAGACGGGTGAGGGGCCGGAACCGTCGGCCCATTTCCGGTGGCGGCCCCCGGGGTGGGGCTCAGTTACTTGAGCCCCACCCCGGGCAGTTGTCAGCTGACCAGTCGCCAGCGGCCGTCGCGCGCGACGAGCATGGTCAGCGCCTGCGGCATCAGGCCGGAGTGGTTGTCCGGCGTCATTCGGATCGGCCCCGACAGGCCGTCCATCTGGGAGGTTTCCAGCACATCGCGGATCCCGTCCCGGTTGACCTGATCGCCGGTGCTGCGGGCTCTGAGGGCCGCGTCAACGATGAGTTGGACCGCATCCGCGGCGAAGGACGAAGATCCGTTGTAGTTGCCGTAGCGGGCGGTGTAGTCGCGGAACCATTGCTTGCGGGCGGCTTTTGCGGGGGTGGTCGCGATCACGTCGTCGATCACCATGGTCTGGGTGAAGACCATGGTGGTGCCGTTGGTCTGCTTCGCCACGTTGCTGCCGAGGAAGAGTCCCCCCGCTGCACCGGCATCCAGGAAAATCTCCCCGCGGTACCCGGCCTCTCGGGCATTGACCGTGGCGGAGATGGCTTGCTCGCCGGAGGTCCAGATGACCAGCGCGTCGGGTGCGGCGATGACCAGGTCGCGTACCGACTGCTGGGCATCGCTGTCGGTGACCTTGATCCGCTGCGTTCGGATGAGTTCGATCTCGGTTTTGCTGAGTTCGCCGGCTATCACCGCCGCGCCTTCGAGGCCGTACTTGTCGTTGGTGTGCAGCAGGCCCACGCTGCGGATCCCTGGGCGCCGTTCGAGTTCGGCAACGAGCGCGGCGGCATTGTCGGCCGCGTTGGGGGCCAGCTTGAACAGGTAGCGCCGTTCGGTGACCGGGTTGGCCACTGCACCGGCGGCGGCGAGGGCGATGGTCGGAACGCGCTTGTCGGCAATGGTCGTTGCCGCTTTGATCGCACAATCGGCGCAGTTGCCGATGATGATCGCCTGGACGGCCGGGTTGGCGGTGAAGTCGCCGATGTTACGGAGCGATTCGTTGGGGTCGGATCGGTTGTCCTTGACCTCCAGCCGAATCGTCTGTCCACCGAGGACTCCGGATTGATTGATCTGCTCGACCTTCAACTCCAGCGCACGTTGATAGGCTTGCCCGGCCGAGGCTGCGGCACCGGACAGCTCCAGATCGGCGGCGATGAGGATCTCGCCGGTCGGCTGTTGCTCATCGGCGGATTGGCAGCCGGTGACCGACGCGGCCAGAATGACCGATGCGAGTACGGCGCGTGCCGCGGAGCGGATGGGCCTCAACTCAGTCCTCCAGGTAGGGAAGGCGGCCGGCAACCCTTCGGCTGTCCACGTTGGCCGGCAGTGTGGGGCGGGCCCCTAAGACACTAAACCCGGAGAACCTTGCCCTTAGTGGGTGCTCGCGGTCAAGTGTCCGAAGTAGGGGCCAATTTGGGACCTTCGTTCTAAAGACTGGGATCGCCGTCTCGGGCAGATCTGTCGACTTGATACCCGCCACGAAGTGATGCGGCGAGGTTTCTCCTGATCAGAACCGCTGTGGTGGCGATCATGACTGGTATGTAAAGTTAGGTTCAGCACGGTCCGACCGGTTCGTGCCCTGCTGAGAGCTTCCCAAGTCGACCACATTCTGATGAAATCGCGGCCGTGCCGCGTGCGGCATGGTCAACTGCTGCGGCAGTCACCCGTCGGCAGGTCACCTTGAGAAGAAAACGACGGAGGCGATGTCGTGAGCACCGGACCTACGACCCTGCCGGAGAAGAAGCAGGAGCGTGAGAGCCAGCGTCGCCGGTTCTTCCGGCTGCGGGACGCCCGGATCCGGTCCAAACTCGCGCTCATCCTGGTTGTGCCGGTGGTCGCGGTCATTGCCCTCGCCAGCGTACGGCTCGTCGCCATCGGACAGGGCGCATTGGACGCCAGCATGGTGGGCCGGCTGACCGCGCTCTCCGCCGACATCTCGGCGCTCAACCAGAACATCCACAAGGAACGGATGGTCGCGGCGGTCTTCCTCAACACCCGTTCGCCGGAGGCGAAGGATCTTGAGGCGTACAACCTGCAGGTACGCGAAACCGACGAGCGGATCAAGGTGTACCAGGAGTCCCGCCGCAGGATCGGCGACGTGCCGGCCGCCGTCGAACACCGGCTGCAGGTGATCGACGCGCATCTGACGACGCTCAACGGCACCCGGCAGGAGGTGCTCGACCGTAAGCAGATGCCGGTGGCCGAGGCGGTGCTGCGGTACGGGGTGATCGTCACCGACCTGGTCGCCTACGGCGACGTGCTCGGTCAACTCGCCGGCGAGGGGCGGCTGGCCGACTCCCTGCGCGCCGTCGCGGCCTTCAGCCGAGCCAAGGCGGCGGTGGCGGAGCAGGAGGCGGTCACCTTCGCCGCTCTCTCCTCCGGCCAACTCGACGAGGAGCAGTTCGGTTCCTTCGTGGCGACCCTGACCAGCCAGCAGGAAGCCTTGGTCGCCTTCAGCCTCGCCGCCTCCAGCTGGCAGCGCAGGCTGGTCGAGCAGACCGTGACCGGTGACGCGGTCGTGCTCGCCGACCGCGTCGCCACCGACGTGTCCCGCTCGGTCGGGAAGAGGAAGCCCTTCGTCACCGCCGCGGAGGGGGCACAGTCGATCGCCGCGGTGAACGACCTCATGCGCTGGGCCGAGATCCAGTTGGAGAACCAACTGCGCGCCCAGGCGGAGCAGGTCCGAGACGACGTTGTCCGGCAGGCGATCGTCGAATCCGTGGCGGTGCTGATCGCGCTTACGGTCGCGATCGCCCTCGCGGTGATCCTCGCCCGCTCGCTCAACTACGCACTGCGCCGGCTGCGGGAGGGTGCCCTCTCCGTGGCCAACCGCGACCTGCCGGATGCGGTGCGTCGGCTGCGTGACATGGGCGATGCCGGTGACGGCGGGGTCGAGGAGGTCGTCCGCCAGGTGCGCGACCCCATCCGACTGACCAACCGGGATGAAATCGGGCAGGTGGCCCAGGCATTCAACGTCGTCCACCGCGAGGCGGTCCGGATCGCGGCCGAGCAGGCCGCTCTCCGGACGAGCGTGTCGACGATGTTCCTCAACCTGGCCCGCCGCAGTCAGGCGCTCGTCGACCGGATGATCAACGAGCTTGACCTGATCGAGCGGAGCGAGGAGGACCCCAAGCGGTTGGCCAAGCTCTTCGAGCTCGACCACCTCGCCACCCGAATGCGCCGTAACGACGAGAACCTGTTGGTGCTCGCCGGGGCCGACTCCGCGCCTCCGCGCCGGGAAGATGCCCTGATGGCCGACGTGCTGCAGGCTGCACAATCCGAGGTCGAGCTTTACCACCGCATCGAGTTCGGCACCGTCGACCCGGACATCTTCGTCGGTGCGAACGCGGTCAACGACGTGGTCCGACTCGTCGCCGAGCTGCTCGACAACGCGACCCGCTTCTCGGCGCCGACCACCGCGGTCATCGCCGATGCGCGACGGATCCGCGACTACGTGATCATCCAGGTGGAGGACCGGGGCCTCGGGATGGCCGAGGAGCAGTTGGACGAGCTCAACCAGCGGCTGGCGGCACCGCCGGAGATGGATGTCGCAGCGTTCCGGCTCATGGGCCTGGCAGTGGTGAGCCGGCTGGCCTCCCGGCACGGCATCCGGGTGGAGCTGCGGCGTAACCCGGAGGGCGGAACGGTCGCCCAGGTCACCCTCCCCAACCCCATCGTCGTCCTGCCCCGGCGCAGCCGTGAGCAGATGCTGCCCCGTCCGCGGCAACCGCTGGCTGTCGAGACCGGTCCCGCCGCCCCGGCCGCTGCCGCGGCCCAGAGGGGCTGGCCCGCACCGATAGCGCCATCGGCAGCGGCGGTGCCGGCGGCACCGATCACGCGGACCACCACCCTGGCCGAGCAGTGGCCGGCGCAGTGGGAGCCGACGGCCCCGCCGCGGGAGACCAGCCACCCGATGCCCGCCACCCTCCAGGCCCAGCCGGAATACGTTGCGGCTCCGCCGGCGGTCGCCCATCAGCTGTCGCCATCGGTGACCCCGGTCGGCGGGCTGCCGTCCGGGCCGGTGGCCGGGGGGCTCGGTGCGGCACTGGCGGCGGCGACATCGCAGGAGATGCCCGTTGCGTCTCCGCCTCGGCAGGAGGATGCCGGGGAGCTGCCGATCTTCCGCGAGATGGAGGCGGTCTGGTTCCGCACCCACGGCCAGGACGCGACCCAGATTTTCACGATGCCGCCGATCGACGCCGCGCCGCCGCCGGCACCCGCCGAGGCCGCCGTCGGAGCTGCGCCCACAGTGGCCTCCCCGCAGCTGTCGTATGAGGCGACTCCCTCCGCGTCGTTGCCGACCCGTACCCCGGGTCAGGCGACTCCCTCCGCGTCGTTGCCGACCCGTACCCCGGGTCAGGCGGCCCCCTCCGCACCGCAGGCCGGCGTCACCGGATACCCGGCCTCGACCGGGGCGGGTGGTACCGCGGCCTCGACGACGCCGTCCGGTACCGGCTCAACGGCCTGGCGGACGATGGCGGACGAGGGATGGGATCGCGCCAGCCGGGCGGCGGACCCGGCCAGCGGTGGCACGACCCGGTCCGGACTACCCAAGCGGGTACCCCAGGCACAGCTGGTTCCTGGGGGAGTGGAGACAAGCGCCCCCCGGGAAAGGGCCCGGCGAACACCGGATGAGGTACGTGGTCTGCTGTCGGCATACCACCGCGGCGTGCAACGCGGACGGTCTGCCGGCATCGACCAGCACGGCAATTCGACCAAGGAGCACAGTGGATGAACCGGCCAGCAGCGATTCAGGATGTAGGTTGGCTGCTTAGCAGCTTCGGCGACAGCATCGCGGGGATCGCCCACGTGGTGGCGGTGTCGGCCGATGGCCTACTTCTTGCCTCCTCGCGGGATCTTCCGCCCGACCGCGCCGATCAACTCGCGGCCATCACCTCGGGTGTCGTCAGCCTGACCGATGGTGCTTCCCGCATGTTCAGTGCCGGAAACGTCATGCAGACGGTCATCGAGATGGACAGTGGCTACCTCTTCATCATGGCCATCAGCGATGGCTCGGCCCTGGCGGTCCTGGCTGCACGCAGTTGCGACGTAGGGCAGGTCGGCTACGAGATGGCGCTGCTGGTAGAGCGGGTGGGAGCTGCCCTGGTGCCGCTGCCTCGCGAGGCCGTGACGGGCTCCTGAGGGTGCTGGGCCGCGAGACGCCGACGGTGACGGGCAGTCCGATCGGGAGGAGCTGATCTGGATGGATCAACGTCGAGAGGACCCGCGTGGGGCGTTGGTACGTCCCTACGCGGTCACCCGTGGCCGTACCGAGCCACGTCACGACATCGCTATTGAAGCAGTTTTGACCGCCACTGCGGCAGCAGTGGAGGAATCCCGGTTCGCCGGGCACGACAAACACCGCATTGCCACGGTTTGTGAAGGCCGGCCCCTGTCGCTGGCTGAGATCGCCGCATACACCCGGCTGCCGCTGGGAGTATCCCGGGTGCTGGTCGCCGACATGGTGGCCGACGGCCTACTGACGCTGCACAGTTCTGCCCCCGTCGAGGCGTACGGGGAGCGGATGGAATTGCTTGAGAGGGTGCTAAGTGGACTTCGCAGGCTCTGACCCCGTCGGGGCGCCCCGCAACCGTGGAATCACCTCCGCGAAAATCGTCGTAGCCGGTGGGTTCGGCGTGGGTAAGACGACACTGGTCGGCGCGGTCTCGGAGATCACTCCGCTGACCACCGAGGCGGTGATGACGGCCGCCGGGGTCGGTATCGACGATCCCTCCAAGGTGCCGGGCAAGGAGACGACGACGGTCGCCATGGACTTCGGCCGGATCACCATGGCCGAGGACCTCATCCTCTACCTCTTCGGCACCCCCGGCCAGACGCGGTTCTGGTTCATGTGGGACGAGATCATCCGGGGTGCGGTCGGTGCCGCCGTTCTGGTCGACACCCGTCGAATCACCGATGCCTTCGCGCCGCTGGACTACTTCGAGAACCGGAACCTGCCGTATGTGGTCGCTCTGAACCACTTCGACGGTTCGTCTCTCTATGACATGGCCGAGGTGCGAGAGGCCTTGGCGATCGCGCCGCATGTGCCACTGGTGCTCTGCGATGCCCGGAATCGGGAATCGGTCAAGCAGGTCCTGGTCAACGTGGTCGAGCATGCGATGGTGACGCTGCAGGCGCAACATCAGCGGGGATTCGCCGCACCGGTGGGATGACTGAGGGTCATACCTGAAGTACGCTGAACAGCATGACCGCCAAGGTGACCCTGTCGTTCTCCGATGAGACGCTGGCAGAGGCGCGCCGATTCGCCAAGCGCGAGGGGGTGTCTCTCTCCGCCTGGATCGATCAGGCGGCCCGCGAGAAGGCCCTGCGCGAGGTCTTCGCTGCGCACGCCGCCGCCGTGCGACGGGCGGGCCGGGACGACGAGTCGGCGTCCCTCGCTGACGAGCGCGAGGCTGAGCTGGTGGACGAGGCGTTCTTCGGGAGCGATCGCCGCGGGCATACGAGTGCTGCGTAGGGGCGAGATCTGGCGCATCGAGGGTGCGCGCGTGCGCCTGGGATTGGTGATCAGTTCTGACCTCTACAACAGCACCGACGTGCCGATCGTCATCGTGGCTGAGGTGGTGGAGGCGGAGCTGCTGCGGGATTCCCCGCTCGCCGTCCCGATGGGCGATCACATCGTCATGCCGGATCGACTCTCGTCGCCGATGAAAAAATGGTTCACTGAACGGGTCGATGTCGCGAACGCCGACACCATGTTCCGGGTCTCCCGAGCATTGCGTATCCTGCAACAGCTGTGAGTCCTACGCAGGGAACAGCTTCGTTTTGACCGAATGGTGGTCGAGCGAGTATCGTTGCCTGCTGTTGTGCGACAGCCGCGGCGTGCCCTTCCGGTACGCTTGTCGTTCGTGCGCGTCTGCTGACGGCGCGCAACCCCAGACCGACGACGAGACAAGGTAGACCTGTGCGTACGTACAGCCCGAAGCCGGGTGAGATTGAGCGTCAGTGGCATGTGATCGACGCCTCCGATGTCGTGCTGGGCCGTCTGGCGAGCCACGCCGCCATGCTGCTGCGTGGCAAGCACAAGCCGACTTTCGCGCCACACGTCGACACCGGTGACTTTGTCGTCATCGTGAACGCCGGCAAAGTGGCGTTGACCGGTAACAAACGGCAGCGCAAGATCGCTTACCGCCATTCGGGCTACCCGGGCGGGCTCAAGCAGATCGGCTACGAGGATCTGCTGGCCAAGCGCCCCGACCGGGCGGTTGAGCTGGCGGTCAAGGGAATGCTGCCGCGCAACAGGCTCGGCCGTAAGCTGATCAGGAAGCTGAAGGTCTACGCCGGCGGCGAGCACCCGCACGGCGCGCAGCAGCCGGTGCCGTTCGAGATCAAGCAGATCGCTCAGTGATCGTGAGCCAGGGAGAACGCGCGCAAGCGCGGGCGAAGGAAGCAGCATGACCGACACCACCGCCGTTACCGAGGCTCCGGCGGTCGCGCCAGTCGCGCGCGCTCCGCGCGGCGACCGCCCGATCCAGACCGTCGGCCGCCGTAAGCAGGCCATCGTCCGGGTGCGCATCGTCCCCGGCACGGGCAAGATCATCTGTAATGGCCGCGAGCTTGAGGATTACTTCCCGAGCAAGGTTCACCAGCAGATGATCAAGGAGCCGTTGCTGACCGCCGAGAAGAGTGAGGCCTTCGATGTCATCGCCAACCTCCGGGGTGGCGGCATCACCGGCCAGGCGGGCGCACTGCGGCTGGGCATCGCCCGGGCGCTCTGCGAGAACGACAGCGAGGACCGCCCGGTACTGAAGAAGGCCGGATTCCTCACCCGCGACCCGCGGATCAAGGAAAGTAAGAAGTACGGCCTCAAGAAGGCCCGCAAGGCACCTCAGTACTCGAAGCGTTGATCAGAGCCCCATTGTACGGTTAACAGACGGCCGGGTACGCTACCTCCCACGGTGGGCGTTCCCGGCCGTTTCTGCCTTTCTTGTCGGCTTGTCTCGTTCGGCGGTACGTGACCGCCAGCGGGTGCTCCCCGGAGGTTGCGCCATGGGCCGGATATTCGGCACCGACGGTGTACGAGGTCGCGCAAACGACGATCTGACCCCCGAACTCGCGTTAGCGGTCGCGGTGGCAGCTGCGCAGACTCTCGCGGAGGCAGAGCGGAGTAATGCGCCGCTCGCGGTGGTCGGCCGCGATCCGCGGGCCAGCGGTGAAATGCTCGAAGCGGCGGTGGTGGCGGGTCTGACCAGCGCCGGTGCCAATGTGGTGCGGCTCGGTGTGCTCCCTACTCCCGGGGTGGCCCACCTGGTCGGCGAGGCCAAAGCCGATTTCGGTGTCATGATCTCCGCCTCGCACAACCCGATGCCGGACAACGGGATCAAGCTCTTCGCGGCCGGCGGGCACAAGCTGCCCGACGAGATCGAGATGCAGATCGAGGCGGCTGTGGCGGGGACCGACGATGTGCTGCGGCGGCCGCGCCCGGTAGGCGCCAGGGTCGGCCGTGTGCAGGAGTTCCCCGACGGGGCCGACCGCTACCTGCACCACCTGGTCGGATCGGTGCCGCACCGGCTCGCCGGTGTCCGCGTCGTCGTCGACTGCGCTCATGGCGCGGCGGCGAAGGTGGCCCCGGAGACCTACCGGGCAGCGGGGGCGGAGGTCATCGCGATCAACGCTGAGCCGGACGGACTCAATATCAACGACGGCTGCGGCTCCACCTGCCTGGATGTCCTGAAGGCCGCGGTGGTGGAGCAGCGCGCCGATCTGGGAATCGCCCTGGACGGGGACGCCGACCGTTGCCTCGCCGTGACCGCCGAGGGCGACGAGGTGGACGGTGACCAGATCATGGCCATTCTCGCCCTGGCGATGCGGGAGGCGGACGTCCTCACCCAGGACACCCTCGTCGCCACCGTGATGAGCAACCTCGGCCTGCGCATCACCATGGCGAACGCGGGCATCCGGATGATCGAGACCAAGGTCGGCGACCGGTACGTGCTGGAGGAGCTGCGCGCGTCGGGGCTGGCCCTCGGCGGGGAGCAGAGCGGGCACATCGTCATGCCGACGTACTCCACCACCGGGGACGGGGTGCTCACCGGTCTGCACCTGATGGCGCGGATAGCCGCCACCGGCCAGTCGCTGGCCGAGCTCGCCAGCGTGATGACCAAGCTTCCCCAGGTGCTGATCAATGTGCCGGTAGCGGACCGGACCGTCGGCGCCGGTGCGCCGGCGGTGCTCGCTGCCGGTGAACGGGCCCAGGCCGAGTTGGGGAGCCAAGGGCGGATACTGCTGCGTCCGTCCGGCACCGAGCCCCTGGTCCGCGTCATGGTCGAGGCCGCCACGTTGGAGACCGCCCAGCTGGTGGCGGAGCGGATCGCCGATGAGGTCCGTGCCGCCAGCCCGGTCGCAGGAGGCCATCCGGCCGCCTAGCGAGGGCGGAGCGGTCAGCGCAGAGCGGGCTGGTGATGCCCGCCGAGAATGATGCGGGCCATGCTGTCCAGGGCCGGATTGTTCCGGTCCCAGTAGCCGGCGTGTCCGCGGGGGGACCCGTCGAAGACCTGCCCGCCGAAACCCGGGTGGCTCGGGTTATGGCCGAACCACAGCTCCTCGTGCGGCGTGAGGAACGCTACGAGCGGGCCGAGCCCGGGGAGGCTGCGGTGGCTCCAGAGCCGCTTCAGCGCCTGATCGCCCGTGGGTGCGGCGTACTGGATGATGTCGTTCCTCGCGGTCGTCGACCAGACCTGGTCGGCCGGCACCCCGAGGTCGCCAGCACGCTCCACCCCGACTCCGGGGGAGCCGACGAAGACCAGGTTGTCGGCGGCCAGTCCGTGATCGCGGGCGGTGGCGCCGACCACGAGCGAGCCGTAGCTGTGGCCGAGCACCGTCCGGTGGGCGGCCGGACCGTCGTGCGTGGCGAGTAGTCCTTCCTGGAAGCGGTGCAGCGCCGGACCGGCCCGGTGTGCGAAGGAGTCGCGGTACGCCTCGTGCAGAAAATCGGGGGCGTCGTAGTCCAGCCAGAGCACCGCCGCTGTCTGCTCCGTAGGCCCCACCTCGACGCAGCGTTGCACCATCCGGGACACGCGCTTCAGTTCACCCTCTACCCGCGACAGACCGGAACCCATTCCCGGCACGTAGGTCAGCACATTGTCCGCCCGGTCCGGGTTGCCGATCGCCACGATCGCCCGTCCGTCCCCGGCCGGGTCCAGGCTCAGCAGATATGAACGAGGGCCGGTCTCGGTGTCCAGCCGCGCCGCCACGGCAGCCAGTCCGGCGAGCGCACCGTCGAGGCGAGCCAATTCCCGCCGTACCCAGGGGGAGAGCGGCTGAGCCCCCAGCTGGGCACGGCGCTGCAGCAGGGCAGCCTGTTGGGCCTCCAGTAGCAGCCGGTTGGCCTGGTCGCGGGCGGCCACCGGCACGCCGTCGAGGCGGCCGACCAGGTCCGGTTCGTGCTGGATCAGCCAGCGGCGCTGTGCTGTGGTCAGCCCCTCCCACCAGGTCCGCACGGCCGACGGTTCGGCGGTGACCGAGGGGCGGGAGGGCGGCGGCTCGGCCGGGCATCCGGCGATGACCTCCGCCGCCAGGTCACTCAACCGGCGGGCCGTCTCCCGGTCAGCCGCTGCGGCGAGCTCCAGGGCCGTCCGGATGCCAGCCGCCGCCTCACGTACGGCCGCCCCGCCCAGCTCCGGCCGTCGGGCCGGATCGGGGGACGCGACGCCGCGGCGATCGATGAGCACTCCGGACGCGGCGGCGGAGGTGACCGTCATGGCGAGCAGTGCCTTGGCCCGCTCCAGCGCGGCGGCCTGCTCGGCGAGCACCTGATCGACTTCCAGGAAGATCGACCGGCTCGCATCGAGCCGCGCCCGTAACGTGTCCAACGCCGAGCCGGCCGACCGGCTGGCCGGGCCGGACCAGCGCGGCCGCAGCTCCACCGCAGTCCGCGACACCTCAGCCGACCGCCATCTGACCGGCCCTCCCCCGTGCCGCCATGCAGCCGCCGCCCGTCCCCAGCCGGCGGGATCGGCGGCCCACAGCTGCCCGTAGCCGATCAACGCAGTGTGCGGGTCAGACGTTCGACGGCGCGGTCATCAACCGCCTCGTACGCATTGGCGGCGGCCCGGAGCGCGGCTGAGATCTGCGCGGCCCGTTCCCCGAGGGCCGTCAGGAGAGTGTGGATGGTTGACTCCAGTGTGGCCAGCTCCGCGGCCGATCTCCATTCCGGTGCCGCGACCGTCAGACCCGGCGTGCCGTGCAGGCCGTGGCCGAGCCGGTAACCGGTGCCGGCCAGGTCTGCTGCGCACCCGCGCAGCCCGTTGGTCTCCACCTGGACCGCTTCTTCCCGCATGCCAACCTCCTCGGTGTGCCGACCGTAGGTGGCCGCGGTCCGGCCCGGATACCCCTGTGGATAACAGAACGCGGCTCTGCCTCCGGGTTGTCCACAGGGCTTGCTGGCTATGGGCGTGGCCGCTACCCTGCCCCTCCCCGTGTGACGTCCGGCCCGATCGGCCGTGCACCCGCCGCGGTCGCCGTCGTCCCGTTCGCACAGGCCGTAAGGTAAGGCGATGATCGTGGCAGTCGGTATCGACGTGGTCCTGGTCGACCGGTTCGCCCGGGCGCTAGCACGTACGCCCCTGCTGGCGGACCGGTTGTTCACCGAGGCGGAGCGTTACACCCGCTCCGGAAATCCGCGGTCGCCCGAGTCGCTGGCGGCCCGGTTCGCCGCTAAGGAGGCCGTGGCCAAGGCGCTCGGTGCGCCCGGGGGGCTGCGGTGGCACGACTGTGAGATCGTCGTGGATCCCGATGGGCGGCCCTGGCTGACCACCTCCGGCACGGTGGCGGCGGCCGCCGCCGAGCGGGGCATCGCCCGTTGGCATCTCTCGTTGTCGCACGACGGTGGCATCGCTTCGGCCATAGTGGTGGCGGAGCAGTGAACGAGGGCGGCGAGGCACAGGCATGAGAGCGGTCTACCGGGTTGCGGACGTACGGGCGGCGGAGGAGTCGCTGATGGCCACGCTCCCGCCCGATCTGCTGATGCGGCGGGCGGCCGCCGGGCTCGCCCGCCGCTGTGCGCTGCTGCTCGGCGCGCAGGGTGGCGTCTACGGTGCGCGGGTGCTGCTCCTGGTGGGGGCTGGCAACAACGGCGGCGACGCCCTCTTCGCCGGTGCGCGGCTGGCCCGCCGCGGCGCCGCCGTGCAGGCCTTGCTGCTGGAGCCGGAGCGGGTGCATGCGGCCGGGCTGGCGGAGCTGCACGCTGCCGGTGGGGGCACCGTCGACCAGCTACCGGAGTGTGTCGACCTGGTCGTTGACGGGATCGTGGGCATCGGCGGGCTCGGAGGACTCCGCCCGCCGGCCGACCGGATCGCGGCCCGCCTCGCCGGGCTGCGTGACCGGGCCGGGCACCGCGCGACCGTCGTCGCGGTCGACATGCCCAGCGGTATCGCCGCGGACACCGGGGGGCTGCCGGAGGAGCCGGCGGGCCGGCCGGGCGAGCGGACTGCCGCGGTGACCGCGGATGTGACGGTGACCTTCGGCTGCCTGAAACCGGCGCTGGTGGTCGGGCCGGCTGCCCCCCTGGCCGGGCAGGTCGAGCTGGTCGACATCGGCCTGGGGCCCTGGCTGCAACGGGCCACCCCCGCCCTGCGGGTCACGGAAGGGAGCGACGTGGCGGACTGGTGGCCGCGGCTGCCTCCGACCACCGACAAGTATGTCCGGGGTGTGGTGGGCTTGGCGACCGGGTCGGCGACCTATCCGGGGGCCGCGGTGCTCTCCGTCGCCGGGGCGCTTGCCGGGCCTGCCGGCATGGTCCGCTACGCCGGCGGTGCCGCCGCCGAGGTGCTGCACCGGTACCCGGAGGTCATCGCCACCGACCGGGCGGCGGAGGCCGGCCGGGTCCAGGCCTGGGTCTGCGGTTCGGGGCTCGGCACCGGAGACGAAGCCCTCACCGAACTGCGCTGCGTGCTCGCCGCTCCCGTGCCGGTGGTCCTGGACGCCGACGCGCTCACCCTGCTGGTCGACGGGTCGAGCGCGACCGACCTGCGCCGGCGCACCGCTCCGATCGTGATCACGCCGCATGACCGGGAGTTCGCACGCCTCGCCGGAGAGGCGCCCGGCACCGACCGGGTGGGCGCAGCGCTGCGGCTGGCCGCATGGATGAACGCCGTGGTGCTGCTCAAGGGGGACCGGACCGTGGTCGCCACCCCGGATGGTCGGGCCTACGCCAACTCGACCGGCACCGCCGCACTCGCCACCGGCGGCACCGGGGATGTTCTGGCCGGACTGCTCGGCTCGCTGCTCGCCGCCGGGCTGCCGGCTGAGCGGGCCGCACTCGCCGCGGCGTACCTGCACGGACTGGCTGGGCGGGAGGCGGCCCAGCACGGCCCGGTGACCGCATCGGATGTGGCGGTCGCGCTCCGGCAGGTCATCGCCCGGCTGCTGGCGGCGGGCCCCGAGGAGAGCGGCCCGGCGTCGAGTGGGTGGGAGGTCCGGCGCGGCGATCATCCAGGAAAGTAGGCTGATCCCCATGTGGCAGGCCGAGGCGCGCATTGATCTTGATGCGATCCGTGAGAATGTGGCCCGGCTCTGCGCGGGCACAACTGCAGACGTGATGGCGGTGGTGAAGGCTGACGGGTACGGCCATGGCATGGTGCCGGCCGCGCGGGCAGCGCTCGATGCCGGCGCCACCTGGCTCGGGGTCTGCACCCTGGATGAGGCACTCAACCTGCGCCGGGCCGGCATTACCGCGCCGGTACTGGCCTGGCTACTCGCTCCCGGCCTGCCGCTGCACGAAGGGGTGGCCGCCGATGTCGAGCTGGGGGCGGCGAGTCTCCACCAGGTCCGTGAACTCGTGGCGGCGGCACGGCGCGCCGGTTGCCCCGCCCGGGTGCACCTGAAGATCGACACCGGGTTGTCCCGGGGCGGGGCCGTCCCCGGCGACTGGCCAGCGGTCATCGAGGCTGCCGCCAAGGCACAGGCCGACGGCATGCTCGAGGTGGTCGGGGTGTTCAGCCACCTGGCGTACGCGGATGCGCCCGGACATCCGACGATCGACCGGCAGTTGGCGGTCTTCCAGGAGGGGGTCGCGCTGGCCGAACGGATCGGAGTACGACCCCGCTACCGGCATCTGGCGAACTCGGCGGCCACGCTGACCCGCCCCGACACCCATTTCGACATGGTCCGCCCCGGTGTTGCCATCTACGGGCTCTCCCCGGTGCCCGGGGAACGTTTCGGGCTGCGTCCGGCGATGACCGCGCGGGCCCGGGTGATGCTCGTCAAGCGGGTCCCGGCCGACACCGGGGTCTCCTACGCGCACACCTACACCACCGAGCGGGAGACGACACTGGCGGTCGTACCGCTCGGGTACGCCGACGGGGTCCCCCGGCATGCCTCCAACCGGGGTCCGGTGCTGCTGGGCGGGCGGGTCCGCACCGTCGCCGGACGGGTCAGCATGGATCAGATCGTGCTGGACTGCGGCGATGATCCGGTGGCGGCCGGGGATGTGGCGACGCTCTTCGGCAGCGGGGAGCACGGCGAGCCCACCGCGGACGACTGGGCCGAGGCGGCCGACACGATCAACTACGAGATCGTCACCCGTTTCGGCGGCTCCCGGGTGCCCCGGGTCTACGACGGGGAGGACGGCACCGGCGGGGACCGTCCGTGACCGGTGGCGGCGACCGGTGAAGGCGGGCCGGGGGCCGGCGGCGGTCCGGCGGGCCGGGGTTGTCGGCGCGGTTCTCGGCGTGGCCGCGGCGGGGGTCGCGGCCGGCGTCGCCGGGCAGCGCGCGCTGGTACGCCGCTTCAAACGGGGCGCTGATGATCCGTACGCCGATGAACCACTCGGCCGGCAGCGCTACGACGAAGCCGGCCTGGTGACCACCGCCGACGGGACCGAGATCTATGCCGAGATCGTCGAGGCGGCCGACGACGGGCAGGTCCGGCCCACGCTGATCTTCGTGCACGGCTTCTGCCTCGACATGGGCACCTTCTACTTCCAGCGGAAGCTGCTGGCCGGCCGATACCGCATGGTCTGCTACGACCAGCCCGGCCACGGCCTCTCCGGGCGGCTGCGGTCGGGCGAATACGAACTGCCGGCGCTCGGCCAGACGCTGCGGACGGTCATCGACCGGACCGCGCCGGAAGGGCCTCTGGTGCTGGTCGGCCACTCGATGGGGGGCATGACCATCATGGCGTTCGCCGAGCTCTATCCCGAGCTGTTCGGTGACCGGGTGGTGGGCACCGTGCTGATGGCCACCTCCGGCGGGCTGATCGAGGAGACGAAGTTCGGGATGCCCGTGTTGATCAGCAGGTTCGGCACGCCGTTGCTGCCGGTGCTCAGCAGCACCGCCCGGCTCACCCGTGGGATGATCGACCGGGCCCGCCAGGCCGCCTCCGACCTGGCCTGGCTACTCACCCGCCGATACGGCTTCGGTAACCCGCGGCCGAGCCCCGCGCTGGTCTCCTTCGTGGAGCAGATGAACTCCCGGACCTCCGTCGACACGGTGGCCCGCTACCTGCGTACGCTCTACACCCATGCGCGCTACCCGGCTCTGGTGGCACTCCGGGACACCCCGGCGCTGGTTATCGTTGGTGAACGGGACATGATCACTCCGGTGACCCATTCGGAGGAGATCCTGCGCCACGTGCCGCACGCCGAGTTGGTCAAGGTGCCCGACAGCGGGCACGTGGTGATGCTGGAACACGCCGACGAGGTCAACACGGCGCTGGTCGACTTTCTGCAGAGGCTGTGAGGTGAAGACGCTGGTCACCCTCCCCACCGTGGCGGAGACGAGGGCCTTCGGGGCGCGGCTCGCGCGGGTGCTGCGCGCCGGGGACCTGGTGGTGCTGGCCGGCCCCCTCGGTGCCGGTAAGACCGCCCTGGTCCAGGGCATCGGGGCGGGCCTCGGCGTGCTGGGTGAGATCACCTCACCCACGTTCGTCATCGCCCGCGTGCACCGCCCCGACCCGGAACGTGGTGGCCGGGTAGCTTTGGTGCACGCCGACGCGTACCGCCTCGGAACCGCCGCCGATCCCTGCGCTGAGATCGACGACCTCGATCTGGATGCCTCCCTGGACGACTCGGTCACGGTGGTCGAGTGGGGTGAGGGGATGGTCGAGCAGCTGGTCGACGCCCACCTGCTGGTCCGCATCGACCGGCGGGACGACGACTCCCGGGTCATCGAGCTGGTGCCGGTCGGCGGTGACTGGGCGCAGCGCCTCGCCGCCCTGGACTGAGCGCGTTCCGCTGTCATACCGGCTGCCTAGAGTGCGCTGCGACATCCCCACCGAGGAAAGGCCACCCATGCCCGACGCCGTCCCGCCGCTCGACCTGCCCGCGCTCCTGCCGCCAGTCTGGGCCACCACCCTGGCCCCGCACCTCGACCCGGCCGACACCGCCCGGCTGGGTGCCTTCGTCGCCGCCGAGTACGCTGCGCACACCGTCTTTCCTCCGGTCGAGGACCTCTTCTCGGCCTACCGGCTCTGCCTGCCCGACGACTGCCGGGTGTTGATCCTGGGCCAGGATCCGTACCACGGGCCGGGGCAGGCGCACGGACTCAGCTTCAGCGTGCGTGACGGGGTACGGATCCCGCCGTCGCTGCGGAACGTCTTCAAGGAACTGGTCGACGACCTCGGCGTGCCGATGCCCGGCAGCGGCGACCTGACCGGTTGGGCGAGGCAGGGGGTGCTGCTGCTCAACGCCGTGTTGACGGTCCGGCAGAGGCAGGCCAACTCGCATTCCGGCAAGGGCTGGGAGGCCTTCACCGATGCCACCATTCGGGCTTTGAATGCCCGGGATGACCGGATCGTCTTTCTACTCTGGGGCAGCTACGCCCGGAGGAAGCGTGAGCTGATCACCAATCCGGCCCATCTGGTGCTGGAGGCCGGGCACCCCAGCCCGCTCAACCCGCGGGGCTTCCTGGGCAGCCGTCCGTTCAGCGCCACCAACAAAGCGTTGGCCGACGTCGGTCTCCCCACCATCGACTGGGACCTGTCCCCTCGCTGACCGGCGCCGCCGGCCGTCCACGACGGTTGTTCCCGGCCCGGCCTGCGGCTCCGGCAGCGGTGGTCGTGCCGAGCCCGCCGGGTCGGGGCAGCGGGCGGCCGGACGCCGGTTAGGGTGCGGGGTGTGCTCGTACTCGTGTTGGATTCCTCCACCCCGGCGGTGACGGCGGCGCTTGCGCAGGTCACCGCCGACGGTGTCGCGGTGCGGGCCGAGCGCCGCACCGTGGATGCGCGGGCACACGGTGAACTCCTCGCCCCTCAGATCGCGGCGGTGCTCGCCGAAGCCGACCTGCGGCCCCGGGACCTGGCCGCGGTCGTGGCCGGGCTCGGTCCCGGGCCCTTCACCGGTCTGCGGGTCGGCCTGGTCACCGCCGCCAGCATGAGCCAGGTCCTCGGTATCCCGGCCTACGGAGTCTGCTCGCTCGACGCACTCGGGCACGCCGCCGCCGGTCCCGACGAGCGGGTACTGGCCGCCAGCGACGCCCGCCGGCGGGAGATCTACTGGGCGGTGTACGACGGCGACCGGACGCGGTTGGTCGGACCGGCGGTGAACGCGCCGGCGGCGGTCGCCGCGCAGGTGAAGGAGCTGAACGTTGACGTCGCGGTCGGGGAGGGGGCGCAGCGCTACGCCGACCTGCTCGGGCTGCCGGTGCGGTCCGAACCGCGCTACCCGTCAACGCATCACCTGGCCGGGCTGGCCGCCGACCGGATCCGAGCCCAGGCCCCGTCCGAGCGGCTGACGCCGCTCTATCTGCGCCGGCCGGATGCGGTCGCAACCACCGCACGCAAGCCCGTGCTGCCATGAGGCTGGAACGGTTCCGCTGGTGGCACATCGATGACGCGCTGCGCATCGAGGAGGAGCTCTTCGGTGTCGAGCGGTGGACGGCGGCGATGTTCTGGAACGAGCTGGCCAACGGGCACTGCTACCTGGCGGCGCTCGATGAGACGGACGTACTGGTCGGCTACGCCGGCCTCGCCGTACTGCGGGACGAGGCCTGGGTGCAGAACATCGCCGTACGGCGGGATCTCCAGCGGCACGGCATCGGGCGGGCTCTGTTGGAGGCGCTGCTCGCCGAGGCGACCCGGCGGGGCGTGCGCAAGGTGCTGCTGGAGGTCGCCGTCGACAATGCGTCGGCGCAGAAGCTGTACGGGATGTACGACTTCGAGCCGATCGGTGTGCGCCGCGGCTACTACCAACCGAGTAACACCGATGCGCTGGTGATGCAGCGCCTGATGGAGGTGGGACGTGAAGGCTGACGAACCGCTGATCCTCGGGATCGAGACCTCCTGCGATGAGACGGGGGTGGGGATCGTCCGTGGACACACCCTGCTCGCTGATGCTCTCGCCTCCAGTGTGGACGAGCATGCCCGGTTCGGTGGTGTGGTGCCCGAGGTGGCGAGCCGCGCCCACCTCGAAGCGATGGTGCCCACCCTGCAGCGGGCGCTCGACGAGGCCGGGGTCACCCTGGCCGACATCGACGCGATCGCGGTGACCGCCGGGCCGGGGCTGGCCGGCGCCCTGCTGGTGGGGGTGGCCGCGGCCAAGGGCTACGCACTGGCCGCGGAGAAGCCGATCTACGGCGTCAATCACCTCGCCGCCCACGTCGCCGTCGACACGCTGGAGCACGGCCCGCTGCCGGAGCCGGCCGTCGCCCTGCTGGTCTCCGGCGGCCACTCGTCGCTGCTACTCGTTGACGACCTGGCCACCGGGGTCACCCCGCTCGGGGCCACCATCGACGACGCGGCCGGTGAGGCGTTCGACAAGATCGCCCGGCTGCTCGGTCTGCCGTTCCCCGGCGGACCGCCGATTGACCGGGCGGCCCGGGAGGGGGACGCCGCGGCGATCAGCTTCCCGCGGGGCCTGACCGCCCCGAAGGATCTTGCCGACCATCGGTTCGACTTCTCCTTCTCCGGCCTGAAGACCGCCGTCGCCCGCTGGGTGGAGACGCGGCAGCGGGCCGGTGAGCCGGTACCGGTCGCCGACGTGGCCGCGTCGTTCCAGGAGGCGGTCTGCGACGTGCTGACCGCTAAGGCGATCGACGCCTGCCGTACCCATGGGGTGGAGACCCTGGTGATCGGCGGCGGGGTGGCCGCCAACTCACGGCTGCGCGCCATGGCCGAGCAGCGGGCCGCCCGGCACGGCATCACCGTGCGCATACCCCAACCGAGGCTCTGCACCGACAACGGTGCGATGGTCGCGGCGCTCGGCGCCCACCTGGTCGCCGCCGGGATTCCGCCGAGCCCGCTGGACCTGCCGGCAGACTCCGCGATGCCGCTCACCGTGGTGAGTGTGTAGTGTCCGGCCCTGTGATTGTCCGTATGTGGGAGGTACGGGCCGAGCCGGCCCGGTTCGCCGACCTGATCTCGTGGGTGTGTGACACGGCGCTGCCCGAGATCGAGCACAGTCCGTTACATATTTCCAGCGAGGTTTTCTCCTCGACCGACCACCGGGTGGTGGTCATCTCCAAGTGGCGCAGCAACCCGCTGTCGTTACCCGACCCGCCGCTGCGCCTGGTGGCCCGCCCCCCGCACTCCTGGGACTTCACCCACGTCGACCGCTGACCCATCCATCCGGGGGCAGGCCGGCGGGCACCCGGGTTCGGAAGAGGGGGCCGCTAATTCGATGGCGCACAGTGGTCTCGGTCCGTAGCGTCGGTGATTGCTATGCGGCCTCTCCCCGTGGACGATCCCGGCGTCCCCGACCATCGCTCGCCGACCCGCTTCCTGCTGTGGTTGGCCGCCCGGGTCTGGCCGACGTTGACCGTCGGCATCGGCCTCGGCGTGGTCTGGATGGTCAGCCAGGCGCTCACCCCCGCGGTGATCGGTAAGGCCATCGACGCCGGGCTGCGAGCCCGCGACCTCAACGCTCTCACCACCTGGTCGCTGGTCCTGCTCGGACTCGCCCTGCTACAGGCCGCCGCCGGCATCGCCCGACACCGCATGGTGGTGTACAACTGGCTCGCCACGGCCTACCGCACGGTCCAGCTCACCGTCGATCAGGCCAACCGGCTCGGCGCTACGCTGCCCAAACGATTGGCCAGCGGTGAAGTGGTCAGCATCGGCACCGCCGACATCAACCACCTCGGCAGCGCGATCGACATCACCGCCCGCGCCGCCGGCGCCGTCGTCGCCATCGTCACCGTGGCGGCGATCCTGCTCCACACCTCGGCGACCCTCGGACTGGTTGTCGTGCTCGGCGTACCGCTGCTGCTGGCCATCGTCGGTGGCCTGATCCGACCACTGCACCGGCGGAAACAGGCCTACCGCGACCAGGAGGCCACACTGACCACCCAGGCCGGCGACCTTGTCGCGGGCCTGCGGGTGCTGCGGGGAGTGGGTGGGGAGCCGGTCTTCGCCCACCGCTACCGGAACGAGTCGCAGTGGCTGCGGATCCGGGGGGTGCGCGTGGCCCGGGTCGAGTCCCTGCTCGCGGCCGCGGAGGTCCTGCTGCCCGGCATCTTCGTCGTCCTGGTCACCTGGCTCGGTGCCCGGTTCACGCTCCGGGGAGAGATCACCCCCGGCCAACTGGTCGCCTTCTACGGGTACGCCGCGTTCCTGGTGACGCCGCTGCGTACCCTCACCGAAGCCCTGCACAAGTTCACCCAGGCGCACGTCGCCGCCCGCCGGGTGGTCCGACTGCTCGGACTGCAGCCGGAGTTCACCGATCCGCCGCACCCGGTACGACTGCCTGATGAGCCGGGCGACCTGGTTGATGTGGCATCCGGTCTGGTGGTGCGCCCCGGCCGGTGCACCGCGTTGGCAGCCGCGGTGCCCGAGGACACGGTCACCATCGCCGACCGGCTCGGCGGCTACACCGACGGGGAGGTCACCCTCTCCGGCGTACCGCTGCGCAAGCTGGCACTGGCGACGGTGCGGGAGCGGACCCTGGTGGCGGACAACGACGCGCGGCTCTTCGCCGGACCGCTACGGGCGGAGCTCGACCCGCACGACCGGGCCAGCGACGCAGAGATCAGCGCCGCACTGGCTGTGGCCAGCGCCATCGACATCATCGACGCCCTGCCCGACGGGCTGGACACCATCGTGGCCGAACGGGGGCGGGAATTTTCCGGTGGCCAACAGCAGCGGCTGCGCCTCGCCCGCGCCCTGGTCGCCGACCCACAGATCCTGGTGCTGGTAGAGCCGACCAGCGCCGTGGACGCGCACACCGAGGCACGGATCGCCGAACGGCTCATCGCGGCCCGCAGTGGACGGACAACGGTGGTGGCCACGACCAGCCCTCTGCTGCTCGACCATGCGGACACCGTCGCCTTCGTCGAGGACGGCAAGGTCATCGCTGAGGGCACCCACCGCGAACTGCTCGACACCGAGCCGCGGTATGCGGCGACCGTCACCCGAGGGGAGGGGGCGTGAGCGGCGCGCTGCCGGTGGCGGACGCCCGGGAGGTGCGCCGCTACGCCCGGACCCTGATGCGCCGCCACCCGCGGGCGCTCGCGGTGACGCTCGGGTTGCACGCGTTCGCCGCGGTCGCCGGCCTGGCCGCGCCGCGGCTGCTCGGTAGCCTGGTCGAGGCGATCTCCGAGGGCACCACGGCGGTGACCGTCGATCAGATCGTGTTAGCCATCGCCGGGTTCGTGGTCGTCCAGGCGGTGCTGGTCCGCTTCGCGCAGTTCACCTCCGCCCGGTTGGGTGAGCGGGTCCTCGCCGAACTGCGGGAAGAGTTCATCGACCGGATCCTCGCCCTCCCGCTCTCCACCGTAGAGCGCGCCGGCGCCGGCGACCTGCTGACCCGCGCCTCGCGGGATGTTTCCGCGCTCTCGCGCACGGTCCGTTTCGCCGTCCCGGAGACCCTCATCGGGATGGTCACCGCCGGCTTCGTCGTCGGCGCGATCATCCTGGTCGGGCCGTTGCTGGCACTGCCCTGCCTGATCGCGGTGCCGGTGCTGTGGGTCGGGACGCGATGGTATCTGCGCCGAGCCCCCGCCGGCTACCTGCGCGAAAACGCCGCCTACTCCGGCATCACCGACGGGGTCAGCGAGACGGTCGACGGTTGCCGCACCACCGAGGCGCTGGGCCAGCAGGCCCGCCGCCGAGCCCGCACCGACGCGGACATCCGCGAGTCGTACGCCGCCGAACGGTACACGCTCTTCCTCCGTACCGTCTGGTTCCCCGTGGTGGAGATCGGCTACGTCATACCGGTCGTCGCGACGCTGCTCCTCGGCGGGTGGTTCTACATCGAAGGCTGGGTGACCCTC
This sequence comes from Micromonospora sp., assembly GCA_036278255.1. Lineage (GTDB taxonomy): Bacteria > Actinomycetota > Actinomycetes > Mycobacteriales > Micromonosporaceae > DASULK01. The sequence goes on from DASULK010000080.1 coordinate 23,094, forward strand.
GGCCAGGTCACCGCCGCCGTCCTCTATGTCCAGCAGCTCATCGACCCGCTTGACCGGTTGCTCTCCTGGCTCGACGAACTCCAGGTCGGTGGGGCGTCGCTGGCCCGGCTGCTCGGCGTCGCGCAGGCGCCCGGGGACCGGTCGCTGCCGCCGGCCCGTCCCTACGGGGAGAATCCGCCGGCCGCGCGGGACGTGCGCTTCTCCTACTTCGAGGGGCGGGACGTCCTGCACGGCGTCTCCCTGGTCCTGAAACCGGGGGAGCGATTGGCCATGGTCGGGCCCTCCGGCGCCGGCAAGTCCACCCTGGGGCGCCTGCTGGCCGGCATCCACCGGCCTCGTGCCGGGGAGGTCACCGTCGGCTGCGCGCCCCTGGTGGACCTGCCCCTCGACGAGCTGCGGCGACAGGTCGCCCTGGTCACCCAGGAGCACCACGTCTTCATCGGTACGCTCCGCGACAACATGGCGATGGTTCGCCCCGACGCCTCTGACGATGAGGTGCGCTCCGCGTTGGCGGCGGTGCACGCGCTCGACTGGGCCGAGCAGCTGCCGGCCGGATTGGAGACGGTGGTCGGGGCGGGCGGCCATCCCCTCTCCGCCGCCCAGGCCCAGCAGCTCGCGCTGGCCCGGCTGGTGCTCGCCGACCCGCACACCCTGGTGCTGGACGAGGCGACCTCGCTGATCGATCCGCGGGCTGCCCGGCACCTGGAGCGGTCGCTGGCCGGGGTGCTGGCCGGTCGTACGGTCGTGGCGATCGCCCACCGGCTCTTCTCCGCCCACGACGCCGACCGGGTCGCGGTGGTGGAGGACGGGCGCATCACCGAGCTGGGCCCGCATGACGAACTGATCTCCGCCGACGGCTCGTACGCCGCGCTCTGGCGTTCCTGGCACGGCGACCACCCCTCCCCGACCTGATCCCCCTTCCCCGTTGATCAGGGACTTGGTGGGCGTGTTGGGCGATCGGTCGGACGGATCAGGCTGCGGCCTCCAGCGGGTCGGCGAGGAGCCGCTCGAAGGCCAACTCGGCGGCGCCGATCAGCGCCGCGTCCTCGCCGAGTTTCGGCGTCCGCAACCGCAGCTGCTCCCGGCCGGCCAGCAGTGCGCTCGCATTGAGCCGGCTGCGTACCTGGGCCGCGGCGGCCAGGTAGACGTCCCGCAACGTCCCCCCGAAGATCACCATCTCCGGATTGAGGATGTTTACCAGGTTCGCCACTCCGAATCCCAGCCAGTCGCCGACCTGGCGTACCGACGCCTGGGCGACCGCGTCGCCCCGGTCGGCGGCGTCGATGACGGCGCGTATCGCGGCCTGGCCCCAGCCGTGCTCCCGTCCCGCCCCTCGCAGCAGGGCGTACTCGCCGATCTCGGTCTCCCAGCAGCCGTACGAGCCGCAGCCGCAGGGCCGGCCACCCGGGCGGACGACCATGTGGCCCACCTCGCCGCCGTAGCCACCGTGCCCGGTCAGCCGTCGGCCTCCGGCGATGATTCCGGCGCCGATGCCGACATCGCCGTAGAGGTAGATGAGGTTGTCGCAGCCGACCGCCGCTCCCCGGGCATGCTCGGCGAAGGCCGAAACGTCGGCAACGTTCCCCACCGAGACCGGGGTTGCATCCCCCAGCTCCGCCTTGAGCGCCGCGCCGAGCGGCTCATCGACCCAGCCGGTGTTGGGGCTCAACCGGACCAGCCCGTCGTCGCGGCGGACCATGCCACAGACCGCGATGCCCGCACCGACACAGACCGCCCCGAGCGGAACCGTGGAGTTCATCTCCTTGACGAACCCGGCCAGCAGCGGGACCGCCTCATCGGCTGCCAGGCCCCGCGGCCGCTCCATCTCCCGCCGATCGAGTACCTCACCCCCGAGACCTATCCGGGCAGCGCGGAGCCGGTCGACGTCGATGCTGAAGGCGTAGGTGTAGATGCGGTCCGATTCCGGCCGGACGACCAGTGAGGGGCGCCCGGCCCGGCCGGTCTCGCGTGGTGCCGCCTCGCTGACCAGGCCGCTGGCGGCCAGGTCAGCGGTGAGCGCCCCGATGGTGCTGCGGTTGAGCCCCAGCACACTGGTCAACTCGGCACGGGAGGTCGGCCCGTGGACGTGGATGTAACGCAGCAGGGCACCGAGATTCTGCCGGCGGATCTCCTCCTGGCTCGGCCCTGCGCGCATCGGTACGGTCATTCCACCTTCCGCAGATCGGTCAACCGCCGCTTGCGGTTGCCCGGCGACGGGACAGGGCGTCAACCCCCGCAGCGAGTAGAAGCACCAGCCCGGTCAGAATGTATTTGACTCCCGAGCTGTAGCCCATCAGACCCATGCCGTTGTCGATGACCGCGACGACCGCGCCGCCGAGCACCGCGTCGAGGACCCGACCTTTACCGCCGAAGAGGCTGGTGCCACCGATGACCGCCGCGCCCACCGCGTAGAGCAGCACTTTACTGCCGCCGGTGTTGGCGTCCACCGAGGCGGCTCGGCTAGCGGCGATGATGCCCCCGATCGCCGCCATACCGGAGCAGATGGCGAAGGCCGAGATCCGGATGCGGTCGACGTTGATGCCGGCCCGCCGGGCTGCCTCCCGGTTGCCGCCGACCGCGTAGACGTGCCGGCCGTACGCGGTGCGCCGCAGCACGAAGGTCCCGGCGACCAGCAGGAGCGCGATGATCGGTACGACGACGGGCACTCCCTTCAGCGACACGAGCAGCGGATTGCGGCTGCGTTCGAGGTTGAGCAGGTATACGGCGGCGCTCAGCAGCAGCGTGAGCACGGCGATCCGGGCGAACACCACGGTGATCGGCTCCGTGGCCAGGCTGCGGGCGGTCCGTTTGCGATAGCGCATCAGTTGGACGGCGGCGTATCCCCCGGCCCCGCCCGCGACCATCAGCCAGCCGAGCAGCGGCGGCAGATTGCGGTTGGCGATGGCGAGCAGCGCCTCGTTGCGGATGGAGACGTTCGTGCCGCCCTCGATCAGCAGCAGCACGACTCCCTGGAAGGCGAGGAAGGCGGCGAGTGTGACGACGAAGGAGGGGATTCCGATCTTGGCTACGAGGAGGCCGAGAACGAGCCCGATCAGCACGCCGGTAGCGATGGCCGCCGCGACCGCGATGTACCAGGGGTATCCGAGCAGCGTCGCCAGGTTGGCCAGCACGGCGGCGCAGACCCCGCTGGCGAAGCCCGCCGACAGGTCGATCTCGCCGATCAGCAGCACGAAGACCAGCCCCATCGCGATCACCGTGACCGCGGCGCCCTGGGTGAAGAGGTTGGCGAAGTTCCCGGCGGAGAGGAAGACCGGGCGCATGATGGTGAAGGCCAGACAGAGAACGACCAGTCCCAGCACGGCCGGCAGGGCACCCAGGTCGCCGCCGCGGAGCCGGCTCACATAGTTGCTGATGTGCTCGCGGACGGTGACCACGGCCACCGGCTTGGTCTGCTGGACCGCTGTGGTGGTGGTGCTCATGGGTTGGCTCCCGATGCGACGTTGTCTGCGTACGGTGCTTCGTGGTCGGGCGCGGGCCCCCGGCCGTCGTTACGCCCCGTTGTGATCAGTTCCACCACCTGTGCGTGGGTGACCTCGGTGGTCTTCACCGCGGCGACCATCTGGCCGAGGTAGAGCGCGGCGATTCGGTCGGAGACGGCGAAGACGTCGTTCATGTTGTGGGAGATGAGGATGACGGCGAGCCCGTTGTCGGCGAGTCTGCGCACCAGTTCCAGCACCTGTGCGGTCTGGGCGACCCCGAGCGCCGCGGTCGGTTCGTCGAGAATGACGAGTCTGCTGTTCCAGAGCACGGCCTTAGCGATCGCCACGGTCTGGCGTTGCCCGCCGGAGAGGCTGGAGACGTGTTGGCGCAGCGATGCCACGGTGCGTACGGAGAGGCCATCGAGGGTCTCCGCCGCCATCTGCTCCATCGTGGGCTCGTCGAGCACGATGCCGTTGCGTTTTTCCCGGCCGAGAAACATGTTCTGGACGATGTCGAGGTTGTCGCAGAGCGCGAGGTCCTGGTAGACGACCTCGATTCCGAGGGCGGCGGCGTCCCGTGGGTTGCCGATGGTCACCGGCCGGCCTTCGAAGTAGAGCTCTCCGCCATCGACGGGGTGAATGCCGCTGATGCATTTGACCAGGGTGGACTTGCCGGCTCCGTTGTCGCCGACGAGCGCGGTCACTTCGCCGGGTGGTACGGAGAGGCTGACGTCACGCAGGACCTGGACGGGGCCGAAGTTCTTGTCGATCCCGCGCAGCTCCAACAGAGGGGTCGCAGGCATGGGTTCTCCTTTACGCGGGTTTCCGGTGGAGCCTCGGCGCGGCCGACCCGTTGGGCTCCGCCCGGCGCGTGGGTGACGTGCCGGGCGGAGCCCAACGGTGGTGCCGACGTGCCATGCTGATCGCGTCGGTCCCGGTCAGCTGATGCCGACTTCGGTGCACATGGCCGCGAAGTCACCGGTGCAGAGCTCCTCCTTGGTGACGAAGCCGTCCGCCACGACATCCTGGACGTTGTCCCGGTAGATGGCCTTCGGGGTGAGCAGGACGGCGCTGACATCCCGGCCGCTCTCCGGGTCCTTGACCGACTGGCCCGTCTCCTTCTTCTCGCCCTTCGCCAGCGCGATGGCGAGACTGGCGGCCGCCTCCGCCTCCTCCTTGATCGCCTTGTAGACGGTCATGCACTGGTCACCGGCGAGGATGTTCTGCAGCCCCTGCACGGTGGCGTCCTGGCCGGTTACGGGGATCTTGCCGTTGAGCTTGTTCTTCTTCAGCACCGAGATGACCGCGTTGCCGAGCCCGTCATTCGCGGCGAGCACCCCGTCGATCTTGCCCTTGGTCTGGGTGAGATGCTGCTCGAAGATCGTGGCGGCCTGCGTGTTGTCCCAGTCCGGCACAGACTCATCCGGGCCCTTGACGTACTCCTTCGAGTCGAACTTCGGCTTCAGTACCGAGTCGTAGCCGTTCTTGAAGAGGGTGGCGTTGTTATCGGTCGGTGAGCCGTTGAGGTAGCTGACCACCGGGTTTGTGGCACCCTTGTCGGTCAGGCACTTGACCAGGCCCTCGCCCTGCAGTTTCCCGACGGACTCGTTGTCGAAACTGACGTAGTACTCCGCTGACCCGCCGAGGGTAAGCCGGTCGTAGTCGATGGTGGCGACCCCCTGCGACTTGGCCTTGTCGAGCACCGCCTTACCGGTGCCGGAGTCCAGGTTGACGATCATCAGCACCGTCACGCCGCTGGTGATCATCTGGTCGGCGATCGTCTGGAACTGGGTCTTGTCGCCGTGCGCGTTCTGGATGTCGTGCTTGACGCCGGCGGCTTCGAACGCCTCTTGCAGGTATTTGCGGTCGGCGGTCTCCCAACGGTCGGAGGTCGAGCTGTCCGGCAGGATGACGCCGACCTTCGGGGTGGTGCCGGCTCCGGCGTCTCCGTCGGTCTCATCGCCACAGGCGGTGAGAGCACCCATGGCCAACAGGCTCGCAGCGGCGAGCGGGAGTAGCTGTCTGCGCATTGCACCGGTCCTTTCGAATCGGGATCGGGGTCTCGGAACGAACTGGTTGCGGTGGTGCTGCCGTGGGGGCTCCGGATGCCGCCACGGCGACGGCGGAGACCGGCCATGCCTTTGTTGTGTCCGGCAACGTATTAGTTATCCAGGTAGGAGCACAAGAGTGGCGCGGCGATGAATAAGTTGTTTGCCATAACAATTCAGCAACATCGGTGCTTGGGCGATGCGGAGCTGCGAAGTGGACGGAGGCACCCCGGCCGCCGGACGGCCTTCGCCGGTGCTGGCCGCCCCTCCGCCCCGTCTCTGTTCCGAAGAGCAGGGGCGGCCCGGGGCGGTCGTGATCGCTAGCTGTCGGCAGTGATCGGTTGACAAAGCAACGCGAAGGGTGCGCCCGCCACCCGGGTCAGGACGAGGCTGGCGGCTGCGGTGCCGGCCAGCCGCAGATCGTTCCGGAGTCGCTGTGGGTCGAGTGCGGAGCCGCGTTTGAGGATCTCCAGTCGACCGACAGCGCGTTCGCGTAGCAGTGCCCGCAGGCGTTTGAGCGAAAACGGCAGCACGTCGGTCACCTCCAGGCAGCGGGCGAAGGGGGTAACCCGCGCCTCATCGGCGTAGACGTATGCGATGGTCGGATCGGCGAGCACCCCGTCCACGGCCGCCGCGAACTCGGCCACCAGGTGCGCTCGTACCACCGCCGGGTCCGGGTCGTAGAGAAAACGTCGGACCTCGCCGACCGGTGCGTGTGCTGCCCCCGTACCGGTCAGTTCCCAACAGGGCTGCCCTCTTCCCGCCTGGACGGGCATAGGGCTGCCCTCTTGAGAAGAAGGCCCAGGAGGGCTGCCCTTGTGCAGGCGGGGGGAAGCGAGCAGGGTGGCGCGGCGGGGGGTGGTGGCGAGGGGGCCCCACCAGAGGGTCGCCTCCACCAGGTCGCCGTCGACGCTGACCCATTCCGCCTCCGCCTCTGATGGAATGAGGGCGTGGGAGATTCCCGGTGCGACCTTGACCACCGTGCGCGGTATCCGGTGGGCCAGGCCGACGACGAAATCCCACGGGGGCGAGTAGGCGGCCGGGTCGAAGATCCGGCGTCCGGTGCCGATCCGCCGTCGGGCCGGATCGCAGAACACCGCCTCGACGTGGGAGAGGTCGAACTCGGCGGCGTCGCCCTGCACCACGGTGAACAGGTCGGCCACCCCGGCCGCCGCGGCGTTGGCTGCCGCCATCGCCGCGGTGACCGGGTCGGCCTCCACCCCGTACACCCGCAGGCCGGCGCGGGCGGCGGCGAGCGCATCGGCGCCGAGGCCGCACCCCAGGTCGGCCAGGGTCCGCACCCCTGCGGCGCGCAGCCGCACAGCCCGACGTTCCGCCACCACGGCGCGGGTGGCCTGCTCCAGCCCGGCGCGGGTGAAGAACATGCCGGCGGCGGCCGGACCGAACTTCGCTACCGCTTTCCGGCGCAGTTCGGCCTGGGTGAGAGCGGCGGCGGCGAGGTCGGCGGGTACGCCGCGCGCCCGGAGCGCGGCGGCCGCGTACAGGGGGTCGCCGCCGGCCATCTCGGTCGCTGCGGCGAGGGCGTCTGCTCCGGCGGGGGTACGCAGGGCGGCAAGCTGGTCGGAGTTCACGGGGTCATTGTGCCGACGGTGAGAGGGCTCGACGCGCCGGATTGGCACTCTCCTTGACGGAGTGCTAGCGACGGGCCTAATCTGCAGTTAGCACTCTCAGGTCGAGGGTGCTAACTTCCGGGGCCTTGTCCCGGATACGCCAGGCGGACCGGCACCCGCGACGACGGACCCGCCCGGTGGCATGAGGCAGATTGACGCCGGCCATTCGGCCGGCACAGAAACCAGTACCCCAGGAGGGTATGCCCGTGACTACCGCGACCAAGGTTGCGATTAAGCCGCTCGAGGACCGGATTCTGGTCCAGGCGAATGAGGCTGAGACGACCACCGCGTCGGGTATCGTGATTCCCGACACCGCCAAGGAGAAGCCGCAGGAGGGCACCGTCCTCGCTGTCGGCCCGGGTCGCATCGACGACAACGGCAAGCGGGTCCCGCTTGACGTCAAGGTCGGCGACACGGTCATCTACTCGAAGTACGGCGGCACCGAGGTCAAGTACGGCGGCGAGGACTACCTCGTGCTCTCCGCCCGTGACGTCCTCGCGGTCATCGAGAAGTGACCTACTGACAGTGCTGGCGGCCCCGGCGCCCCCACGGGGCGCCGGGGCCGCCACGCGTGAAGGGAAAGATATGGCGAAAATCCTGAGCTTTTCCGATGACGCCCGCCACCTGCTGGAACACGGTGTCAATGCGCTCGCCGATACGGTCCGGGTCACGCTCGGTCCGAAGGGGCGCAACGTCGTCCTGGACAAGAAGTTCGGTACCCCGACGATCACCAACGACGGCGTCACCATCGCCAAGGAGATCGAGCTCTCCAACCCGTACCAGAACCTTGGCGCACAGCTGGTCAAGGAGGTGGCGACGAAGACCAACGACGTCGCCGGGGACGGGACCACCACCGCCACCGTGCTCGCCCAGGCGATGGTCCGCGAGGGCTTGCGCAATGTGGCGGCCGGCGCCAACCCGGCGGGCCTCAAGCGGGGCATCGACGCGGCTGCCGACAAGCTCTCCAAGGCGCTGCTCGACAAGGCCGTCGAGGTCAACAGCAAGGAGGCGGTTGCCCACGTCGCGACGATCTCCGCGCAGGACGGCATCATCGGCAACCTGATCGCCGAGGCGATGGAGAAGGTCGGCCGCGACGGTGTGATCACCGTGGAAGAGGGCTCCACCCTGGCCACCGAGCTGGAGGTGACCGAGGGCCTGCAGTTCGACAAGGGCTTCATCTCGCCGCACTTCGTCACCGATGCGGAAGGGCAGGAGGCTGCGCTCGACGACCCGCACATCCTGCTCACCACGGAGAAGATCTCTGCAATCGAGGAGCTTCTGCCACTGCTGGAGAAGGTCCTGCAGAACAACAAGCCGCTGCTGATCGTGGCTGAGGACGTGGAGGGGCAGGCCCTCTCCACGCTCGCGGTGAACTCGATCCGCAAGACCCTCAAGGTCTGCGCGGTCAAGGCGCCCGGCTTCGGCGACCGCCGTAAGGCGATGCTGCAGGACATGGCGATCCTCACCGGGGCGCAACTGGTGGCACCGGAGCTGGGCTACAAGCTCGACTCGGTGGGGCTGGAGGTGCTGGGTAGTGCCCGGCGGGTCGTGGTCGACAAGGACACCACCACCGTCGTCGACGGTCGCGGCAACGCCACCGAGGTGGCGGACCGGATCGCCCAGATCCGCAAGGAGATCGAGGCTTCCGACTCCGAATGGGACCGGGAGAAGCTCTCGGAGCGGCTGGCGAAGCTCTCCGGCGGTATCGCGGTGATCAAGGTGGGTGCGGCGACCGAGGTCGAGATGAAGGAGCGCAAGCTCCGCATCGAGGACGCCATCGCCGCCACCAAGGCCGCCGTTGAGGAGGGCACGGTGCCAGGGGGTGGGGCCGCCTTGGCGCAGATCGCCTCGGTGCTCGACGACGGTCTCGGGTTCACCGGCGACGAGAAGGTCGGCGTTTCGATCGTCCGTACGGCGCTGGATGAGCCGCTGCGGTGGATCGCGCGCAACGCCGGTCACGACGGCTCCCTCGTCGTGCAGAAGGTCAAGGGGGGCGACTGGGGCTTCGGGCTCGACGCCGCCGCCGGGGAGTATGTCGACCTGACCAAGAGCGGCATCATCGACCCGGTCAAGGTGACCCGCAACGCCGTCGTCAACGCCGCATCGATCGCCGGCATGCTGCTCACCACGGAGAGCCTCGTGGTGGAGAAGCCGGAGGAGGAGCCGGCCGCCGCTGCCGCCGGCCACGGTCACGGTCACGGCCACGGCCACCAGCACGGCCCCGGCTTCTAGCCGTACGTGTTACCGCGCCGCGTGGCAGGGGCAGCCTCCCTGCCACGCGGTGTTGCTCTCTGTCCCCGCTCCCGCCTGATGAGCAGGATGCCCTGGGATCAGGGATGGGCGGGTTCCCGCTGGGTGGGCACTGTCGAGCGGTGCGGCCAGCCCAACCGTGCTTCCAGCCCGGCTACATCAACCCGGTTCCGGCGGAGGTTGGCCAAGTCCTCCCAGCCGAGGATGAGCAGCCGCAGCCGGTCGGCCTCGCTGAATCCGCCCCACACTCCGTACGGCTCGCGGACCGACAGGGCGTGCGCGGCACACTCGGCACGTACGGGGCAGGAAGCGCAGATCGATTTCGCATGGGCCTCCCGGTGGTTGCGGGATGAGCCCCGCTCGCCTTCGGGATGGAAGAACTGGCCGCTGTCGCGCCCTCGGCAGGCGCCGAGCCGCTGCCAGTCCCACAGGGCGTTGAGGGGTTTGGGGAGTCTCCGGACGTTCGACATCAGCACCCTCCTGCCGCGCCGCCCCGCCTGCTGCCGGTGACCGAAGCCTGTCTTCGTCAGCGGCGGCGTGCCGTGCCGGCACTCCGATTTCCGATATCGGACCGCGATACCCGTTTGTGCCGGAACTCACACGTCCTCGGCCTAGCCTCGTCCTCCGATCCGGTCACCCCGGACACCTCGGGTTGGCCTATGTGGAGCTTTACGTCTTTTTCCTGGGAAACCTCTGACCGGCGGCCGCTTCCGTGGTCTTCTTTCGAGGGAGAGGAGTTCGCTGTGCGTAACGTTCTTCTGTGCGTCCGGTCAGCTCGGGCGGCGCGTGATGTTGCGGCGGTGGCGGCCCGGCTCGGCCTTGCCACCGCGGTACGGACGGCGACCTCAGAGCCGGAGGTGCTCCTCCGGCTCGCGGAGAAGCCGGCCGACATCGTGCTGGCCGAGGCGGCGCTGGTCCGTTCCGACACCGCCAGGTTCACCCGGCGGGTGCTGGCCCGAGCCCCCAGAGCGGCGCTGGTCCTCTTCGGAGCCGAGCGGACGTCGGCCGCGGCCGTGATCGCCGCCGGCGCCCGCGGCCTGATCAGCAGCAGTGATCAGGAGGCGGCCTGCGTGGTGGCCAAAACGCTGCTGCTGCTGCAGGCGCCGGGGCGGAGGCTTGCGGAACCAGGTCTGCCCGGGGGCGGACGAACCTCCGGCGACGGCGGGCGACGGGTCCCCGGCAGCGGCGCCCCGGAGTCGGCCGAAGCGGGACCGCAGTCCGGTGCATCAACGGTCGTGCCCGCCCAACGGGAGGTCGATCCGGCACCCGTCGATCCTCCCGTCGCGATCACCTCCGCCGTGCAGCCCGGTGAGCAGGGTGCGCCCCCCACGGCGGTGACGCCGGCTCCGCCCACCGGCGGGGAGCATCCGGCCAGCGTGTTGACCGAACGGGAGGCGCAGGTGCTGCGGGCCATGGCCGACGGCAAGAGCAACGCCGAGATCGGCCGGGAGCTCTACCTGTCCGAGGACACGGTCAAGACCTACGCCCGCCGGATATTCCGGAAGCTCGGGGTCCGGGACCGGGCGCACGCGGTGGCGACGGGCTTCCGGGCCGGTCTGGTTGCCTGACCGGCTCAGCCTTCGGCTTCGTCGGTGCCCTCGGACAAGGTGTCGTGCACCCCGTCGGCGTACCCGCGGGCATACTCCCATGTCACGTAATGCTCCGGATCGGGATCGAAGGCCGGCTCATGCATGTGGGGCTGGCCCGAGTTGAGCAAATGACGCAGGTTGCTGCGGAGCAGGTCCCAGTCGAAGTAGTGGGGCTCGCGGCAGTCTTCGCACTCGATCACGAGCCCGCGGATACCGGTCGGGCCGAGCAGGGCCTGGTAGATCTCCAGATCGGCGAGATCCTCCAGCATCTCCTGCCGCTCGATGTCGGTCAGCGGTTCAAGCCGGGGGTCCCCCAGGGGGTCGCCGAGGCCAGCGGACGGATCACTGGGGTCGCCGCTGAACGGGTCGATGGGATCGTCGTGCACCCCCCCACCGTAGTCGTAATACCGGAAGCCGCACGGACCACCGCCCCGACCGCTGCATCGGCGTCGGCGCCAGCGGCCGGCCGTCACGGACCGCGTCGCTGAGGCCACTCCGGGTCGGTGGGTACGATTAACCATCGTGCCGCCAGATCCGGCGAGCCCGGGCCGGCGCGATGAGACCTGCCGAAGGCCGTCCGACCAGCTCAGGGGACAAGTCGTGGAGAACCGTCCGATCAGTGATCTGCCCATGCCTGTCGAAGACCCGCACTCCCGGCCCGTCCCGGAACGGACAATAGGGGTGGTGTCGTCCATCCCGCTCGGCCTGACCTTTGATGACGTGCTGTTGCAGCCGGCCGAGTCGGACGTGGTGCCGGGCCGAGTCAACACCATCACCCGACTGACCCGGAATGTGTCGCTTGCCATCCCGCTGGTCTCCAGCGCCATGGACACCGTCACCGAAGCCCGGATGGCGATCGCGATGGCCCGCCAGGGGGGCATCGGTGTCCTCCACCGCAACCTGTCGGTCGAGGATCAGGCGTTGCAGGTCGATCTGGTCAAGCGCTCCGAAGCCGGCATGATCACCAATCCGGTGACCTGCCGCCCCGACGACACGTTGCGGGATGTTGACGCGCTCTGTGCGCGCTACCGCATCTCCGGTGCGCCGGTGGTGGATGACGAGGGCATCCTGGTGGGGATCGTCACCAACCGCGACATGCGCTTCGTCTCCGATACCGCCACCCCGGTCCGAGAGATCATGACCCGGATGCCCCTGGTCACCGCCCGTGTCGGCGTGACCAGGGCGGAGGCGCTCGAGTTGCTGCGTAAGCACAAGGTCGAGAAGCTGCCTCTGGTCGACGAAGGCAACCGGCTGCGCGGCCTCATCACCGTCAAGGACTTCACCAAGAGCGAGCAGTTCCCGCACGCGACCAAGGACGAGGCGGGCCGGCTGCGGGTCGCCGCCGCGGTCGGGGTGGGTGAGGACGCCTACAAGCGGGCCCAGACCCTCATCGACGCCGGCGTGGATGTCGTCATCGTGGATACCGCTCACGGCCACCAGCGTGCGGTGCTGGAGATGGTCGCTCGGCTGAAGAAGGATGCGACGATCGACATCGTCGGCGGCAACGTCGCAACCTACGCCGGCGCCAAGGCGCTGGTCGACGCCGGTGCGGACGCGGTCAAGGTCGGCGTCGGCCCCGGCGCGATCTGCACCACCCGGGTGGTCGCCGGGGTCGGGGTCCCGCAGATCACCGCAGTCATGGAGGCGTCCCGGGCCGCCCGGCCGGCGGGGGTGCCGGTGATCGGCGACGGCGGGATCCAGTACTCCGGCGACATCGCCAAGGCCCTGGTGGCCGGCGCCGACACGGCCATGCTCGGTGGCCTGCTCGCCGGCTGCGCGGAGAGCCCGGGCGAGTTGCTGCTCATCAACGGCAAGCAGTTCAAGACCTACCGGGGGATGGGCTCGCTGGGCGCGATGCAGTCGCGGGGCCAGGCCCGCTCCTACTCCAAGGACCGCTACTTCCAACAGGACGTCCTCAACGAGGACAAGCTGGTGCCGGAGGGCGTCGAGGGTCAGGTCCCCTACCGCGGGCCGTTGTCCGTGGTGGCCCACCAGCTGATCGGCGGGTTGCGGGCTGCCATGGGGTACGTCGGCGCGGAGAGCATTCCCGAGCTGCAGCGCCGCGGTCAGCTCATCCGGATCACCGCGGCGGGGCTGAAGGAGAGCCACCCGCATGACATCCAAGTCACCGTTGAAGCCCCCAACTATTACACCCGCTAGGAGCCGTTGACGTGCGTGACGTGGTCGAGATCGGGTTGGGTAAGACCGCGCAGCGCGGCTACCACCTCGACGACATCGCGATTGTGCCGAGCCGCCGTACCCGTGATGTCGATGACGTGTCGACGACGTGGCAGCTCGATGCCTACCAGTTCCGTATCCCCTGCGTGGGGCACCCGTCCGACGCGACCATGAGCCCGGCGTCAGTGCTGGCCCTGGGACAGCTCGGTGGCCTCGGCGTGCTCAACGTCGAGGGCCTCTGGACCCGGTACGAGGACCCGACCAAGATCCTGGAGGAGTTGTCCGGGCTGAAGGAGCCGGCGCAGACGACCCTGCGCCTGCAGGAGGTCTACGCAGAACCCATCCGTACCGAGCTGATCACCGAGCGGATCCGTCAGCTACGTGATGGTGGGGTGACGGTGGCCGTCCGGGTGTCGCCGCAGCACACGCTGGCGCTCGCCCCGGCGATCCTCGATGCGGGTGTCGACGTGCTGGTCATCCAGGGCACCATCGTCTCCGCTGAACACGTCTCCACCAGCGAGGAACCCCTCAACCTCAAGGAGTTCATCGCCGATCTCGACGTGCCGGTCGTCGTCGGTGGCTGCACCGACTACAAGACGGCGCTGCACCTGATGCGTACCGGGGCGGCCGGTGTGATCGTCGGGGTCGGCGCCGACGAATGGTCGACCACCGGCGACGTGCTGGGCATCCGGGTGCCGATGGCCACCGCGATCGCCGATGCCGCGGCCGCTCGCCGCGACTACCTCGACGAGACCGGCGGGCGGTACGTGCACCTGATCGCCGACGGCAACCTGCGTACCTCCGGGGACATCGCCAAGGCGCTGGGGTGCGGTGCCGACGCGGTGATGCTCGGCCAACCGCTGTCCCGTTGCGACGAGGCGCCGGCGGGCGGCGCGTGGTGGCATTCGGCCGCCAGCCACCCCAAGCTGCCGCGCGGCAGGTTCGCGGCCGCCGGTGACCGGCTCGGCACGATGGAGAAGCTGCTGTACGGACCGGCCGACGAGCCGGACGGGCGGCTCAACCTCTTCGGCGGTCTACGTCGGTCGATGGCCAAGTGTGGTTACCGCGACCTGAAGGAGTTCCAGCGGGTCAGCATCGTCCTCGACCGGTAGTCGATCTCATCGCGACGCGTCCACGGGCCGGCGGGTAGCCGGCCCGTGGGCTCTGTGGGCAGAAGTGGGAAGGGGGCCGTCGATGCGGCGATCGGGACGGTTGACGGTCGCGGCGGCGCTGGTGATGGCGCTTGCTGTCGGCGCCTGCACCGCAGGAGAACCGGGGGAGTTCCGGCCCGGTGCCGCCGGCATCGGCGACCCGTACTTCCCGACATCGGGCAACGGCGGCTACGACGTGGCGAACTACCACCTGAAGGTGCGCTTCGACCCGGCGACCGACCAGCTCGCCGGCACCGCGACGATCACCGCCACCGCCACCCAGGGGCTGTCCCGCTTCAACCTCGACCTGGCCGGCCTGGCCGTCACCTCGGTCACGGTGGACGGCACCACGGCCCGGCATCGCCGCAACGGCGACGAGTTGGAGATCACGCCCGTCCAGGGGCTGCCCAAGGACCGCCGGTTCACCGTGGAGGTCGCCTACGGCGGCGACCCGAGCCCGATCGACAGCCCCATCCTCGGCCAGAACGGCTTCCTCGACACCCGGGACGGGGCCGTCGCCGTCGGGCAGCCCGAGTCGGCGAGCACCTGGTTTCCGGTCAACGATCATCCCCTCGACAAAGCCACCTACGACTTCGAGATCACGGTGCCGGAGGGGGTGGTGGCGTTGAGCAACGGGGTGCCCGGCGGCGCCAGCACGACCGACGGCTGGACCACCTGGAAGTGGTCGGAGCGGCACCCGATGGCCAGCTACCTGAGCACGGTGGTGATCGGCGACTACCGAGTACGGACCGGGACCCATAACGGCAAGCCGCTGGTGACGGCGGTGGCGTCGTCGCTGCCGGCCGGTGGTGCCGCCGAGGCATCGATCGCGCGTACCGGGGAGATCGCCGATTTCCTGGCCACCCGCTTCGGCCCCTACCCGTTCGACGCCTACGGCGGCATCGTCGTTGACGATCACCGGGTCCGGTTCGCTCTGGAGACCCAGTCCCGGCCCGTCTACGGACCGGTGTTCTTCGACCGCGGCCCGAACACCTGGGTGGTCGCCCACGAGTTGGCGCACCAGTGGTTCGGCAACAGCGTCTCGGTCCGGCACTGGAGCGACCTGTGGCTCAACGAGGGCTTCGCCACCTATGCCGAGTGGCTCTGGACGGAGCACGACGGGGGCCGGTCGGTGCGGGAGAGCTTCGATATGGAGTACGCCGGCATCGACTGGTCGCAGCCGGCCGTCGACCCGGGGCCGGCGGACATGTTCGGCCGGGCGGTCTACAAGCGGGGGGCGCTGGTGGTGCACGCGCTACGGCTCAAGGTCGGCGACGAGGCGTTCTTCCGGATCCTGCAGGCCTGGACGGCCGAGAAGCGCGACGGCAACGCCACCACCGACGACTTCATCGAGCATGCGAAGCGGGTCTCCGGTGAACGGTTACGCGATTTTCTCCGCGACTGGCTCTCCGGCACCACGCCGCCGCCCATCCCGGGCTGATCCCGCCCGACTCCGCGATCGGATCCGTTGACCGGCACCGCCGGCGGTACGGTCCGGTGATGATTCGTCCCCCCCCCCCGGATATCTGGTACGCGCAACTGCCGATGGTCTACGCCGCCGCCGGGGCCCTGGTCACGGACCCGGCGGGCCGGGTGCTGATGGTCAAGCCCAACTACCGGGACTATTGGATGATCCTAGGCGGCACGCTGGAGGCGGACGAGCCGCCGCATGCGGGCTGCGCCCGTGAGGTGGCCGAGGAGATCGATCTCGTCCTGCCGGTCGGCCGGCTTCGAACGTCGCCCACCGACTGCCGGCTGCGCTCGCAGCGCGGGCGAGCGCCAGCACGATCTATCTTCCGGACACGGTGTCGGCCGACGATGGCTGAGGGTGGACTTCCGAATTTGCTACCCCCTCGAGGCTTGTAGCAGGCCCGGATCCCGACATTCACGGCGAGGACAACATCAGCTCTTGCGAATGCTTTCGGCCTGGTCAATGATCGCCACTTCCGCATCCCCGATGGAGCACTCATCCGGTATGTCGGGCTCCTTCTCGCCAAGTGGCGGAGCGGAGTAGCCGCCACTGCCTGCGAATGATTCGCCAACGGTGATCGGACCGAGTCCGGGGACGTTCACCCCAACCTGGCCGTCAGTGAGAAGCGTGACACCCGATGGCCAAACAAGCATATGGACACGTCCGTCGTCGGATTCGACCGCCAGGCAGCGACCTTCCGTGAGTTTCAGCTGTCCTGCAATCTGCGCATCCCGCCCGCCATCCTTCGGCGCCGAGACAAGGGTGCGTACGCCGTCACTCTCCAACACTCGGCCCCCGTTGTCACTTGCGCAGCCGGACGCGAGGGCCACCGCGAGCAGCGTAAGGAGTAGGTTGAAAGATTTGTTGGGGTTCATATGTTGATCCTCAGCGAAACGCCGAGTCGTGTATGGGCTTGACTTATTGGTGTGAACATGTCTCGGTCGAACAAGTTGTCGGTTTTCCAGCCGCTGTGGATACCGTAAGCGGTATTGCCATAAAACCATGGCCCCCACTATCGCCGCCAGCTGCTTTGCGTCGATGGGTCATTGTGGGCCCACAGTAAATGCCTCGGCACTGGTTCGTCTTGTAAACCTCGTCGCAGGTCTGGCCGGATGTCTGTCCAAATTTGCAAACAGCCGCTCCAGGTCCTGCTGTGCCCGTTCCTGTGGCGGGTCGGGTGGCGCCGGTATTATAAAAGAATCTATTACTCACGTATTCGGAAGACCGATGCCACTGGACGTCGCCATAGGCGCCCTCGTGGGCACTGATGAAGGTCAGCACGGCGCGGCCATTATAAGTCTGGTAGTTGTCGCAATGCCCAGCTGTCGTAACACCGTGCTCGGACGGTGCGCTGTTCCTCCAGACCGTGAACCCTGCCGTGCAACCGCTAAGTGGGCCTCCGCCATCGACTACGTCAACCCCGCCTTCGAGGCTTTGGTTGACTTCGATGGTTACTCGAATACTAGCTGGAGCGGTGATAATTGCCTTCTGTAAAGGCGTGTTTCCTCTGCCTATCGCGGCGATTCGGTCTCGCGTGCTAGATGCCGACGCGCCGTACGGCGGTTTGACCGAAACTCTAATTTCGCCACTCTCTAAATCAGGATCAGTTGCTACGTCCGAGGCAACGGCAGTGTCTGCTAGCACCGCGTAGTGAATCTTTTTGGCAGCCTCAACCACTGCTGCCTCACTCCAGTTGACGCTGCGGACCTGAACTGGAACGGGAACCGAACCCAAGGCTATCGACAGATCATCGGGTGCCGGACCATGGAATGAGACCCAAGCTTCATAGCCATCACCTGACCCTACGGCTGCGGTAGTGAACTTCGTCGGATAGGCGCTGCGTAACCGATCGACCGCGTTGAAAAACTCTTGGCGCCATCCGTACCTACCAATCACCTCTTCCAGCTGTAACCCCCTTTCCGTCGCAATGACGGAAAGGTCCTGCAGCTCTGATGGCGTCGGTGTGACTGGAGCCGCCGCCGGCACGATGAACGTGTGGGGCTTCATGGCCGTCGCGGCGGGACGAGTAAAAGCCAGCTCTGCCCTAGTCAGTTCTCCGGAAGGGGCCGCGGCGGCGGATCCTGTTACGGGCGCACCGAGCGCCATGATCGCCGCAAGCAGGGAGGCCAGCTTCAACTTGCGCAGACGGCCAGGAGTTTTGGGGAGTAACGCTTGTTTCGGCATCACGGCTTTTCCTTTGCTCGTGGCCGGGTGGGGGTTGGGTGGTCCGCGTGTGGAGACCGATGATGTTGGACGATATCGCAGATCGTGACTATTTTCTAGCTTGCAGTAGCGATGCGGCGGAGAAGATCCATGTTGGACAGTGCGCAAACGACTGCACCTGGCCCAAGGTGATTGCAGGCCTTAGCCGCGCTGCCGGAAGCGGTCAGCATCACCGAATCGGTCGTTACCCGCCTGTGGTCTCGGTCGGGCAACCATCGCCGGATCAGCTATCAGCAGCAGGGCGGCCTCGGTCGGGAGTCCGAGATTCCTGTGTCAGCGGTGGTGGATCGGGGACGACCAGGTCGGGGTGGGCGGCGAGGAAGGTGTCGGCGCGACCGGCCCGGAGCTCGGCGATGAATTTCCGCCCCACCTCGTTCAGCTCCTCGCCGCGGTAGCTGTTGCCGGTGCCGACCCCGTAGCCGGGGAGGCTGACCAGGGTGATCGCCTCGGGCCGTAGTCCGCTGAGGGCGAACGCGAAGTCGATCACCGACTGGTCGCCTCCGTCGAAGGTGAGTGTCTTACCCAGCGTCTGCAGCACCGCGCCGAGCCGGGCCGGGTCCCGGACCAGCTCCTGGTCGAGGAGTTTGCCCACGATCGCTTTGATCAACTGCTGGTGGTGGCGTTCCCGGGCGTAGGTGCCGCCGGTGATGTAGCGCTGCCGGGCGTAGTCGACCGCTTGCCAGCCGGTGAGGTGGTGCATCCCCTTCTCGTACACCATCTGCGGGCCGACGTAGCCGCCGTGCCCCGGCGCGCGGTGCTTGCCGTTCGGCTGCCGGTGCCGGGAGACGACCCGCTGATCGATGTAGAGGTCGACGCCGCCGAGCGCATCGACCAGCCGCTGGAGGCCCTGGAAGGTGACCACGGCCGCGGCGTCGAACTGACGGATCTTGGTGTAGCTGCTGACCGTGGTGGCGAGCAGTTCGAGGCCCTGGGCGGTGTCGGGGGAGTTCGGCTTGCCGGGAACCCGGCTGCCGTAACTCATCGCGTGCGTCAGTTTCGTCCGCTGCCCGGAGAACTGCGCCTTCGGGAAGGCCGGGATCTCCACGATCAGGTCGCGGGGCAGGGAGAAGAGGTACGCCCGGTCCAGCGCCTCGGGGATGTGCATGATCATCACGGCGTCGGCGTGCGGCTGCCAGCTCGGCACACTGATCCGGGTGTCGATACCGACCAGCAGGATGTTGAGGGGGCCGGTGATATCAGCGCCCGGCTCGGGCAACGGGCTGGGGGTGGGGCTGGCGGAGGGGGATGGTGTCGGGGCGCCGGACGGCTCGGCGACGGTGGAGCCCTGGCGTGGGCGCAGTGCCGCATAGGCGACGCCGGCGAGCAGCGCCACCACGGCCGCGGCGGCCACACCCCGGAGAAGCCAGCGATGCCGCGCCGGGCGGCCCGGCATCTCTTCCTGCCCTGCTTCACTCACCGACCGAATCCTCCCGCTCCAAGGTTGAAACGCCGGTTCCGGCCGGTTGGTTGCGTACGGAAATCGGCGATGGTGAAAATGTGGCCGTAGCGTACGGGCTTACCGGCCAGTAATGATGGTTGCCATGCGGTACGACGTCGTGGTCATCGGTTCCGGCTTCGGTGGGAGCGTGGCAGCGCTCCGTCTGGCCGAGAAGGGCTACTCGGTCGCCGTGCTGGAGGCGGGGCGCCGCTTCGCCGACGACGAATTCCCGCAGACCTCGTGGCGGGTGCGGCGGTTCCTGTGGGCACCGCGACTCGGCTGTTATGGCATCCAGCGGATCACCCTGCTGCGCTCGACGGGTCGTCGGGCGGGGGGAGCGGGGGCGGGGGTGCTGGTGCTCTCCGGGGCGGGGGTGGGCGGCGGATCCCTCGTCTACGCCAACACCCTCTACGAACCGCTGCCCGACTTCTACACTGATCCACAGTGGCGGGACATCGCGGACTGGCGGGCCGAACTGGCGCTCTACTACGAGCAGGCCAAACGGATGCTCGGTGTGACGACGTACCCGATTGAGACGGCCGCGGACCGGGCGATGCGCGCGGTGGCCGAGCGGATGGGGGCCGGGAACACCTTCCGTCCCACCCCGGTCGGAGTCTATATCGGACGGCCGGGGGAGGCGGTGCCCGACCCCTACTTCGGTGGTGCGGGGCCCGACCGCACCGGCTGCACCCACTGCGGCGCCTGCATGACCGGCTGCCGGGTGGGAGCCAAGAACACCCTGGTCAAGAACTACCTGTGGCTGGCGGAACGGCTCGGGGTGCAGGTGTCCGCGCTGACCATGGTGACCGCGGTACGGCCATCCGGGGAGGGGTACGAGATCGACACCGTCCGTACCGGCGCCTGGCTCGGCCGGCGGCGTACCTTCCAGGCCGACCAGGTGATCTTCGCGGCCGGGGCGCTGGGCACCCAGCGCCTGCTGCACCGGATGAAGGCCGCCGGGCACCTGCCCGCCCTGTCACCCCGGCTCGGCGCCCTGACCCGGACCAATTCCGAGGCGATCCTCGGCGCGGCGGTGCCGGGCCGGGCCGCTCGACGCCGCGGTGTCGACTTCACCCGTGGGGTAGCGATCACCAGCTCCTTCCACCCCGATCCGCAGACCCATATCGAGCCCGTGCGGTACGGGCGGGGCTCCAACCTTATGGGGCTGCTGCAGACCGCGCTGGTCGACGGCGGGCCGTGGCGGTTCTGGCGGTTGCTTGCCACGCTGGCCCGGCGCCCGCTGACCCAGCTGCGGGCGCTGTCGGTGCGGGACTGGTCCCGCCGCACGGTCATCGCCCTGGTGATGCAGTCAGCCGACAACTCGCTGACCACCCTCTACCGGCGCGGCTGGACGGGGCGGCGTCGGCTGGCCACCATCCAGGGGCATGGCGCTCCCAACCCCACCTGGATCCCGGTCGGTAACGCGGCGGTGCGGCTGCTCGCCGATGAGATCGACGCCGTCCCCGGTGGTTCAATCACCGAACCGTTCAACATCCCGATGACCGCGCACCTGCTTGGCGGGGCGGCGATCGGGGCGACACCCGCCGACGGGGTGGTCGACGCATACCACCGGGTCTTCGGCCATCCCGGCCTGCACGTGGTCGACGGGGCCGCGGTCTCCGCCAACCTGGGGGTCAACCCGTCGCTGACCATCACCGCGCAGGCGGAGCGGGCGATGTCGTTCTGGCCCAACCGCGGCGAGGACGACCCGCGTCCGCCGCTCGGCTCGCCGTACCTGCGCATCGATGCGGTGCCGCCGCGCCAACCGGCCGTGCCAGCCGCCTCGGCATGAAGAAGAGCCGGGGGCCTCACCCGTCAGGTCGGCCCCGATCGGCCCGGTGTTTGCGGTGAGTAGGCTTTATCGGCATGAGCATGCCGCGTCCGGTCCTGGTCGTTGATGTCGGAGCCCGAAACGCCCAGTTGATCGCGCGCCGGGTGCGGGCGGCGAAGGTCTACTCCGAGATCGTCCCGCACTCGATGCCGGTGGCGGAGATGTTGGCCAAGGACCCGGCGGCGATCATCCTCGCCGCCGGCCCGGCCGGTGTTGCAGCACCGGACGCGCCCCGGGTCGATCCGAGCCGGTTCCCGGCCGGGTTGCCGGTCTGGGTGAGCCGCGGCGACGGGACCGAGGAGGAGGACTCCGCCGCAGATCCGTCGCTGACCCACTTTCTCTACGACACGGCCGGGATCGAGCCGATCTGGACGCCGACGACCATCATCGCCGAGCAGGTCGCCCGGATCCGGGCGCAGGTCGGTGACAAGGAGGTCATCTGCGGTCTTTCCGGCGGGGTCGACTCGGCGGTGGCCGCGGCGCTGGTGCACCGGGCCATCGGTGACCAGTTGACCTGTGTCTTCGTGGATCATGGGCTACTGCGGGCCGGCGAGGCCGAGCAGGTGGAGCAGGACTATGTCGCGGCGACCGGGATCAAGCTCAAGGTGGTGGACGCGGCGGAGCGGTTCCTGACCGCCCTGGGCGGGGTGAGCGACCCGGAGGAGAAGCGTAAGATCATCGGCCGGGAGTTCATCCGGGTCTTCGAGGCCGCCGCCCGCGAGGTTGCCGCCGCTGGCGATGTCGAGTTCCTCGTGCAGGGCACGCTCTACCCCGATGTGGTCGAGTCCGGTGGTGACGGCGGCGCCAGCATCAAGTCGCACCACAACGTCGGTGGTCTCCCCGAGGATCTGCGCTTCGAGTTGATCGAGCCGCTGCGGGCGCTTTTCAAGGACGAGGTACGGGCGCTCGGGGTGGAGTTGGGCCTGCCCGAGGAGATGGTCTGGCGGCATCCGTTCCCCGGCCCAGGGTTGGCGATCCGCATCGTCGGTGCGGTGTCGCGGGAACGCCTGGAGCTGCTGCGTGCCGCTGATCTCATCGCCCGTGAGGAGTTGACCGCGGCGGGCCTTGACCGGGAGGTCTGGCAGTTCCCCGTGGTGCTGCTCGCCGATGTACGCAGCGTGGGTGTGCAGGGGGACCGGCGCACCTACGGCCATCCGGTGGTGCTGCGCCCGGTGGCCAGCGAGGATGCGATGACGGCGGAGTGGTCCCGGCTCCCCTACGATGTGATCGCCCGGATCTCCACGCGCATCACTGACGAGGTGCCCGAGGTTAACCGGGTCGTGCTCGATGTGACCGGTAAGCCCCCGGGCACTATTGAGTGGGAGTAGCGCGCTCCTGCCATACCTGGTTTCGCCCCAATAAGCCATCAACTGTCAGGAATCCGACTTTTGTTCGGGTCGGCTCCCCGAATTCGGGGAGAATGTCCTTCCGTGAACCCCGAACTGGAGCCCCTGCGCAGAATCGCGGCCTACGCCGTCTGTACCGACTCCGACGATCGGGTGCTCCTGATCCGGGCCTCGTCGCGTTCCGGCACGCCCGGTGTCTGGTCGCTGCCCGGTGGTGCGGTCGACCACGGTGAGGACCCCAACCACACGGTGGTGCGGGAGACCGCCGCCGAGACCGGACTCTCCGTCGCCGTCACCGGGCTCCGCGACGTCCTGGCCGATATGCGCGCGCTGCCGCACCGGGGCGTCACTATCCACACCGATCGGCTGATCTACCGGGTCTCGGTCCGGGGCGGCACTCTCTGCGACCGGGTCGGCCAGCCGACCGACCTGGCCCGGTGGCACACCCTCGATGAGGCCAAGGGGCTGCCGCTACGCCCCTTCACCGCCCAGGCGCTGGACCTGCCCGCCGATCCGATCGATCTGCGCCCCGAGGAGGCACCGGAGTTCCCCTCCTTCCACGCCGTGCCCGGCCCCGACGGGCTGCACCGAGCCCAGCGTTTCGCCGCCTACGCCGTCGCCACCGACCCGGCGAGGCGGGTACTGCTGACCCGGGTCGCCGAGGGTTACCCCGGCGCGGGGTGTTGGCATCTGCCGGGGGGTGGCACCGACTTCGGCGAGCAGCCCGGTGAGGCGCTGATCCGGGAGTTGGCCGAAGAGACCGGCCAGCGCGGGCGCCTGGTTGAGCTGCTGGGGGTGGCGAGCCATCGCGATGCGGCCTCGCTCGGCCCGGAGGGGTATCCGATCGACTGGCACGGGGTGCGAGCCTTCTACCGGGTCGCCGTTGACGCGCCGGCCCCACCAGCGGTCCACGACATTGACGGCTCCACCTCGGAAGCCCGCTGGTTCGCACCCGACGAGCTGCGTACCCTGTCGCCGCAGCGGCTGACCGAGGTGACCGCCGAGGCGATCCGGACGGCCCGCCTTATCTGATCGACAACCAACGGGGGCGCGGTGGAGCAGCGGCGACGGATCGCGGCGTACGGGGTTTGCCGCGATGATGACCGCATCCTCTTGACCCGGGCGTCTCCCGCGACGCACGTTCCCGGTGTGTGGCAGGTGCCCGGCGGTGGGCTGGAGCACGGCGAACACCCGGCCGTCGCCCTGGTGCGGGAAGTCGCCGAGGAGACCGGGCTGACGGTCGAGGTCACCGGGATCCGAGCGGTGGTGGCGGACGTTATCCACCTGCCGGATCTGCAGGTCGCGCTCCACACCGACCGGGTGATCTACGACGTGCGGATCCGCGGCGGGACGTTGCGCGACGAGGTGGACAATTCAACCGATCTGGTCGCCTGGGTGCCGTCCGGCAAGGTATCCCGGCTGCCGCTGATGCCGTTCACCGCCGAGTTGCTCGGCGTTCCGGTGGCCCCGTTGCCGGTCACCCCGTTGCCGGAGGCCGCGCAGGCGCTCGGCCGGCGGCGGCACGCACCGATGCGCCCCGGCCGGGGCCAGCGCTTCGCGGCGTACGGCCTGGTAACCGACCCGGCGGGGCGGGTGCTGCTCACACTGATCGCGGAGGGCTACCCCGGTGCCGGCCGGTGGCATCTGCCGGGCGGCGGTACGGACCACGGGGAGCAGCCCGTCGCCGCGCTCCTGCGTGAGCTGGCGGAGGAGACCGGCCAGCTCGGACGGGTGATCCGGCTGCTCGACGTCTCCCACCAACGGAATCCGGCTGCCCTCGGGCCGGAGGGGTACCCGATCGACTGGCACGCGGTACGCGCCATCTACCGGGTCCTGGTCGACCTGCCCACCCCACCGGCGGTGACCGAGGTCGCGGGGTCGACCGCCCGGGCCCGGTGGTTCACGTTGGCCGAGGTCGCCGCCCTACCGTTGACCGAGGTTGCCGCAGCCGCACTGTCGTGACCGCACGGGTGGCGTGACGGGCGTACAGTGGGTGACCTTGGGATTTCAAAGAAGCCCTGCAGGTGGAATGTGGTCACGAAACGGCCGGAATCCAAGACGATATATCCTGCATGTGGAGATACAGGCGATTCATGTCTCATTGGTGAGAACGTTCGTCTCTTGCCTATCGCCAAGATGGCAGGTCTGTGCCATGGTGTATGCCGCAAACGATCACCGGCCGCCAGACCAGGCCGGTCGTGGATGCCGGGCAGCCCGCCGAAAGGCGGGCAAAACGTTCTGGTGATGGAGGGATACGTGCCGAGAGCCCCTTGGCGTCGGCGCCGTACTACGGACAGCCCGCGCCCCGCCGGGCGCCGCTGGGCAGGGCAGTTACGCCGCAGCGGCTCGTTAGCCCGGCAGGCGCTGCTGGTGCGGGTGGGACGCCGCCACGATGCGACCGGAGCGGCCGCGGTCGCCCTGCCCGGTACCTTCTACCCGCAACCGCCACCGTTCCCGGCCGACACACCCCAGCAGGCCGACCGGTTCAGCGTTGACCCCTTGACCGCCGCCGAGATCGCGTCGGTTCTCCCGGTCAGCCAGGCGGTCGGGTCCACCGGCGAGGCGGATGCCACCGCGATGACCATCCCCCTGCTGCCCGGGGAGCGCACCCTTGCTCGGCGGCTCAAGTTCGCCGCGGTCAACGCATGCACGCTGGCCAGCCTGGCGCTGGGGGTGTTCGCGATCTTCCTGGCGATGCGGGGGGAGGTGCGCATCGCGGCCGCCTGCCTGATCGCCTGTGTCGCCTTCGACGGCCTCGATGGCGCGCTGGCCCGTAAGCTCGGGGTGGCGAGCCCCTTCGGCGCCCAGATGGACTCGCTCGCCGACATGTGTTCGTTCGGCCTCGCCGCCCCGGTGGTGGTCTACGCTTCGCTCGCCGGCGAGGTGTCGACCGCGGCGGCTGCCGTGGCCTGCGCCCTGGTCGCGGCCTGCGCGGCGATCCGGTTGGCCCGGTTCAACATCTCACCGAAGGACGGCCGTTTCTTCTGCGGGGTGCCAACCACCATGGCGGCGGCGGTGCTCGCCCTCGCGGTGATGATCGGCCTTCCGCTTCCCGGTGGGGTGCAGCTCGTCGGTGTGGCGCTCCTGGCCTTCGCCATGGTGTCCAGCTTTCCCTACGCCAAGATGGCCCGGCTTCTCAAGCTGCCGCCCTGGGTGTGGGTGGCGCCGGTCGTCGGCGCCATGATCGATATTCGGCTGACCTTCGCCCTCGTCGTGGCGGGCTATCTGGTGAGTGGCCCGCTGCTCTGGCTGCACCAGCGCCGCGTGCTCCAACCCTGACGCGGTCAACCTTGACGTGATCGGGGCGGCCCTCCCACAGGAGAGCCGCCCCGATGCCTGAGCGGGTCAGCGCCAGCGGGCGATGACCGACGAGCCACCGACGACCCGGTCACCGGGCGCCACCATCGCCTCCGCGGCCTCCGCGGGCAGATAGACGTCGGTCCGGGAGCCGAAACGGATCAGCCCGAAGCGCTCACCCCGGGCCAGGAGTGCGCCGACGGGCGCGCGCTGGACGATCCGCCGCGCGATCAGACCCGTACGTTGGGCCACCACGACGGTCCCCCGCGGGGTGTCGAGCACCGTGTACGCAGCCACGTTGTGCTCGGCGTCCGGTTTCATCGCGTTGACGAAACCGCCGTCCGCGACGAAGTAGTCCACCACCTTGCCGGCCACCGGCGACCGGTTGACGTGCACATCGAGCACGGATAGGAACACCGCGATTCGGAGGAACTCCTGGTCACCGAAGCGCTCGTCCCGTAGGTGCTCAACCGACAGCACCTTTCCGTCGCTCGCTGCGACCACGGCCGTTGGGTCCTCGGGGATATCGCGTTCGGGATCCCGGAAGAAGGCTGCCACGGGTGCCGCGGCCAGGGCCGGCAGGAGCCACAGCTTGGATTTCGGCCGGACCATGCGGGCCAACGCGGCTAGCCCCAGGGTGATGCCGGCCGCCGCCACCCCGTTGGAGTCGATGTGCATCCCGCCGAGCATCGGAACGCTGGAGGGGCGGGTGGCAGGCGTCAGCCGGCTCGCATCAGCCGCATCGGCTGCGGTGAACCGCAGTCGGTGCAGGCGTACCGGCGGCTGGTTGAGCAGCACCAGATCGTTGGCGACGCCGAACAGGGCACCCTGCCGGTCGAGTTCGGCGGCGGCGCCGGAGGTGGCGCCCGGCACCGCCGGCGTGGCAACGCTGAGCACCCCGCCGGTGGTCAGGTACTTCGTCAGCCCGTCCAGGGTGGTGCGGGTCTCGTCGCCGCCCCCCGTCAGCGGCTCAGCGAGCACCACGATGTCGGCCGGTTCGGCCTCGCTGAGCGCCTCGACGACGCGTACCCGGTCGGTTACCCACGGACCTTGGCTCGCGATGTGGCCGCGGAGGGCAGCCAGCGGGGTGGCGTCGGCCGGCACCACGGTGAGCGTGTCACCGGGCAGCAGCGCCTCGATCGCCGCCGTGAGCGCGGCGGAGTCCGGTTTGGCACCGACCAGCAGGGCCATCTTCGGGCCGGGATGGCGGGTTAGTTCGATGGTGAGAGCACGGGCGGCACGCTCGCCGAGGCGTGCCGGACCACGCAGGCCGGCGGCACGTCCGGCGGGGGACTGGGCCATTGCTTGACAAACTCCTCGCAGACAAAGACGGGGATGCGCGAATGATGGTTTCCGTCCGGGCGGCATGGATTGACCGGTGGCGGGGGAAACCTCCACGGGCCAGCATAGGCGTTGGGCTGGGCCGAGGGCGGTTTTGCCGGTTACCGGGGCGAGTCTGCCCGCGCCACGGGCGGGCTGCCCCGATCGGTGCTGTCGTCGTCCGGTAGCGGGGTGGGGTTGGAACGCAGTGCCCCCAGGATCCCGACAAGTCCGAAGAGGATCAGGGCACCGGCCACGAACCAGCCGACCCTCGGTAGGGAGAGGTGGAAGGTCTGTGCCAGCAGCCACCAGGCGCTGATGGCCAGGAAGATCAGGGCGAAGGTCAGGGAGACCATGTCGGTACGGTGCTGTTTCATCGGCGGACCTCCAAATCTCCAACGTTCAGATGCACCGACAGACGAAGGCTGCCCCCACCCGGGCCGTCTTCGCCGAGATCGGTCAACTCCCGCGACGGCAGGCCGAAGCCGCTCCACCGCTTATCGAACACCTCCGCGTCACCGGCCTGCACCTCGGCGGAGACGGTGACGTCGACATACCGCGGCACGATGACGGTGAGATCGCCGAAATTCATCCGTACGGATACCTGGGCATCCCGGTCGGTGAAGTCGATTCGGGTCAGATCGAGGGTGGCTTCACCGACTTTGACTTCGTAGTGGCTCGCCAGTTCGTCGTAGCCGGCCGGATTCCATACGACCTCGCCCCCGCGCCAAGGTTGTTGCGACTCGGCCACCGTCGAGATGCCGAGGGCGAGCGACACCACCAGACCGAGGGCGATCAGCCAGCGGGCCCGGCCGAACCAGGTGCCTACCAGCAGGCCGAGCGCGATGGTGACGAGGGCGGCGGCGACATAGGTGGAGACCTTCACGTCGATGGCGTTGCCGAGGTCGAGGAGCGCGACCACCCCGATCGCCACCAGGATCATCGAGAAGGTCACCGCGCCGAGCGGGGAGCGTTCGCGGGGCGGCTGGGGCGGCCTCGGCGGCGGTGGCGGGTACGGGCCGTGCGGGGCGGCATCACCGGCGTACGGGCCATGGGGGGCGAACGGGGGGCGGTAGCCGCCGGGTGGGGCGGAGGGGCCCGGTGGGGGAGCCGGCTGTGGCGGGACCGACGGCCGGGCTGCGGTGACGGGTGCCGAAGCCGGTGGAGCCGGCATAGCGGCGGTATCGATGGGGTGCAGCGGGCCACTGATCGGAGACAGCCCGGCGTTCTCCGCAACCGACATCGAGGGCTGGGGCGCTGCCGTCGGTGTGGGCGGGGCCGGGTGGGACGGGGCGGGGTGACCCGGGTCGGCCTGGCCGGTGGGGCCTGTCGGCGGTGTGGGTGGGCCTGCCGGTGGGACCGGGCCGGGGCTCGGCCCCGCGCCAGCGTTGTTATTACGGTTGATCAACAGTATCCCGCCTATGAGGATCGCGGCCGCGAGCACGACGGCACGGAACTGGTCGGCCAGGATGAACCCGAACAGGAGAACGAAGAGGAGGCTGAGCAGGATCACCGTGAGCGGGGCCATGCTCGACCGGCCCCGGCCCAGCATCGATTCGAGGGGCGAGACGGGGTCGCCCTCGGCAGGAATGATCAACCAGGCCGCTACGTAGACGAGGATGCCGATGCCGCCGAAGAAGCCGAGCACGGCGAGGAGTACCCGCCACAGGATCGGGTCGGTACCGGTGGCCCGTCCGATCGCCGCGCAGACCCCGGCCAGGTACCGCCCCTGCTGCGGCCGGACCAGGTTGTAACGGGCGGCGAAGGCGCCGCCGGTGGTCGGGGGCGGCCCCGCCGGGGGCGGTCCGTATCCCGGGGGCGGTGGTGTGCCGGTCCCGGGGGGTGGTGTGTCGGTCATGCATCGATTTTTGTTCCGGTACGGCCGGGCCGCCTCGGGATCCGACCCTGAACCGACCCTGAGATCTCCGCGGGCCAGGGCCCGGGGTAGTTCCCCCTGGTCGCACCGCGATCAGCATGTGACGATCGGAGACACCGGTCCCGCATGAGCCCGCATCATCCGCCGTTGTCAGGAGTCACCCATCACCACCGTTTCCCCCCCACCCCGCCTGTACCGCCTCAGCGGCCACCGGATGGTCGCCGGGGTGGCTGCCGGGCTCGCTCAGCATCTGCGTGTCTCGGTGGTGCTGGTGCGGTTCGCATTCGTCGTCCTGCTCGGGTTCAATGGGTTCGGGCTACTGCTGTACGCGGCCTTCTGGGCGGTGCTGCCGGCGCAGCCGGATTCCGCGGAGTCGCCGCCCCGGCGGGACATCTATCAACTGTTGCCGTTCATCGCGCTCGGATTCGGCGCGATCATGATTCAGATGCTGGTCTTCGGCTTCACCGGGGTCACCGGCACCGCCGGCTGGCTGGTAGCCATCGTCGCTGTCGGTGCCGGCGTCATCTGGCATCAGTCCGCGCCGGAGCGACGACAGCAGTGGGGCGAGTCACGGATGCCCTGGTTCGCCGCGGTGGTGGCGGAGAACGACCGGCGGATGTTCGTGCTGCGGTTCGCCGGTGGTGGTCTGCTGGTCTCGGTCGGCATCATCGGTGTGGCCGCGGTCCTCACCCCGCAGGGGGACCTCGATGCGGTCCTCAACGGCATCATCTTCGCCCTCGTCGCGCTCGCCGGTGTCCTGGTGGTCGCCGCACCGGTCATCTGGCGGACCTTCAACCAGTTACGGGCCGAACGGGAGGGGCGGATCCGGGAACGGGAGCGGGCCGAACTCGCGGCCATGGTGCACGATCAGGTGCTGCACACCCTCGCCCTGATCCAGCGCAATGCCAGTGATGTCAAGGCCGTGCAGCGGCTGGCCCGCGGCCAGGAACGCTCGTTGCGCAGCTGGCTCTACAAGCCCACCGCCTCGCCGAACGAACGCTTCGCTGCAGCGCTGGAGGAGGCCGCCGCCGAGGTGGAGGACACCTTCGGCATTACGGTGGAGACGGTGATCGTCGGTGATCTGCACACCGACGAGCGGGTCGGTGCCCTCGTCGCGGCGGCCCGTGAGGCGCTGGTCAATGCGGGCCGGCACGCCAACGTCGAGACCGTCTCGCTCTACGCGGAGGTCGAGCCGGAGCAGGTGAGCGCCTTCGTCCGTGACCGCGGTGCGGGCTTCGATCCCACTACCGTTGAGGATCATCGGCACGGCGTACGTGGTTCGATCATCGGGCGGATGCAGCGGCATGGTGGGCGGGCGGAGATTATCAGCGCGCCGGGCGAGGGCACCGAGGTACGGCTGATTCTGCCGATCGTGCGGAACGGCCAGGGAGAGGACGGGTAGGAGCATGACCGAGGCAATCAGTGCGGGGGAGCCCGCTGCGTCCCCCCGGCCGCTGCGGGTGTTCCTCGTGGACGACCACGCGATGTTCCGCGCGGGCGTGCGCGCCGAACTGGGGGGCCACGTGGAGGTGATCGGGGAGGCGGGCACGGTGGCCGAGGCGATCCAACGGATCGCCGAGACCGAACCCGACGTGGTCCTGCTCGATGTGCACATGCCGGAGGGCGGGGGCCGGGCGGTGCTGGAGGCCATCCGCCCGACCCATCCGCGGGTGCGCTTCCTCGCGTTGAGCGTCTCGGACGCGGCCGAGGATGTCATCGGCCTGATCCGGGCGGGGGCGCGCGGCTATGTCACCAAGACCATCTCCCCGGATGAGTTGACCGACGCGGTCCGCCGGGTCGCCGAAGGGGACGCGGTTTTCAGCCCCCGACTGGCCGGTTTCGTGCTCGACGCCTTCGCAGCCCGTCCCGATGCGCCGGTTGCCGACCCTGAACTCGATCAGCTCACCAACCGGGAACGGGAGGTGCTGCGGTTGCTTGCCCGGGGGTACGCCTACAAGGAGATCGCCCGGGAGCTCTTTATCTCGATCAAGACGGTGGAGACGCACGTCTCCAACGTCCTGCGCAAACTGCAGATGTCCAACCGTTACGAGCTGTCCCGCTGGGCGGCCGACCGGCGGCTGGTGTGATCACGCCGATCACGCGGTGTGCAGCACGGTGAACGCCTCGGCTAACCGTCCGGGCGGCAGGCCGGCCGCGGCGGCCGTGGCGGTGAACCGGGTCCGTAGCCACTCCTCCACGTTGAACGCAGCGGTCTGGGAGACGTGCGCCTGCAGCGCGGCTACCCGCTGGGGAAAGAGGTCGGTGATGTCGACGGCGTGGTCCGGGTCGGGACCGCCGGCGTACCACACCTCGCGGACCGTCCAGGGCTGCAGCCCCTCATCCCATAGCTCCGGGAAGGCGAAGGGGGTGCGCGCGTCGGGGTAGATGGCACAGGTTGTCGCCTCCCCCACCGCGAGGTGGTCGGGGTGGCTCGGACCGGCGATCTGCTCCCAGCGCCGCAGCGGTGAGCTGGTCAGCACCCGGTCGGGGCGGAATCGGCGGATCGCCGCGGTGATGTCCCGGCGTAGCTCCAGGGTCGGGGCGAGGGCTCCGTCACGGTAGCCGTCGAGGAAGTCCACCCGGGTGACCCCGACGGCGGCTGCCGCGGCCCGCTGCTCGGCGGCCCGTAGCGCCGGGATCCGCTCCCGCGGGGTGTCATCGAAGCCGCCGGCCTCGCCGTAGGTGACGATCAGGTAGGCCACCTCGATGCCCTCCGCCGTCCAGTTCGCCACCGCCCCGGCACCGCCGAAGTCCACGTCGTCGGGGTGAGCGAAGACGGCCAGTGCTCGCCGGACGTCGGAGAGTGGGCGCACGGATGGAGGAAAGCTCACATTTCGCCATGGTACGTGTTCTGCCCGGTGCGTCCGGTGGAGACCGGATCGCCGTTCGGCCGGGTTGTGGCGCCTTCCACACCGGAACCGGTGCCCGTATCGGCAGCGCACCAGCCAACTAACGGCTTGATAACGGCACCTTCACGCAAAGGTAAGAGGGTGTCACAGTGGCAGAACTTCACAACCCATCGTGAGCGCGCCCTGAGGAGGCACTCCCATGCGCGGGAAATCTTTGAAGGTGGCGGCGGTGGCAACCGCTGCCGCCATGTTCGCCACCGCCTGCGGCGGCGGATCGTCGTCGTCGGATTCCGACAAGACCGGCGGCGAGCTTCGTGTCTACGCCACGGAGCCGAGGTCGCTGCTGCCCTCCGACGGTAACGACGAGCCGTCGATCTACGTCATCCGGCAGATCTACCGGGGCCTGGTCAAGTACAACCAGGAGACCGGGGCCCCCGAGAACGACCTGGCGGAGTCGATTGAGTCTGACGACCAGAAGCTCTGGACCATCAAGCTCAAGGACGGCTACACCTTCGATAACGGTGAGAAGGTCAACGCCGACGCCTTCATCCGCGCGTGGAACTTCACCGCCTACTCGCCGAACGCTCAGGTGAACGCCGAGTTCATGAGCCGGATCGCTGGCTTCGAGGACGTGACCTCCAAGGACCCGGACGGGGACGGCCCGGAGAAGGCGCCGGAGCCCAAGGCCAAGGAGCTGTCCGGCCTGAAGCAGGTCGACGAGCTCTCCTTCACCGTTGAGCTGAGCGCACCCTTCGCCTCGTTCCCGACCACCCTCGGCTACTCGGGCTTCTTCCCGATGGCGGAGGCCTGCCTCGCGGACACCAAGACCTGCAACGAGACCCCGATCGGCAACGGGCCGTACAAGATCGAGGGCAAGTGGCAGCACGACGTCGGCATCACCGTGGTGCGCAGCGACAGCTACGGCGGCGAGGACAAGGGCAAGCCGGACAAGATCAAGTACAACATCTTCTCCGACGTTGACGCCGGCTACGCCGCCTTCCAGTCTGACGAGCTGGACGTGATGTACACGATCCCGCCGGCGCGCTACAAGGAGGCCAAGCAGACCTACGGCGAGCGCCTCTTCGAGCAGCCGAGTGACAGCTTCACCTACCTCGGCATGCCGTCGTACATCGACTTCCTCAAGGACAACCGGATCCGCCAGGCCCTGTCGCTCGCCATCGACCGGCAGTCGATCATCGACGCCGTCTACGATGGTCGCTTCGTCCCGGCCGGCGGCTTCATCGCCCCGACCTACGACGGTGCCCGCCCGGACGTCTGCACCTACTGCAAGCAGGATGTCGAGAAGGCCAAGGCGCTGCTGGAGGAGGCGGGCGGCTGGAAGGGCGGCACGGTCATCCTCTGGGCGAACGCGGGTGCGGGCCACGACAAGTGGCTGCAGGCCGTCGGTGACCAGTGGAAGGCCAACCTCGGCATCGACTACGAGCTGAAGGTCAACCTGCAGTTCCCGGAGTACCTGGCCACTGCCGACGGGGGCAAGTTCACCGGTCCGTTCCGCCTCGGCTGGAGCGGTGACTACCCGTCGCCGGAGACCTACCTCGCGCCGCTCTACCGCACCGGTAGCTCCAGCAACAACGCCAAGTACGCCAACCCGCAGTTCGACGAGCTGCTGGCCCAGGGTGACTCGGCCAACTCCTTGGACGAGGCCATCAAGTTCTACCAGCAAGCGGAGGACATCATCCTCGAGGAGCTGCCGGTCATCCCGATGTGGTTCCAGAAGGCTGGCGCGATCTACAGCGAGAACGTGGAGACGTTCGTCTGGAACGCGGTCTCGGACGCGGACTACGGTCAGATGACGATGAAGCCGCAGAACTGAGCGTCGGCTGACTGAGCTGATCTAGCCGTAGCGACGTGGCGGCAACGCTTCTCCCACAAGGAGATCGTTGCCGCCACGTCCGTGCCGAGAGGAGGCCCCGCCGTGGGGCGATATGTCATTAGACGGTTGCTCCAGTTCATTCCCACCGTGCTGGGCACCATGCTTCTGCTGCACTATCTGACGTCGTTGGGCATTCAGTTCTCGGGAAACCCCATCCGGGCGCTCTTCGGCGATCGCACTCCGCCGCAGTCGCTGCTCGATGCACTGGCTGAGCGCCTGGGCTACAACGACCCCTGCCTGACCCAGCGCGGCAATCCCTGCTTCGGTCTCTTCTGGGACCGGCTCAAGGCGATCTTCCTGCACTGGGATTTCGGCATCAGCCTGAAGCAGCTTGATGTCACCAGCATGGTCGCCGACGCGGTGCCGTTCACGATCAAGATCGTGACCATCGCGATCCTGTTCCAGGCGATCGTCGGAATACTGGCCGGCGTGCTCGCCGGGCTGCGCAACGGCAGCTTCTGGGACTACCTGGTCAAGATCTCCACGGTCTTCGTGATCTCAGTGCCGATCTTCGTGCTCGGTGTGGTGGTCCGTCAGTACGTCGGGGTCAGCTTCGGCAACACGCTACGGGGCATGGAGTGGGTCCCCGATGTCATCTCCCGGGGCGTTTTCGCCTCCGGCTTCAAGGCGGACTATCCCTTCGCCAGCCTGATCATTCCCGGCCTGGTCCTCGGCGCCACCTCGCTGGCGACCACCGCCCGGCTCACCCGCACCAGCATCATGGAGAACATCCGCGCCGACTATGTGCGCACCGCCAAGGCCAAGGGGCTGGCACCCCGCCGGGTTATCGGTGTGCACACCCTGCGCAATTCACTCATCCCGGTCATCACCTGGATCGGCGTCGACATCGGTACGACGATGGGTGGCGCGGTGGTCACCGAGACCATC
This sequence comes from Micromonospora sp., assembly GCA_036278255.1. Lineage (GTDB taxonomy): Bacteria > Actinomycetota > Actinomycetes > Mycobacteriales > Micromonosporaceae > DASULK01. Next base: position 57,814 of record DASULK010000080.1, read on the forward strand.
TTCAACGTGCCCGGCATCGGGCGGATGGTCACGAACGCCGCTCGGGTCGGCGATGCAAGCATCGTCATCGGCGTGGTCACCATGCTCGCCCTGGTCTTCCTGGTCACCAACCTGCTGGTGGACCTGCTCTACGCCGTGCTCGACCCGAGGATCCGCTATGAGTGAGCGCAGTGAGCAGACCATCGGTATCGGACAGCAGTCGGAACTCAACCTGGGCAGCGAGGTGACACCATGAGCGACCCGAGTGGCGCGGTTACGGCGGTCGGAGGTGCCCCTGCGGCCCCGGGATCGCCCGATCCCGCCGCTGGCGGGCAGGAGCATAGCGCCAGCCTCTGGGCGGATGCCCGGCGGCAACTCCTGCGCGATCCGGTCTTCCTCTTCGCCTCGGCCTACATCCTGATCGTCAGTTCGATGGCGCTTTTCCCGACGCTCTGGACCAGCCAGGACCCGCGGGCCTGCACCACCGACCTCTCCCGGGTCCCGCCGAGCGCCGAGCACCCCTTCGGCTACAACATCCTGGGCTGCGACTACTACGCCTTCAATATCTATGGGGCGCGCCCCTCGATGATGGTCGCGGTCTTCGCCACCCTCGGCATCGTGCTCATCGGTGGGCTGTTCGGCATGCTCGCCGGATACTTCGGGGGCTGGGCTGATGCGATCATCTCGCGGATCATGGATATCTTCTTCTCGCTGCCGTTCCTGCTCGGTGCGATCGTCTTCCTCACGGTGGTGAAGAAGCAGAACGTCTGGACGCTGGTGGCCGTGTTGATCACCCTCACCTGGCCCACCATCGCCCGGATCATGCGAAGTAGCGTGCTGTCGTCGAAGAACCTCGACTACGTGCACGCGGCGAAGGCGCTGGGGGCCACGCACAGCCGGTTGATGTTCCGGCACATCCTGCCCAACGCCATCGCCCCGATGCTCGTCTACGCGACCATCACCCTGGGCAGCTTCGTCGCCGCGGAAGCCACGCTGACCTTCCTCGGCGTCGGTCTGCAGCCGCCGGCCCAGTCCTGGGGCATCGCCATCGCCGACCACCAGGTGTACTTCCTGGAGCACCCGTGGCTGCTGCTCTTCCCCGTTACGTTGCTGGTCGGCACCGTCCTCTCCTTCATCCTCCTCGGCGACGCGCTCCGCGACGCCCTCGACCCGAAGCTGCGGTGACCGCCATGTCGAGTACTGACGTCTCCGTCGCCCTGGACGTGCTGTCGGACCTGGATCAGAGCGCGCCGCTGCTGGAGGTCAAGGATCTGCAGGTGGAGTTCCGCACCCGCGACGGCATCGCGCGTGCGGTCAACGGGGTGAACTTCCACCTGCAGCCCGGGGAGACCCTGGCCATCCTCGGGGAGTCGGGCTGTGGCAAGAGCGTGACCGCTCAGGCCATCATGGGGATCCTCGACACCCCGCCCGGGTTCGTCACCGGAGGGGAGATCCGCTACCGCGGGGTGGACCTGCTCAAGTTGCCGGAAGCCGAGCGGCGCAAGGTACGGGCCAACAAGATCGCCATGATCTTCCAGGACGCGCTGTCGGCCCTGAACCCGGTCTTCACGGTCGGGTTCCAGCTCGCCGAACTCTTCCGCAAGCACCGGGGGATGTCCCGCCAGGACGCCAAGACCCGGGCGATCGAACTGCTGGACCTGGTCAAGATCCCGGCGGCCCGCCAGCGGGTCAACGACTACCCGCACCAATTCTCCGGTGGCATGCGGCAGCGGGTCATGATCGCCATGGCGCTGGCGCTGGATCCCGAGGTACTCATCGCCGACGAGCCGACCACGGCGCTGGACGTGACCGTGCAGGCACAGGTGATGGGGCTGCTCGCCGAACTGCAGCGCGAGCGCAACATGGGGCTGGTGCTGATCACCCACGACATGGGGGTGGTCGCGGATGTGGCGGACCGGATCTCGGTGATGTACGCGGGCCGGGTGGTCGAGGAGGCCCCGGTCCACGACATCTACGCCTCGCCGGCCCACCCGTACACCAAGGCGCTGCTGCAGTCGATCCCCCGGGTCGATCTCAAGGGGCAGGAGCTTGCTGTCATCCGGGGGCTGCCCCCGGCGCTGACGATGATCCCGACCGGCTGCTCGTTCAACCCGCGCTGCGGCTACACCCAGGACGTGTGCCGGACGGATCCGCCGCCGCAGCGCAATGCGGTGGCGCCCGGCCGGACCTCGGCCTGCCACTTCTGGAAGGAGGTCAAGGGCGATGAGTGACGTCGTGCTGGAGACCCGGGACCTGGTCAAGCACTTCCCGCTCACCCGGGGCATCCTCTTCAAAAAGCAGATCGGTGCCGTGCGGGCGGTCGACGGGATCAGCCTGCAACTGCGCCGCGGTGAAACCCTCGGTGTGGTCGGCGAGTCGGGCTGCGGGAAGTCGACCCTAGCCAAGCTGCTGGTCGGCCTGGAGAAGCCGACCTCCGGCTCGATCACGGTGCACGGGCAGGACATCACCACGGCCAAAGGGGGTGAGCTGCGGCGGGCCCGGCGCAACATCCAGCTGGTGATGCAGGACCCGTACACCTCGCTCAACCCGCGGATGACGGTCGGCGACATCATCGCCGAGCCCTTCGAGATCCACCCCGATGTCGTACCGAAGGAAGGTCGGCGGAAGCGGGTCCAGGAGCTGATCGACCTGGTCGGCCTCAACCCGGACCACATCAGCCGCTACCCGCACCAGTTCTCCGGCGGGCAGCGTCAGCGGATCGGCATCGCCCGGGCCCTCGCGCTCAACCCGGAGATCATTCTCTGTGACGAGCCGGTCTCCGCGCTGGACGTGTCGATCCAGGCACAGGTGATCAACCTGCTGGAGCGGTTGCAGGCCGAACTGGGGCTCTCGTACATCTTCATCGCCCACGACCTGTCGGTCGTCCGGCACATCGCCGACCGCGTGTCGGTGATGTATCTGGGCAAGATCGTGGAGACCGGCGTGGAGGAGGAGATCTACGAACGGACCACCCACCCCTACACTCAGGCCCTGCTCTCCGCGGTCCCGGTCCCCGACCCCACCCTCCGTGGGCTGCGGGACCAGATCGTCCTGGAAGGCGATGTGCCCTCGCCAGCCAACCCGCCGTCCGGCTGCCGGTTCCGTACCCGCTGCTGGAAGGCCCAGGCCATCTGCGCAGAGCAGGAGCCGGTGCTGGTCGAACGGGCCAACTCGGCGCACCCGAGCGCCTGCCACTTCGCCGAGGTGCGGGATGTGGTGCACGCGGTGGAGTAGATCCCGCCGCTAATACCTCCTCAGGGAGCTCGGGGCGCCGTCCGCATGCGGACGGCGCCCCGAGCTGTTATCCGATCGACGATCAGAGCGGGCCGCGTCCGGCCCGGAGGAGCAGAAGCGCGAGCTGGGTCCCGTCCGCCCCCAGCTCCCGATGGAAGCGGTCGAGGATCTCCTGTTCCCGGGAGAGCGCCAGCCGGGTGCCGCCGGAGGCCACCCGGGTGGCGCCGACCTGTTGAGAAAGGCTCGCCCGTTCCTGCCAGAGGGCGATGAGCGTGCGGTCGATCTCGTCGATGCGGTCACGCATCCCGCAGATGTGGGCGGCGGCGTCGGACGTACCGGCCCCTGTGCCGGCGATCGCGCTGCCATTTACGGCCTGATCCACCATTTTTGCGGTCATGTGTCTGCTCCTGGGATATGAGTCCCGGGTGATCTGGCGCCCGAAGCAAAAAGCCCCGGGCTCCAGGAGCCCGGGGCTTTCGTAAGGTCTCTGTTCAAGCGCGACCTACGGCTGCCGGACTCCCGGAGCCGTAGTAAAAGTAGAAACGCGCCTGCTCAATCACGCCATGAAGTATGCCCACCCCGGGGCGGAGTACGCAACCGGATCGACCAGCTAGTGGGACAGCCGACGAAGGCGGCCCGCCGGCCATCCCGGCGGGGACGCGCCCGGCATGCGGATCGGCCGATGTCCTGCCGGAGGCATAGACTCGCCGTGCGATGCATGCTCTCTTCGAAACCCCGCCGGTCCAGCCCACCCCACACCCCGCCCGTGCGGCTGGGCCTGACCCGGAGGCTCTTCTGGTTGGGCTCAACGGCCCGCAGCGCGAAGCCGTGACCCATTCCGGCTCCCCGCTGCTGATCATCGCCGGGGCCGGGTCGGGCAAGACGCGGGTGCTGACCCACCGGATCGCCTACCTGCTGGCCGCCCGGGACGTCCATCCCGGTGAAATCATCGCGATCACCTTCACCAACAAAGCCGCCGGCGAGATGAAGGAGCGGGTGACAGCCCTGGTCGGTCCCCGCGCCCGGATGATGTGGGTGTCGACGTTCCACTCGGCATGCGTGCGCATCCTGCGGGCGGAGCATACGCATGCCGGCCTCAAGTCGACCTTCTCCATCTACGACGCCGATGACTCGCGGCGGCTGATGCAACTGGTCATCCGCGAACTCGATCTGGACCCGAGACGCTACTCGGCCCGGGGGCTGGCAGCTCAGATCTCCAACCTGAAGAACGAGCTGATTGATCCGGAGGACTTCGCCGGCCGGGCCAAGGGGCCCAACGAGCGGGCGCTGGCCGAGGCGTACACCCTTTACCAGCAGCGGCTGAAGGAAGCGCACGCGCTGGACTTCGATGACCTGATCATGACAACGGTGCATCTGCTGCAGTCACACCCCCACGTCGCCGAGAGCTACCGCCGCCGGTTCCGGCACGTCCTCGTCGACGAGTACCAGGACACCAACCACGCGCAGTACGTGCTCATCAAGGAGTTGGTGGGGGGCGGGCCGGCCGGCTCGGCGGAGGGGGCTGTGGTCGACCCGGCGGGGTTGGCGCCGGCCGAGCTCTGCGTGGTGGGTGACGCGGACCAGTCGATCTACGCGTTCCGCGGTGCGACGATCCGGAACATCCTGGAGTTCGAACGCGATTTCGCCAACGCCCGGACGATCCTGCTCGAACAGAACTACCGCTCCACGCAGACCATCCTCAATGCGGCGAACGCCGTCATCGCGCACAACACCTCCCGTAAGCCGAAGCGGCTCTGGAGCGAGGCCGGGGCGGGGGAGCAGATCGTCGGGTACGTCGCCGACACCGAGCATGCCGAGGCCGACTGGGTCGCACGGGAGATCGACCGGTTGTGCGATGCGGGCGAGGCCTGCCCCGGCGATGTCGCCATCTTCTACCGGACCAACGCCCAGTCCCGGGTCTTCGAAGAGGTCTTCATCCGGGTCGGCCTGCCGTACAAGGTCATCGGCGGGGTCCGCTTCTATGAGCGCAAAGAGGTCCGGGATGCGCTGGCCTATCTGCGCGCGGTGGTCAACGATGACGACACGGTGAGCCTCCGGCGCATCCTCAACACCCCGCGCCGTGGCATCGGTGAGCGGGCGGAAGCCTGTGTAACGGCACTATCAGCCCGGGACCGGATCTCGTTCGGTGCCGCGCTGCGTGGGGCGGGTGAGGCTCCCGGCATCTCCACCCGGGCCGCCAACGGCATCGCCACCTTCGTCGCTCTGCTCGATGAGCTCCGGGAGTTGGCCACGACCGCTCCGCCGGAAGAGGTGCTGGAGGCGGCGTTGAGCCGTTCCGGCTACCTGAGTGAGCTGGAGGAGAGCCTCGACCCGCAGGACGCCGGCCGGGTGGAGAACCTCCAGGAACTGGTCAGTGTCGCCCGGGAGTACACCGAGCGGGCCGAAGCGCAGGCGGAGGAGGGGCAGGGGGCGACCTTGGCCGGCTTCCTTGAGCAGGTCGCGCTGGTCGCCGACGCGGATGAGATCCCCGACTCGGCCGAGGCGGCGGCCGAGGAACTCGACGCGGACGACCGCTACCGCGGAGTGGTCACCCTGATGACCCTGCATACCGCCAAGGGGCTGGAGTTCCCGGTGGCGTTTCTGACCGGGCTGGAGGACGGCGTCTTCCCGCACCTGCGTTCACTCGGCGACCCCCGCGAGTTGGAGGAGGAGCGCCGGCTCGCGTATGTCGGCATCACCCGGGCCCGCCAGCGCCTCTACCTGTCCCGGGCGGTCACCCGGTCGGCATGGGGGCAGCCGAGCTACAACCCGCCGTCCCGGTTTACCGAGGAACTGCCGGCCGACCTGGTCCGCTGGGAGCGCACCGAAGGGACGTACACCTCCTGGTCCGGTACGGGAGGTGGGGTCGGTGGCCGGCCTGGCGGCGGGTGGTCCAGCACCGGTGAGCGGGCGGGCCGTGGTGGCGGCACGGCCTTCGGCAGTTCGAAGGCCGCGCAGCTCGCGCAGCGGATCGGTGTCGACGGCAGCCGGCTGGCAACCGCGAGCGAGCTACGGCCGGTGCCCAGGGTGGCGGCCGGGGACCGGGTCAACCACCAGCGGTACGGCCTCGGCCGAGTGCTCGCGGTGGAGGGGCATGGTCCGGCAGCCCGCGCCCAGATCGACTTCGGCGATCAGACGCTGTGGTTGGTGCTGCGGCATGCCCCGATCGAGAAGCTGTAACCCGGCGTCGGCCCCGCCTCCCTCCCGCCCGCCTGCGGGGCGCCCTGCCGCTGCTCCAAGAGGGCAGCCCTGTTGGGCGAAGATTCCGAAGAGGGCTCCCCTATACGTGCCCAGGCGGCAATAGGGGAGCCCTCTTCAGTGGGGGAGGGAGGAGGGGAGTCCTGGCTCAGCAGCCGAGGTTGACGCCCCGGGCCCGCATCCAGGGGGCGGGGTCGACCTGGTTCCACATGCCCAGGTGCACCTCGAAGTGCAGGTGCGGTCCGGTGGAGTCACCGGTGGAGCCTTCCCAGCCGACGAGGTCCCCTGCGGCGACCCGTTGGCCGACCCGGACGTTGGTCTTGTTCAGGTGGGCGTAGTGGGTCAGGACCCCGTTGCCGTGGTCGATGACCACCGAGATGCCGTAACCGCTGAAGGCCCAGCCGGTCGTGGTGACGGTGCCAGCGCCGGCGGCGACGATCGGGGTGTTCTCCGGGGCGGCCAGATCGATGCCGGCGTGCAAGGTGCCCCAGCGTGGCCCGTAGCAGGAGGTGACCCGCCCGTTCGGCATCGGGTTGACCCAGTCCGGTTTACGGGGCGGAGCGGCTGGGCTCTTGCTCGGGGCGGCGCTCTCGCCCGCGGCGGGGCTCTTGCTCGGGGCGGGGCTCTTGCTCGGGGCGGCCGGACTCGCCTTCGCCGAGGTCTCGGTGGGTGATGCGGGGGCGGTCTCGTCCCGGGTGGAACGGTCTGCGCGCTCCGCCGCATCGGCCCGGGACTGTTCCTCATCGGTCCGGGACGTGTCTTCGAGGGCCACGGCTGCCGAGTCAGGTTGCTGCCCCGGCGCGGCGACGGTGGACGCGGCCACGGCGGCGAGACCGAAGCCGGCAAGGGCTACCGCCACCGTTGCGACGTAGGCACGGCGGTTGGTGGGCTTTTCCGGGGCACGGTGGCGGCCGCCGGTTGCACCCTTGGACGCGCGGTTGTCGGGTGACTGGTTTTCCTGCACTGGAGAACCTCGAGGGGGAGAGGGACAGGGACGCCGACATATTTGTTTGTCGGCCGCGTGTCCTGGGTACCTGGGGCCGGGAGAAGCAGCGGCGCCTTCCGAATAACGGGGAGTTATATGACCCGGAGAAAGATGAAGTCCGATTCAGTGCTGCGGCCGCGAGTGAGATTGGCCATACCGAGTAGTGTGATTCGGCTAACTTTATCGTCGATCAAGCACAGAAAAACCGCCCAAACCCTCAGGCGTGGGCGGTTCCTGGGACAGTACGCAGAGTTACGAGGAGGAGACTCCGCCAAAGATTGGGTCAAGTTTGAGCTTGATGTCCACTCCTCGATCCCGTAGCCATGGGACCGGGTCCTTCGGTTCCCCCTTGACATGGACTTCAAGATGCAGTTGGGGACCGTAGGCGTGGCCGGTGTTGCCGACCAGGCCGAGCACCTCACCGGCCTCGACCTCCTGGCCCTCCTCCACCAACAGCTTGGCGGAGTGGCCGTAGATCGACTCCGTGCCATCCGAGTGGCGGACGATGACGCAGTAGCCGTACCCGCCGTACCAGCCGGCCTTGGTTACCGTCCCGGCGTGGATCGCGTGGTAAGGCGCGCCTTCCGGTGCGGCCAGGTCGATGCCGGCGTGCAGTTCCCCCCAGCGCACCCCGTAGGGGGAAGTGAAGGTGTAGTCCTTCAGCGGCAGTACCCACAGATCCTCGACCTCATCCAATGATTCGGTCGAGCGGTCGTGGTCGCGCGAGGCACGGGTGGCGTCAGCAGCGCGCTCCGCCGCTGCTTCCGCCAGGGCGGACTGATCGAGGTCGGCCAGTGCCGACGGACTGACCGTCTTGGCGTCCGGCAACGCGGCTGCCGCGCCCAGCGCGACCACGCCGGCTCCGACGAAGGCGGAGGTGACCACCGCCGCGTAGCGACTGCGCGGTGGAGTTGGTACGCGGCGGCGACCGCGATATCGGTCGGGCTCAGACGACAGGCGCTGGCGCACGCACACCCTCCGTTGTCCGGTCAGTATTGCGGTCACGCCACGTTACTGTGCGGGGGTGAACGCTGGTGACCGCGTCGCCACCCAGCCGAAACCGGAATGACAACCGTGGACAAGGTAGCTAACCCCTAGGGGAGTCTCAAGCCGAACCGCAGAAATGCGGGGAGAAAGACCTAATGTCCGCTGTGGAAAAAAGAGTTTGGTAACCGAGTGTCGCTTAATTCGTTACCGACCGCTGGTCACATCGGGTCGCCCAGCTTTCCGGACCCGTACCGGGCAGGCTACCGTTCGTTCAGGTAACGCCCTCGCGTGTCTGGAAAGGTGTTGCGCTGATGAGATCTCGAATTCGGGTCGTCGTCGCCAAGCCGGGCTTGGACGGGCACGATCGTGGCGCGAAGGTCGTCGCTCGCGCTCTGCGGGACGCCGGCATGGAGGTCATCTACACCGGGTTGCACCAGACACCTGAACAGATCGTTGAGACCGCCATCCAGGAAGACGCCGATGCCGTCGGCCTCTCTGTGCTCTCCGGGGCGCACATGACCCTCTTCCGCCGGGTGCTGGATCTGCTGGCGGAGCGGGGAGCGCAGGACATCGTCGTCTTCGGGGGCGGGATCATCCCCGAGGCGGACATCCCCGAGTTGGAGCAGCTCGGGGTCGCGAAGATTTTCACGCCGGGTGCGACCACCCGGTCGATCGTCGACTGGGTGCGCGGCACCGTCGCAGAGTCGGTCGTCTGAACGGTCGGCATCCGTCGGTCCGGACAGCACAGTCCGGAGTGGGGGGCACGGCGAAGGGCCGGACGCACCCCTCACACGTCCGGCCCCTCTTTGCACGACGCCCCGCCGCCACCCCTCGACCGACAGGGCATCGGCCGTGTCTGTCGATGCCGCCCCCCCGGCGGCTCCGACATCTGATTCAACGATGCCATCTGGCGGGGGTTACGCATGCCGAATGCGGATTTTCGGCCAAAGAGCGGAGCCGAGTGTGGATTACCGCACAGGGTGCACCCGCCAGGTGGCTGTCGGTGCCGACCTCGCTAGGCTGCGGCGGATGCCCTGTCCACCATGATGGGAACAGGCATCAACCAATTTCACGCGGCGGTCGGCGCGACGGCGCGCCGCCAAGACAGGACGGGACGCGCAACCGTGGACCTGTATGAATACCAGGGGCGTGAGCTGTTTGAGCGGCACGGGCTGCCCGTGCTGGCCGGCGGCGTCGCCGAAACTCCGGAGGAGGCGCGGGCCATCGCCGAGCGCCTCGGTGGCGGGGTGGTTGTCAAGGCTCAGGTGAAGGTCGGTGGCCGTGGCAAGGCCGGCGGGGTGAAACTCGCCAAGGATGCGGCCGAGGCAACCGCGAGAGCTTCCGAGATCCTCGGCATGGACATCAAGGACCACAGGGTCAACCAGGTCATGATCACCGTGACTGCCGACATCGCGGAGGAGTACTACTTCTCCTACCTGCTCGATCGAGCGAACCGCACCTTCCTGTGCATCGCCAGCGTTGCCGGGGGTATGGACATCGAGCAGGTCGCCGCCGAGACCCCCGAGAAGGTGGTCAAGGCCACGATCGACGCCAACACCGGGGTCGACGAGGCGAAGGCGCGGGAGATCGTCGCAGCCGCCAACTTCCCCGCCGAGGTCACCGACCAAGTCGTCGACCTCGCGGTCAAGCTGTGGCAGGCATTCATCGCCGAGGATGCAACGCTGATGGAGGTCAACCCGCTGGCCCGGACCAGCAGCGGCGAGGTGCTGTGCCTTGACGCCAAGGTGAGCCTGGACGACAACGCCTCCTTCCGTCACCCGGAGCACGCGGCACTGGTGGATGTGGCGGCGGTGGATCCGCTGGAGCAGTTGGCGAAGGAGAAGGATCTCAACTACGTCAAGCTCGATGGCGAGGTCGGTGTCATCGGCAACGGTGCTGGCCTGGTCATGTCGACGCTCGACGTGGTCGCCTACGCCGGGGAGAAGTACGGCGGCGTGAAGCCGGCGAACTTCCTCGACATCGGCGGCGGCGCCAGCGCTTCGGTGATGGCCAACGGGCTGGAGGTCGTCCTCTCCGACCCCGCCGTTAGGAGCGTCTTCGTCAACGTCTTCGGCGGCATCACCGCCTGCGACGAGGTGGCCAACGGCATCGTCCAGGCGCTGGCTCTGCTGGAGCAGCGGGGCGAGCAGGTCACCAAGCCCCTGGTCGTCCGGCTGGACGGCAACAACGCCGAGGCGGGGCGAGCCATTCTCGACGCCGCGGCCAGCCCACTCGTGCAGCGGGTGGACACAATGGATGGCGCGGCCGACCGGGCCGCCGAACTCGCGGCTGCGGGGGTCTGACATGGCAATCTGGTTGACCAAGGACTCGAAGGTCATCGTCCAGGGGATCACCGGGTCTGAAGGCTTGAAGCACACCCGGCGTATGGTCGCCGCGGGCACCAACGTCGTCGGCGGGGTGAACCCCCGGAAGGCGGGGCAGAGCGTTGAGTGCGACGGCGCTCAACTCCCCGTCTTCGCCAGCGTCGCCGAAGCCATGGCAGCCACCGGCGCGGACACCACGGTCATCTTCGTGCCGCCGCAGTTCACCAAAGCGGCGGTCATGGAGGCGATCGACGCGGCGATCGGGCTGGCAGTGGTGATTACAGAGGGGGTCCCGGTGCACGACACCGCCGCCTTCTGGGCGCACAACGTCACCGCCGGTCATCCGACCCGGATCATCGGGCCCAACTGCCCGGGCATCGCGTCACCGGGCGCCTCCAACGCCGGCATCATCCCGGCCGACATCACGGGCCCGGGCCGCATCGGCCTCGTCAGCAAGAGCGGCACGCTGACGTACCAGATGATGTACGAGCTGCGCGACATCGGTTTCTCCACCTGTGTGGGGATCGGCGGTGACCCGGTCATCGGCACCACTCACATCGACGCGTTGGCGGCATTCCAGGACGACCCGGAGACCGATGCGATCGTGATGATCGGTGAGATCGGCGGGGACGCGGAGGAACGGGCCGCCGACTTCATCAAGGCCAGCGTGACCAAGCCCGTGGTCGGCTACATCGCCGGGTTCACCGCGCCTCCCGGCAAGACGATGGGGCACGCCGGCGCCATCATCTCCGGTTCGTCGGGGACCGCCGAGGCCAAGCAGGCTGCGCTGGAGGCGGTCGGGGTCAAGGTCGGTAAGACGCCGAGCGAGACCGCCCGCCTGATGCGGAAGATCATGTCCGGCGGCTGATCGCAAGCGGCAGGGTCGGGCGCGGCCCCGACCCTGCCCACCAGCCGGGCCCCCACCGGGGCCCGGCTTTTATCTCTGCCAGCCCGGGCGGTTGCCGGTGAGGGTGAAGAAGCCGTTCGCCAGGATGTTGAGCACGCTGAGCACGATGGCCACCCAGCCGAGAACCGGCGATTTGCCGAAGCGCCGGGCATCGCGGATCGACAGGTAGCCGAAAACGATGCCGGCGACGCCGCAGCAGAGCAGGCCGATGACGATGCCGAGAACGCCCCACAGCGTCGACCGGTCCCGCCCCTGAGCGGCGGGCGGAGGGTATGGAGCGGTCATGTGAGCCTCCGGCGAGTCCTATCCGCGATCGCCCCTCGCTCGCGGTCCTGGTCTGACGCTAACCCCGACCGGACCACCTATCCGCACTTCTCGCCAAAAGTTCGAATTTTCGGTCAACAGCCGATTTGATAGAGCGGCAGCGGCGCGGCCGAAGCAGCTCGGGCCCCTCCTTGTGGCTAATTCCCGCGGCGGCCGTGGTGTCGGCGGCGGGCCGGCAGATCGGCATGCCACAGTAAAGCCGATGCCACCCACCACCTCCGATCCACCGGGGCGGCCCCCGGGCAGGTCACGCCCCCCGCTGGCGGTCGCTGCGGCGGTGGCGACCGTCCTGGCGGCACTGGTCTCCTACCTCCCGGTCGCCGTCGCGCTCGGCCTGTTTCAACTCGCCGAGCAGAGCGTCCCCATCGGTGCCGCCGCGCGCCTCGGGCTGGCCGGCTGGCTGCTCGGACACGGCGTTCCGCTCGGCACCGGAGCCGGGGTATTCGGGCTCCCACCGCTGGCGCTCGCCATGCTCGCCGCGTGGCGCGTGATCCGCGCCGGCGTACACACCAGCCGGGCGATCGGTGCCCGGAACCGGGCATCTCTGCGCCAGGCCTTCGCCGTCGCTGTTGCGGTCGGGACCGCATACGGGCTGATCGGGGTCCTCGCGGCGGTGGCCGTCAACACCGGCGGGGTGACGGTGTCGCCGGTACGAGCCGGTGTGAACCTGGTGGTCTTCGGCACGCTGGCGGCGCTTGTCGGTTCGCTGCGCACCACCGGTGCGGTGCAGGTGTTGGCCGAGCACGCCCCGGTCATGCTTCGCGACAGCCTCCGCACCGGAGCGGTCGCCGCGTTTCTGCTGCTGGCGGCGGGTGCCGGAGCCGCCGGTCTCGCCGTGGCGACCGCCGGCGGCGAAGCCAGCGACATGATCGGTGCGTACCGTACCGGGGTGGCCGGCCAGGCGGGCATCACGGTGATCAGCGCGGCGTACGCCCCGAACGCGGCCATCTGGGCCGCCGTCTACCTGCTCGGGCCCGGCTTCACCATCGGCACCGATTCGGTGGTGCGGACCACCGAGGTGACGCTCGGCGCGCTGCCCGCTGTGCCGCTGCTCGCGGGGCTGCCGCACGGCCCGGTCGGCGGTTTCGGTGCCGTGCTGCTCACCGTTCCCGTCTTGGCCGGTGCGGCTGCCGGCTGGCTGCTGGCTCGTCGAACCCTACGGGCCGCCTCCCGGGGGCGGCGAGGGGCCGGCTGGGCCCGACTGCTCGCCGCCGCTGCGGTCGGCGGCCAGATCGCCGCGGTCGTGCTGGGGTTGGCTGCGCTCGTATCCGGCGGGCCGCTCGGCGACGGCCGGTTGGCCCAGATCGGGCCGGTCGGCTGGCAGGTGGCCGCCGCGGCGAGTGTGCTGGTTACGGTCGGCACGCTGATCGGCGCCGCCGCCACCCGGGCCTTTGCCGGCCCCTGAGACGGGCTTGAGTAGCAGCAAGGGCGCCCCTTAACACGTGTGGAGCGCCCTTGACAAACTGGCGCCGGATGCGCCTATTGGACGATCAGGTGAAGTCGTTGATGTCGATCATGTTGCCCACGATGAACATGATGATACCGAGAACGAGTCCGACACCACCGCAGATCAGTCCGGCCAGCGCCTGGCCGCGGTTGGAGGCCTGTCCCTGATTGGCCTTGTTCAGGCCGAGGAAACCGAGCACCATCCCGGCGAGGGCGAACGGGGCGGTGAAGAGACCGCAGCACAGCCCGAAGGGGATCGACACGATACCCAGGATCATGCCGATCAGGCCGAGGGTGTTGCTCTGCCCCTGCGGCTGGCCGGGCATGCCGTAACCGGCGGCCGGGTAGGTGCCCCCCGGGTAGGGCTGGCCTGAGATGGGCTGCTGCTGTGCGTACGGGTCCTGGTAGGGCTGGCCCGAGGAGGGCTGCTGCTGTGCGTACGGGTCCTGATACTGGGGGGCGGTCGGGTCGTGTGGTGGTTGCTGGCCGTACGGGTCCTGGCCAGGGGGGTAGCCGGGCTGCATGGATCACTCCTTATCGGCGGGGATCATCGAGACAGCGGTGGTGGCCGGGGCATCGCCCCCCGGCGCGACGGGCAGCGTACCCGGTGGGTACGTCACCACTCCTGCCACAAGCGGCACAACGATCACAGCTCTGACCGCCGGGCAGCGACCGCAAGCTCCGCATGAGCCGCCGGAGAGCGCCTCTGACCTGCTCGGTAAGGTGATCACGTGACAGCGCCCGTGCCGCCTGCCCGCCTCGTGGTCCTCATCTCGGGATCGGGGAGCAACCTGCAGGCACTGCTCGACGCCTGCGCCGATCCGGCCTACGGGGCAGAGGTTGTCGCAGTCGGTGCGGACCGCGACGGAATCCTCGGCCTCGACCGGGCCGCCGCAGCCGGCGTGCCGACCTTCGTCGAAGCGGTGAGCGCCTACCCGACCCGGAGCGACTGGGACCGGGGCCTGACCGCGCGGGTCGCGGAGTACCGACCGGACCTGGTCGTCTCGGCGGGCTTCCTCAAGCTGGTCGGCGCCCATTTCCTCACGGCCTTCGACGGTCGGTACATCAACACCCACAACTCGCTGCTGCCCGCGTTCCCCGGCATGTGGGGGCCGCGTGAAGCCCTCGCCTACGGGGTCAAGCTCGCCGGGGCCACCCTGTTCTTCGTCGATGCTGGCGTCGACACCGGTCCGATCATCGCCCAGGTGGCCGTGCCGGTGCTCGATGACGACGACGAGGAGACGTTGACCGAGCGCATCAAGCAGGCTGAGCGGCGGCAACTCGTGGAGCAGGTCGGGCGCCTGGTCCGCGAGGGTTGGACCATCATCGGAAGAAAGGTCACTATCCCGTGAGCACTCCAGCAGACGGTCGACGTCCGATCAAACGCGCACTGATCAGCGTCTACGACAAGTCTGGGCTGGCCGACCTCGCCCGGGCGCTGCACGGTGCCGGCGTGGAGATCGTGTCGACCGGATCGACCGCGGTGACGATCGAGGAGGCGGGGGTGCCGGTCACCCGGGTCGAGGCTCTCACCGGTTTCCCCGAGTGTCTGGACGGCCGGGTGAAGACTCTGCACCCGAAGGTGCATGCCGGCCTCCTCGCCGACCTGCGCCGGGACAGCCACGTCGAGCAGCTCGTCGAGCTGGGCGTGCAGCCGTTCGACCTGCTGATCGTCAACCTCTACCCGTTCGCCGCCACGGTCGCCTCCGGCGCCGACGTCGACGAGTGCATCGAGCAGATCGATATCGGCGGGCCGGCCATGGTGCGGGCGGCGGCGAAGAATCACGTTTCGGTGGCCGCGGTGACCGGTGTGGCGGCGTACCCCGAGGTACTGGCCGCTCTCGACGCCGGTGGCTTCACCCTGGCGCAGCGGCGGGTCTTGGCGGCGCGTGCCTTCGCCGACATCGCCGAGTACGACGTGGCGGTCGCCAACTGGTGCGCGACGACGCTCGCCCCACCGCGGGAGGAGTCGGCGCCCGGCGCGGCGTGCTGGCCCGACTTCTCCGGGGTCGCGGCGCGGCTGCACGCGGTGCTGCGCTACGGGGAGAACCCGCACCAACCGGCGGTGCTCTACGCCGACCCGGCCGTGCCGGCCGGCCTGGCGCAGGCTGAGCAGTTGCACGGCAAGGAGATGTCCTACAACAACTACGTGGACGCCGATGCGGCGTGGCGCGCCGTGCACGACTTCGCCGAGCCGGCCGTCGCCATCATCAAGCACGCGAACCCGTGTGGCATC
>DASULK010000081.1:0-18583 GCA_036278255.1 Micromonospora sp.
GGCTCTCCTGCACCACCCGTGAGGTCAGGCCGATCTTCGCGCCGACCCGTCGCCGCCCGTCGGCCACCCAGCGCCGCACCTGGGCCTGCTGCACCGCGTACGCCGATTCGACATCCCCTTCGGGCAGCAGGTCGCCGCGCAACGGCGGGCACGGCTTCCCGGAGTCGTACGCGGCCTGCAGCACCGACGCCGCCCGCTCGATATCCACAGTCAAGACAGCTCCACACAGACGTTGGTCAGTTCCGAGTAGAAGTTCAGCGAGTGCACGCCACCTTCGCGGCCGATGCCGGAGGCCTTGACCCCGCCGAAGGGGGTGCGCAGGTCGCGCAGGAACCAGGTGTTGACCCAGACCAGGCCGGCGTCCAGCCGCGCGCCGGCACGGTGGGCCCGCCCCACGTCCCGGGTCCACACGGTCGCCGCTAGGCCGTAGTCACTCTCATTGGCCAGCGCGAACGCCTCCTCCTCGTCGTCGAAGGGGGCGATGTGGCAGACCGGCCCGAAGATTTCTTCCCGGTTGGTGCGCGCCTGCTGGTCGAGCCCGGTGAGCACGGTCGGCTGCACGTACGCGCCACCGTCGCGGGCATCGCCGAAGTGCGGCGTCGCCCCTCCGGCGAGCACCGTGGCGCCTTCCTCGCGAGCGAGGTCGTAGTAGCCGAGCACCTTGGCGCGGTGCTGGTGGGAGATGAGCGGCATGGTGCCGGTCGCCTCATCCGACGGCCACCCGTATGTCAGCTGCGCCGCCTGCGCCGCCAACCGCGAAGCGAATTCGTCGAAGATCGGTCGCTGCACATACAGGCGTTCGGTGCAGAGGCAGACCTGGCCGCCATTGGTGAAGGAGGAGCGGACCGAACCGGCGACGGCGGCGTCCAGGTCGGCGTCGGCGAAGATCAGGCCGGCGTTCTTGCCGCCGAGTTCGAACGACACCGCCTTCACCCCGTCCGCGGCAGCCCGCATGATCGCTGTACCGGTGGCGGACTCCCCCGTGAAGGTGATGGCGTCGACGCCGGGATGCCGGGTGAGGAATTCGCCCGCCGAGTCCGAGCCGAAGCCGTGCACCAGGTTGAACACCCCGTCGGGGACACCGGCCGCGGCCATCACCTCGGCCAGCAGCGTCGCCGACGAAGGGGTCTCCTCACTCGGCTTCACCACCACCGTGTTGCCGCAGGCGAGTGCGGGGGCCACTTTCCAGGTGAGCAGCAGCAGGGGCAGGTTCCACGGCACCACCACTGCGACCACCCCGACCGGTTTGCGGACGGCGTAGTTGAGGGCCCGGCCGCCAGAGGCGGTGGCGGTGGTGAACGACTCGGTCGGGACGGTGGTGATGAGGTCGGCGAAGGCACGGAAGTTGGCCGCACCGCGCGGGATGTCCAGGGTGCGGGCCTGGGAGATGGCCTTCCCGGTGTCGGCGACCTCGGCGACGACCAGATCGTCGAAGCGGCGTTCCAACTCGTTGGCGACCCGGCGCAGCACGGCCGCGCGTTCCTGCTCGCTCATCCTGCCCCACGGCCCGCGTAGCGCCCGCCGGGCCGCGGCCACCGCAGCGTCTACGGTGGAGGAGTCCGCCTCGGCGACCTCGAACAGGGTCTCACCGGTGACCGGGCTGACCTTGGGGAAGGTCTTCGTCGAGTCGACGAACTCACCGTCGACGAAGTGCCGCAGCAGGGCGGGCTCCCCCGGCGCCCGCCCGACCATTAGGTCCGGGTGCCAGTTCATGACCGCCTCCGGGATCTGGCGACCGCCGCGCCGAGGGAGCCAAAGAGCAGGGCCGCCGCACCGGCCGCGGCGGCCCCGACCGCCAGGTGCTGGCGGCGTACCCGCCGCTCGATCTGGGCGTACGGGATCGTGGTGAACGACACCAGTTCGTAGCGGGACAGGTAGCGGCCGGGCAGGGCCCGGGCCAGGGCATGTTCGACCTTCTGGCCGAGCTGGTAGACCGGTGAGGCAACCCGGTCGCGCATCTCGATGAAGTTGTCCAGGGCCAGTTGGGCGATGGCATCGGCGTTGTCTTTGCGCCGCGCCTCGTACAGCGGCAGCGCCGCCGCCCAGCTGTCGTCACACTCGTCGAGGCAGCGGTCCAGCTCCACCACGTCCTCGAACGCGCAGTTGGCGCCCTGCCCGTAGAAAGGCACGATGGCGTGTGCGGCGTCGCCGAGCAGCGCCACGCGGCCGTGCGTCTGCCAGGGGGTGCAGCGGACCGTGCCGAGCAGCCCGACCGGGTTGTGCAGGTAGTCCTCGACCAGGGTGGGCATCAGCGGCGGCACGTCCGGGTAGTGGGTGTGGAAGTAGCGCTCGATCGCGGCCGGGCTGCCCAGTGAGGCGAAGGCCTGGGTGCCGCCGGTCGGCCAGAAAAGAATGCAGTTGAAGGACCGGTCCGGGTTCGGCAGGGCGATCATCATCGAGCCGCCGCGGGGCCAGATGTGCAGCGCACCCGGATCCATGGCGTACTCCCCGTTCACGGCCGGGATGGTCAGTTCCTTGTAGCCGTAGTCGAGGAAGTCGAGGCTCTCGGTGAGCTGGTTGTGCGCCAGCAGTTGGCCGCGTACCGCGGAGCCGGCGCCGTCGGCGCCGATGACCACCGCGGCGGTGGCCGACACTGCGCCGTCCGGTGTCTCGAAGGCCATCTTGCCGGTGGCCGGGGCGAGGCCGACCAGCCGGTGGTCGAAGACGAACCGGACGTTACTCAACTCCGCGGCGGCGGCCAGCAGCGCATTGTTCAGCGCGGCCCTGCCGATCGAGTTGATCGCACGGTCGCCGGTGGCGCTGTAGGGCTGGAAGTCCAAGTCACCGTCGACCGGGTGGATCATCCGCCCGTACATCGGCAGCGATTCGGCCATGACCTGCTTCTCGATGCCGATGCGGCGCAGCGCGTCGATGCCGCGGTCGGCTAGGGCGAGGTTGATCGACCGGCCACGCTCCGCCTTGCCGCTGCGGGGGTCCGGGCGGCGCTCGTAGACGGTCACGGCGTAACCGCGCCGGCCCAGATAGTTGGCGAGCAGACAGCCGGCGAGCCCGGCACCGACGACGGCGATCTCCTTGGTCACGGCCGCACCTCCTCGGCGAGAGCCTGGGCCGCCCGCCAACAGTCGTGGTAGGTCGAATAGAGCGGAGCCGGGGCCAGCCGGATGATGTCCGGCTCCCGGGCGTCGGCGATGACCCCGTGCCGGTGGCGCAGCCGGCCGGCCAGCTCCGCGGCGCTGCCCCGGCCGAGGCGCAGCGACAGTTGGCAGCCGCGCCGCTCTGGGTTCCGGGGCGTGACGACGGTCAACGGCCGGGCCGGGGTGATCTCGTCAAGCAGCTGTTCCAGGTAGCCGGTGAGTCGCAGGCTGCGGGCGCGCAGGGCGCCCATGCCGACCTTGTCGAAGATCTCCAGGGAGGTCCGCACCGGACCCATCGCGAAGATCGGCGGGTTGGAGATCTGCCAGGCGTCGGCGGCCGGCAGCGGCCGAGAGACCGGGGCCATCTCGAAGCGGGTCGCCGGGTCGGTGCTCCACCAGCCCTCGAACCGGGGCAGCTCCGCGACGTCAAGGTGCCGCTCGTGGATGAAGACGCCGGCCAGCGCCCCCGGCCCGGAGTTCAGATACTTGTACGAGCACCAGGAGGCGAAGTCGACGCCCCAGTCGTGCAGGGACAACGGCACGTTGCCAGCGGCGTGGGCGAGATCCCAGCCAACGATCACCCCGGCCGCACGACCGGCGGCGGTGATCGCCGGGATGTCCATCAGTTCCCCAGTGAGGTAGTTGACCCCGCCGAGCAGGGCCAGCGCGACGTTGTCGCCTTCGGCTTCGAGGTAGGCGACGACGTCCTCGGTGCGCAGGGCGTCTTCCCCGGGGCGGGGGCGCAGGCGCACCACCGTGGTGTCGGGGTCGAGGCCGTGGAAGCGGGCCTGGCTGCGTACCGCGTAACTGTCGGAGGGGAAGGCCGTGTCTTCGATGACGATGCGGGTACGCGACCCCGCCGGCCGGTAGAAGGAGACCATCAGCAGGTGCAGGTTGACCGTCAGCGAGTTCATCACCACGGTCTCCACGGGCAGGGCGCCGACCAGCCGGGCGGCCGGCTCGGTCAGGAATTCGTGGTACGGCAGCCAGGGGCGCCCGCCTTCCAGGTGGCCTTCAACGCCGAGGATGGCCCAGGCGTCCAGGTCCTCCATCAGTTCGCCGCGGGTCGCCTTCGGCTGCAGGCCGAGGGAGTTGCCGGCGAAGTAGGCGACCTCCGGGTAGGCCCCACCGGTTGCCGGTGGGATGTGGAAGAGGTCGCGGTGCCCCGGGTCGTCGGCGTCGAGGCGGCAGGCGTGGGCTTCGGTGGCTGTCATGGTGAGTCGCTCTTTCGGGGGTTTACATCAACGTACGGGCCGACCAGAGTTCGGGGAAGACCACCCGTGCCATGCTGCGTTCCAGCCAGTTGACACCGGCCGAGCCGCCGCTGCCCGCCTTTGCGCCCATGGAGCGCTTCACCGCCTTGAGGTGCTCGTACCGCCAGTCGCCGAAGTTCTCGGCGACGTCGGTGAGGGCGTCTCCGAGCAGCCGCAGGTGGTTGTCGGGGCCGCTGTCGGCGTAGATGTCGACCCAGGCGGCTTCAACGGCGGGGTGCGGCTCGTGCCCGGCCGAGAAGTCCCGGTCGAGCAGCTCGGCCGGGATGTCGAAGCCCCGGCGGGCCAGCAGGGCGACCACCTCGTCCCAGAGGCTCGGCGCCTGCAGGTCGTCGGCGAGCGGCTGGTAGATCTCCGGCTGCCGACGGAACGGGCGGATCATCGAGGCGGTCTTGAGTCCGAGCAGGAACTCCAGGTGCCGGTACATGGCGGACTGGAAGCCGGAGCCTTCTCCGAGCCGGTCCCGGAAGCGGTTGAACTCGGCTGGAGTCATCCAGCGTAGGCCCCGCCAGGCGGCGTTGAGCCCCTCGAGGTGCAGGGCCGCCCGACGTAGCGGGGTGAGCGCCGACCACACCTCGTCGTCGTGGAGCAGCCGCTTCGTCTCCCGTAGTTCGAAGCAGGTCAGCCCGAAGTAGAGCTCCATGATCTGGCTGATCATGAGGAACGACATTTCGCCCGGGTCGTCGCTGAGCCGCTGCTGCAGGCTGTGCAGGGTGCTGGCGCGGACGTAGGCGTCGTAGGGGACGCGGTCGGCGAATTCGACGGTCGGTTGGCCGCCGGTCACTGCCGCCCGTGCTGCCCGCTCCCCCTCCGATAAGGGACGGATCGCGGGCGCATCCAGCTGGCTGCTCTTCACGTCGCTGCCCTCCTCCCGGTGAGGAAATCATGATCTCTCGGTCCGGGCAGCGAACAGAAGGCGGAAACAATGGTGGTCTACCGTTTGACCTGCAGGTTCAACACCGATTCCGGTGATCACTTAATGAATGGAAAGGTGTGGTGTGGACGACATGGATTGGGCGCTGCTGCGCGAGCTGCAGGCCGATGCCCGGCTCTCCTTCAGCGAACTGTCCCGCCGGGTGCACCTGTCACCCCCGGCGGTCGCCGAGCGGGTCCGCCGGCTGGAGGAGACCGGGGTGATCACCGGCTACCACGCCCACGTCGACCTGACGAAACTGGGCTGGACGGTCCAAGCTGTGATCCGGATGTCCTGCTACGGCCCCGCCTGCCTGCTCCGCGACCCGGCGGTGCCCGAGTGGCCGGAGGTCCTGGAGATCCACCGGATCACTGGTGACGCCTGCTGCATCCTCAAGGTGGCGACCGGCTCCATGGACGCCTTCGAGCAGGTCATCGACCGACTGGCCCCGTACGGGCAGCCGTCGAGCATGATGGTGCTCTCCACGCCGCTGGCGTGGCGGGCCATCACTCCCGGCAGCGGCGCCTGACGCAACGGTTACCGGGCCGCGGAAGGGGAAGATGGAAACGACGACCGGCGCATGAGGTGTAGGGAGGATCGTCGATGGTCGCCGTTGGCTACACCCTGATGTGCGAGCAGTCGGGCCCGAAGCAGTTGGTCGACGACGCCGTACGGGCCGAGGAGGCCGGATTCGACCTCGCCGTCATCTCCGACCACTACTATCCGTGGCTCCGCTCACAGGGGCATTCGCCGTACGCCTGGTCGGTGCTGGGGGCGGTTGCGCACGCCACCTCACGCATCGATCTCATGTCGTTCGTGACCTGCCCGACCCGCCGCTACCATCCGGCGGTGGTCGCGCAGAAGGCGGCGACGCTCGGGCTGCTCTCCGACAACCGGTTCACCCTTGGCCTGGGCGCTGGGGAGAACCTCAGCGAACATATCGTCGGTGACTGGCCCCAGGTGTCGGCACGGCACGAGATGTTCGAGGAGGCGCTGCAGATCATCCGGCCGCTGCTCGACGGGGAGCTGCTGACCTACTCCGGCAACCACTACGAGGTGCCGGAGGCGTACGTGTGGGACCGGCCGGAGGAATCGGTGCCGGTCGCCGTCGCCGCCTCCGGACGATCGTCGTGCGAGATCGCCGCGGAGTACGGCGACGGGGTGGTCGCCTCCACGCCGGACCCGAAGGTGCCGCGGTTGTTCGACGAGGCCGGCGGGACGGGAAAGCCGCGCTACGGCCAGGTGGCGATCTGTTACGGCCCGGACGAGGCGGAGTGCCGCAGAATCGCGCACGACCAGTTCCGCTGGTCGGGGCTCGGCTGGAAGGTGAATTCGGAACTTCCCAGCCCGGAGGCGTTCGAGCAGGCGACCCGGTTCGTCCGGGAAGAGGATGTGGCGCGCAGCATCCCCTGCGGGCCGGACGTCGAGCAGCATGTGGCCGCGTTCAAGCAGTTCGTCGACGCCGGGTTCACCCACGTCGCGTTGGTCCAGGTGGGCGGGGACCGGCAGGACTCCTTCCTCGACTGGGCCCGCGCCGAACTCCTCCCCCGGCTGCGCCAACTGTAGAAGGGGTCCCGGATGCGCATCGGCAACGTGGAGATCCGGCCGCTCGGCGGCGGAGTCGGCTGTCTACTGATGATCCTCTTCTCGATCATCGCCTCGATTGTCCTGACCGTGCTGCTCAACCTGCTGGTCCGGGTTTTCTGACGCAGCTGTCCCCAACGGTTTCCCGCCGCATCACTGCCGGGTGGCCGCCAGAAATGCCGTACCGCGTTCGCGCAGGCGTCCGAGGTCGCCCCCGCGGGTGGCGTCGGCCAGCAGGCCAGCACCAACGCCGACGGCCAACGCGCCGGCCGACAGGTAGTCATTGACGGACTCGGCGTCCACACCTCCGGCGGGGACGAACGCCATCTGGGGGAAGCAGGCGCGCAGCGTGCGCAGGTAGGCGGGGCCGCCGA
Source organism: Micromonospora sp. (assembly GCA_036278255.1). Taxonomy (GTDB): domain Bacteria; phylum Actinomycetota; class Actinomycetes; order Mycobacteriales; family Micromonosporaceae; genus DASULK01. Next base: position 7,238 of record DASULK010000081.1, read on the forward strand.
TCGAGGCGGGGAAGAGCTTCACCGCGGCGGCGCCGGCGAGCGTGGCCGCCAACGCCTCGGTCGGGGTCAGCGCGCCGACCAGGGCCGGCAGCCCCAGTCGGACGGCCTCCCCCACCGCGGGCGCCACGCCCGGGGTGACGATGAACGAGGCTCCCGCCTGCTCCACCTGCACCACGTCCGATTCGCTGAGTACCATGCCGGCCCCGAGCAGTGCCTGCGGGCCGAGCTCCGCCCGGGCCCGTGCGATCACCCCGACCCCGTCGTTGGCGGTCAGCGACACCTCGATCAGGGCGATACCGGCCTCGGCGAGAACCAGGATGCTCTCCAGCGCTCGGTCCGGGTCATCGCCGCGGACGATCGCCATCAGGCGGTGCTCTTGCAGTACGTCACGCAGGTGCACCGGCGCCGCCTCCTGGTCCCTGGGGTGGGTCCATCACGTTTCCGGCAATATCATCCCAGATTGGGAGTATTGATCGGTGCGAAACCGGGGTGATCACCGGAACCATCACCTGCGGAGTTTCAGAGCACCGGCGCTTTGGGGTGGACGGGAAACAGCCGCCAGGAGATGGCGTTGGAGACGGCGACCCCCGCCAGGACGAGGGTGACCGCGCTCGCCACCAGGACCGGGGGCAGCTGCGGCATCGCCGGCGCCATCACGGCGAGCACGAGCAGTCCGATCACCCGGGACCAGGAAACGCGGCTGAAAGTCGTGAAATCGAGCAGAGCCCGGCCGACGAGAAAAAGTGCCGCACCCCCGATGAGCACCACGATCCAGGGCGTTTCTACCGGCCCGAAGGGGTAACGCACGATGATCTCGTCCCCTACCGAGGTCACGACGATACCCCCGATCATGATCACGTGGGCGTAGGCGGCGGTCCGGCCGGTCCGCAGCGGTGTGGCCGACAGCATGATGGCCTCGTGCAGCAGTTCACCGGCCCGGTAGAAGTAGATCCGCCAGAGCAGCACCGTACCGGTGAACGCCACCACGAACGCCAACGCGTGATCACCGTCGAAGTCATGATCACTGAACCGGAAGCCGGCGGAGAGGATCGTTTCGCCGAAGGCAACGATGGTGAACTGCCGGTAACGTTCGGTCAGGTGCTCGCCCCCGATGTTGGTTTCCAAGATGTTGGCCCGCCGCAGCCAGGGCGTGGGGTAGTCCAGCCGGGTCGCCATGATGTCCAGGGCTATCGCGAGGGCCCAGAGCAGCGTGCGGGTCGGCGGCGGAAAGAACGCACCGGCGATCCAGGGGCCGATCGACAGGGCCAACCAGGCATAGATGTTCAGCACATTCCGGCGATTGATCGGGCCGCGGAGAAAGAGCGCGAGCACGGTCGGGCGGCCGATCTGGATGATGAGGTACGCGGCGACGAAGACCGAACCCCGCTCGCGGAACCCCGCGGGGATTGCGGCCGCCAAAAAGAGGCTGCCGAGCATCGTCCCGATGACCAGCAGCTGCACGAGCCCCCGGTTCGCGTTGTACCGGTTGGTCAGCCATACGGTCAGGAACCAGATCCACGACACTGCCAGCAACTGGATCAGGGTCTGGACGGCCCCGTGCCAGGTGAGCTCCTCGATCAGATGCCTGGAGAGCCGGGTGAGAGCGAAGACGAAGACCACGTCGAACAGCAGTTCGACGAAAGAGACGCGCTGCGCGCCGGACTCGTCCGGCAGCTGCTCCTCTTTCTCGTCGATAGTCATCGTGTCGCCCGTCGTCAGGTCGGCGGGATCCTCTTCAGCCCGCAGCAACGGCTGCGTCTACCCCCCACCGTCATCACGCACACCTGGAGGGACCGGGCCAGCGGCCGGTAGCCGAACGAAGACCGACCGATGACCAGCGGCCCGTTGATCAATATTGGCTGATCAACGGAAAACCGCCCGGTCGCTGGTGGATAACCAGCGACCGGGCGGTCTGCGGAACGCGGAGGAAGCAGTCTCCTAAAGAATCGACGACGGGCTCATGGTGGGGGTGGCCGACGGCTTCTGCCGCGGCTGAGGCGCAGTCGGCGTTGCCTCGGCAGCCGAACCCGGCAGGGATTCCGGTGGCACATCGACCTGCTCGTCCGGGGCCCGCCGGACATCGATCACTTGGCCGGTCAGGTCGGAGATCAGCACATCGATGGAGGCGAGAGCGACGGCATCGGCCTGCAGCAGGGTGTGCGGGGGCTCCTCCCCGAAGGCCTGGGTCCGCATCGGCGTAGCGGTCCGTTCGGGGTTGATGCAGTTGACCCGGACAGACTCCTCCGACCATTCGTCGGCGAGGGCCTGCGTCAGGTTCACCACGGCCGCCTTGCTCGACGAGTAGACGGCGTAGTCACCCCTGCCGCGGGTGTACGAGCTGGAGGTAAAGAGCAGCAGTTGCCCCCGGGTCTGGCGCAGATATGGCAGCGATTGCCGCGCCACGGTGATCGGTGCCAGGTAGTTCACCCGGACCGCCTGCTCGATCGCGTCCTCATCGGCATCGGCAAGGGGCCCCTTGTAAAGCACGCCGGCGGTCACCACGACGTAGTCGATCCGCCCGGTCTTGTCGAAGGCCTCCTGCAACGCCGCCTCAACATCGGTCGCGCGCTCCACGTGCGTACCGGTGGTCGATCGGCTGTAGCTGAACACCTGAGCCCCGTACGACCGCGCGAACTCCGCCAGCTCATGACCGATGCCGTAGCTTCCGCCGAACACCACCAGGGTCCGTCCGCTGAGTGCCTCGGTGTAGCTGCGGTCGTGCAGTTTCCGCGGCTCCGTCTCCGCGGCCAGCTGGAAGAGCTTGTCCGCGAGGTGGACATCGACCGGGTGGGTGATCTTGATGTTATCCTCGGCGCCGAGGATAACCTTGATCGGCACATCCGGGAGATAACGAAGCACCACGCCACAGTCGTCGGTTGCGCTGAACTCCGGATCCTCACCGGCGCGTCGGTACGCCTCGCGAATGGTGCCGGACCGGAACGCCTGAGGAGTCTGACCGCGACGCAACCGCGATCGCACCGGAATATCGGTGATGAAATCGTTCTCGTCAACGACGACGACGGTATCCGCGGAAGGGATCGCGACATCAACGGCTGCGTGACTCCAGAGCGCGTTGATGCACTCTCGCACGATCCGGTGACTCAGCAGGGGCCGCACCGCATCGTGGAACAGAATGTTGCAGTCATCCGATCCGATCAGATCCAACGCAATCTGGGTGGTTTCGCTCCGCGTGGCGCCCCCCTCCACGATCTGCGTAACCTTATGAAAATTGGCCTTCTCCACGATGTGGCTCACCTGATCGACATAACCAGGAGTCATGAGGATCATGATCTCGTCGATCTCCGGTGCGGCCTCGAACACCGCGATCGTGTGCTCGATGATCGATTTTCCCGCGATCTTCAGTAGCTGCTTCGGAATGCCGAGTCCAACCCGGGAACCCGTGCCACCCGCGAGCACCACGGCAACAGTCCTTGCCGGCCGCCACGGTGATGTGATCTCAGCCTGAAGGCCCCGATCACCGCTCACATCACGTCCCATTACCGATCCTCACTGGCTAGCTACTGCCATCGGGCGTTGTCGCTTTGGCAGCGACCCTAGCCGGTAGAAAACAGACGCCATCGCTCGGGTGTCAACTGACGGACCACCACAATTGGGCGCTCCTGTCTCTGGATGACCCATGCCATGATGCCGCACCGGCCGCCCGGATGCATGTGCATGGCGGCGCGATGATCTTCCCCATCGGCTCTCCTGCAGCGTCCCGACGAGCGGCCATCAGGCCGATCCGGCGGCGATCGCAGGGAGGAACGGGTGCCGGGACCACGGTCATGAATCGGCCACGACAGAGCTCTGCGTTGAGCGCCGTTCCCCCTCGGCACGCAACGCGACTGCGATCGCCGCTGCTAAGTGCGGCAGGTGGTCCCCGGGCAACGGGGCCCGGGCCACGGCGAGCCTCCAGTAGATCGGCCCGATCATCAACTCGATGGCGAGGTCCTGATCGATACCGGGCGGCAACTCGCCGCGCTCGACCGCACGGCTGACCAGCAGCTCACCGACGACCCGCTGGTTGTGCTGCATAGCTTGCTGCAGGCTCTCCGCGATCTGCGGATTACGCGCTGCCTCGGCAAGCAGGTCCGGGATGATCTGAGAGGCCAACCGGTGCTGAAGTGCCTGCGCCACGACTGCCAGCACCATCTCAAGGTCACTCTGCAGGCTGCCGGTATCCGGCAACGGCAGTCGCTGGCTCGCCACCTCGGAGACCATCTCCAGCACCAGCTCAAGCTTCGAACTCCAACGTCGATAGACTGTCGTCTTGCCGACGCCGGCTCGCCGCGCAACGGCCTCGATCGATAGGCGCCCATAGCCGACCGCTGCCAGTTCTTGCGCCAGAGCACGACGGATCGCCGCGGTGATCTCGCCGCGAAGCACCGCGGCGCCAGCGGGGGGACGCCTCTTCGCGGTCGACACACGGCAAAGGATATCGTAAGGACGATACGGTTGCGTCTCGACGCGCACATGGGCTAGCTTCACTTTGGCGTCGATACGGGGGCGTTCCATCGCGCCAACCGCATTACGCTTTCTGTGCACATCACACAGCCGCGCCTCCCAGTAAGATCACAGATCGGAGCGCCTACCCATGACCGAGACGGTGATAGCCGATCCTGACTCAGGGCTTACCGGAGCACAATTGGCTGCCCGGCACGGCCTCCGTGTGGCCGGGGCGCGGCCCAGCCTCGCCGAGTACACCCGACAGTTATGGTCATACCGGCACTTCATCGCGGCGCACTCGCGTGGCCGGCTCGTCGCCACCTTCACCAAGGCGCGCCTCGGTCAACTCTGGCAGGTCCTGACACCGCTGACGAATGCGGCGGTGTATTATCTGATCTTCGGGATGGTCCTCAAGACCTCACGGGGCATCGACAACTTCATCGCTTATCTCTGCATCGGCCTGTTCCTCTTCACTTTCACCCAGAACGCGGTGATTCATGGCACCCAGTCGATCACCAACAATCTGGGACTGATCCGGGCACTGCATTTTCCCCGCGCCTGCCTCCCTCTCTCGGTGACCCTCACGCAGCTTCAGCAGCTCATTGCATCAATGGTGGTGCTGTTCGGCATCATTCTGGTCACCGGTGAGCCACTCACAATGGCGTGGCTGCTGGTGGTTCCGGTGCTGCTGCTGCAGTCGTTGTTCAATGCCGGGCTGGTGCTGGCTCTGGCGCGGCTCGGCTCAAAGATCACAGACCTCAAGCAGTTGATGCCCTTTGTCACCCGCACCTGGATGTACGCCTCCGGAGTGCTCTACAGCGTGACTCGGTTCACGGATCTGCCGGGCCCCGCGGCTGAAATACTGCAACTCAATCCGCTCTTGGTCTACATTGAGCTGGCTCGCGACGCTCTACTGGCATCGGCGCCGTCCGCCATTCCGGCCTCCCGTCTCTGGCTCCTCGGCGTCGGCTGGGCTCTGTTGATGGCGGTCGGGGGCTACATCTACTTCTGGCTCGGCGAGAAGGAGTACGGCCGTGGCTGAGCAAACCCTGGCAACCACTACGGCGGCCCCTGCAGAACCCGCCGCCCCGCAACACCGGATCCCCTCGGTGATCGCCGACAACGTGCACGTGGTCTACCGGGTACACGGCCGCGGCTCGCCCGGCAGCGGATCTCCAGTCGCCGCGTTGCGGCGGATCGTGACCAGGACCAGCGGGCCTGCTGTCCGCGAGATCCACGCGGTGAAGGGGGTCAGCTTCGTTGCCTATCGGGGCGAGGCGATCGGCCTGATCGGGACCAACGGCTCCGGAAAGTCAACCCTGCTCCGTGCGGTGGCCGGACTGCTGCCCTGCGAACGCGGCTCAATCTACACCGCAGGGCAACCGTCTCTGCTGGGTGTGAACGCCGCGCTGGTCAAAGACCTCTCCGGGGAGCGAAACGTCGAGCTGGGTTGCCTAGCCATGGGAATGACCCCGGAGCAGGTGCGTCGGCTCACCCCGGAGATCATCGAATTCTCCGGAATCAACCGGCGCGGCGACTTCAGTTCGCTGCCGATGCGCACCTACTCGTCGGGAATGTCGGCCCGACTCCGTTTCTCGATCGCCGCGGCCAAACAGCACGATGTGCTGCTGATCGACGAGGCGCTGGCCACCGGGGATGCCCAGTTCCGGAAGCGGAGCGAGCAACGGGTTCGTGAGCTGCGTGCCGCGGCCGGCACGGTCTTCCTGGTGAGCCACGCGCTCAGCAGCATCCGCGACACCTGCGAACGGACCATCTGGTTGGAGTCCGGGGTGATCCGCGCGGACGGTCCGACCGATGTCGTACTGAAGGAGTACGAGGAGTTCTCGAAGACGAGATGAAGTCTGCGACGAGCACGAACCGATCCCCCCGCCCCGCTGCCGAGCGAGTCCCACATGCGTAGTGACCTGGTCAAGAAGTTGGCCGCGCGGTGCCTCACCGCCGGGTTGGCGCTCCTCGCCTTCCTGCTGCTGGCACTCAGCGAAGCGCAAGCGTGGGGGCTCGGGCTGGCCGTCGCCGCTGTCGGGGCGGCCTGGGTCGAGCGGCAGATCAACGTCCGAGCCGAACTCGTCGCCGAGCCGATCCTCCTCGCAGCGGGCATCCTCGTCGCCTACGCCCGGCAGTTCCCGGACGGGATCCACTGGCCCCTGGCGCTCGCCGGGGTCGCCCTACTGGGCCTGATCCTCATCGAGCGTCCGCTTGGTCAGGCCACCGGGCTGGAACTGCAGGGGGCCAATCTCGCCGTACGGTCCTGGCCAGCGCTGGTCTCCGCTCATCTGAGCACCGCCATCCTGGTCCTGCTCGCCGGCCTGGCCGCAAGCGCCGCTGTCGCCGCACCGGCGTGGCCGGCGATGGCGGTCACGCTGCTGACCGGACTGGTCGTTGCCGGCGTCGTCGCCGGGGTGGCCCTGCGGCGGCTGAAACCGTCGGCGGCGCGCAGCCCGGTGGCTCGGGCACTGCGACGCTACGAGCCCGAGTTCCTGCTCTACTTCTCCGCGCCGCCGGGCTCGGAATACCAGGTCCTGATGTGGCTGCCCTACCTGGAGCGCCTCGGTCGGCCCTTCTTCGTCCTGCTGCGCGAACCCGGATTCCTGCCGGTGATCTCGGCGGCGACCAGCGCTCCGGTGGTCTACTGTCCGACGCTGCGGTCACTCGACGAGGCGATCGTGCCATCGGTACGGGTGGCCTTCTACGTCAACCATGGTGCGCAGAACAGTCACTGCGTACGGTTCCGACAGATCACCCACATCCAGCTGCATCATGGCGACAGCGACAAGTCGCCGAGCGCCAACCCGGCCTCCGCGATCTACGACAAGATCTTCGTGGCCGGCCAGGCGGCGATCGACCGGTACGCCCGCAGCGGGGTCTCCATTCCCCGGGAGAAGTTCGCGATCGTCGGCCGCCCCCAGGTGGAGGCGGTCGTGGGGCCCCGGGGTGAGATTCGGGAGCTGACCGATCCGGTGGTTCTCTACACGCCCACCTGGACCGGGCACCACGCGGACGCCAACTACTGCTCGTTGCCCATCGGGGCGGCCCTGGTCGAACGCTTGCTGGCCCGCGGGGTGACGGTGATCCTGCGGGCCCACCCGTATACGTCGCAGAATCCGGAGTCGGCACGGCAACTGGCCCGCATCGAGGAGCTGCTCTCCGCCGACCGGCTGCGCACCGGCCGATCACATATCTGGGGTGACCGGGCCGCCACGAAGATGACGCTGGTCGAGTGCATCAACCGTTCCGACGCGCTGATCTCGGACGTCTCCGGCGTCGTCTCCGACTACCTCTTCTCGGGCAAGCCGTATGCGCTGACCGACATGGTCGACACGGGTGAGCGGTTCGAGGCCGATTTCCCGCTGGCATGCGGGGGCTACGTGCTGCGCACCAACCTGTCCAATGCTGATGAGGTGTTGGATCTGCTGCTAGGCGAAGACCCCCTGGCAGAGACGCGGCGAGTGCTGCGCACTGACTATCTCGGCGATTTTCCGGCCGAGGACTACGCCGAGGCGTTCCTCGCCGAAGCCCGTCGCCATCTCGACAGCCCGGCCGCCACCGCACCAGTTCCGCGGTCACCGGCCGAGTCGGCAGCGGACGCTGTCACCTCCCCCTGAAGTCGCCCGCACTGGCACTCACCTTTTAGATCTTCACGGCGGCAGTGATGCGGCCAAATGAGACGGATCAAAGATCTACTGATCAAGCAAACAACACATTGACCAAGATAAACAACGTCGAACACTTATCACATCGGTCTCTATAGATTTAACCCCACCTTCGGATGCGGCGGCTCCTGACACAAAGTAATCAGGATGCTGGCCGGCGGCACCCCCTTGACCAGAGGCCAAGCCATCTGATATAGCTGGCGATATGGGTGAAATTGCCGCGATCTCCCCAGTCTCCGAAATAGGTGAGCGCCCTCACCGAAATGATTAACAGTGATGGCCGTCACACCTCGAGGCGCGCTCTCCTCTCGCCCCAAAAGGCCGGTTGACCTGGGCTTATTGCCCTTAGTTGAAGCGGACCAACTGATCGACCGCGCCTGATCCAGGCAGCCGCCCCTACAGGTCCTCACCACCGAAAGTTTTCATTCAGGCGGCTTTCAGGTAATGTTCGCAAACCTAGAGATCAGGTATCGCCTAACCGTGGGTAGTGGCCAGCGCACTGTTGATCGGTATACCGGAAAGGGTGCGCAAGATCGGCAGAAATGCGTGGCCAGGGTACCCGTTGGGAACGGAGATCGTGTCCGCACTCATAGTCAAGTCCCTCTACAAGGTTTTCGGCAACGGCGTGGAGACAGCAGTGCAGCGGCTCAGCAAGGGCGTTGCACGGGATGAAGCGCTGAAGGGCCTACGGGCCACCGCCGCCGTCATCGACGCCAACTTCGAGGTCAAGCGCGGCGAGATCTTCGTCGTCATGGGCCTGTCCGGGTCGGGGAAGTCCACCCTCCTCCGGATGCTCAACGGTCTGGTCACCCCGTCGCACGGCACCGTCGAAGTCGACGGCACCGACCTCACCAAGCTACGGCCAGCCGCGTTGCGGAAGCTTCGCCGCGAAAAGATCAGCATGGTGTTCCAGCACTTCGCGCTCCTCCCGCACCGATCCGTGCTGGAGAACGCCGGCTACGCGCTCGAGGTGGCGGGCCGGCCTCGTGAGGAACGCCACGAGCAGGCCCGCAACGCGCTACGCATGGTCGGCCTTGAAGGCTGGGAGCAGAAGCTCCCGCAGGAGCTCTCCGGCGGTATGCGCCAACGAGTAGGGCTGGCCCGAGCACTGGCCGCCGAGACCGACATCCTGCTGATGGACGAGGCATTCTCAGCTCTCGACCCACTGATCCGCAGGGAACTGCAGGACCAGTTGATGGACCTGCAGGCCGAGTTGGGCAAAACCATCGTTTTCATCACTCATGACCTCAACGAGGCGATGCGACTGGGCCACCGCATCGCGGTCATGCGTGACGGACGGATCGTTCAGATCGGCACGGCCGAGGAGATTCTCACCGACCCGTCCAACGACTACGTCGCCCAGTTCGTCGCCGACGTCGACCGCACCCGGATCCTCACCGCTTCATCCGTCATGGAGCGCCCCCTGAGCGTCATCGACGTCGGTTCCGGGCCCCGGGTCGCCGCACGGACGCTGCGCGAAACCCAGACCTCAGCGGTCTACGTCACCGGGCGCAACAAGCGGTTCCTCGGGACCATCACCGACGATGTGATCACCCGAGCGGTACGGGAAGGCCGGCAGAACCTCGACGGAATCGTCTCCGCCGAGGATGCGCAGACCGTCTCCGCTGATACGCCCGTCGCCGAACTCTTCTCGCCGTGCGCTGAGAGCCCGCACCCGGTCGCCGTGGTGGACGCCGCTGGCCGCCTCGCCGGGGTCATCCCCCGCATCACCCTGCTCAGCGCGCTGGGCAGCATCGGCACCGACATCCCCAACGGAACGACGAAGCCGACGGACGAACCCGCCGACGAGGCTCTGCTGGTGCCCGTCACGACCGCCAATGGCGAGGTCACGGCCGCCGAGGGGGACAGCGGCACGGGTCCGGACGTTGCCGGGAAGGTGCCGGCACAAGCCGGCGATACCCGGATACGCGAGGGAGAGCAGGCATGAGCGCTGCCGACACTCCGTTGAACGACCTGCTGCCCCGCCTCGAGATCGGGCATGGGTTCGAAATCGCGGTCGACTGGGCGCGGGCGAACCTGAGGCCCGTCTTCAGAGGCATCGCCAACCTGGTCGAATCGTTGGTTGAGCCCCTGGCCGACCTGCTGACCGCGCCCCCAGCCATCGTTATGGTGCTGATCTTCGCCGGCCTCGGCTGGTGGCTGCGCAGTTGGAAATTCGGTCTCGGCACAGCAATCGGCCTCGGTGTTGTGGCGGGGATGCCGTTCTGGGACGAAACCATGAACACGCTGGCCGCCGTCCTGGTGGCCAGCGCGCTGGCGCTCCTGTTCGCGGTGCCGCTCGGCATCTTCATCGCCGAAAACCGCCGGGCATCGGCGGTAGCCCGTCCGATGCTGGACATGATGCAGACGATGCCCGCCTTCGTCTATCTCATCCCGGCCATCTCATTCTTCGGCATCGGGGTCGTGCCCGGCGTGCTGGCCACCGTTGTCTTCAGCATGCCGCCGGGGGTCCGCCTGACCGAGCTGGGCCTACGCCAGGTCGACCGTGAGGTCGTCGAAGCGGGCGAAGCCTTCGGCGCGTCCCCCCGGATGATCCTGCTGCGCACCAAACTGCCCCTGGCCCTGCCAACCATCATGTCCGGCGTCAACCAGGTCATCATGTTGGCGCTGTCGATGGTGGTCATCGCCGGAATGGTCGGCGCTGGCGGGCTTGGCGAGGTGATTATGACGGCGCTCGACCGGATCCAGGTCGGCACCGGTTTCGAGGGAGGCATCGCCGTGGTGATGCTGGCGGTGGTGCTGGACCGCCTCACCGATTCGATCGGGGCCCGGTCCGCTGCGGCGAAGGCACAACGTGCCATGCAGGAGGCGTGATCCGCCTCCACCCCACCCCCTGACCCCAAAGGGAATCACCGCTCCCGGCGCCCGCGAGACCGCGGGGGCTTGCCGGTTGCTGAACGGTGTCCGAAAAATGGCAAGGGAAGGAAATCCGATGTGGAGTAGAAAACTGTTGCGCCGGATAGCGCTGGCAGCCACGGCTGCTCTGGCGTTGACCGGCGCCGCTGCCTGCGGCGACGACGCCAGCGGCGGCAGCGGCGACAAGAAGAACAAGATCACGATCGGCTACATGCCGTGGGACGAGGCCATCGCCACGTCCTACCTCTGGAGCAACATCCTGGAGGCCAAGGGCTACCAGGTCGAACTCAAGAACGTCGGAGCCGGCGTCGTATACCAGGGGCTGGCCGACGGGGACATCGACCTGTTCCTG
>DASULK010000082.1:0-4458 GCA_036278255.1 Micromonospora sp.
CACCTCTGCTCCGCAGTCGGTGTCGTTCCGCGTCGTTGAGCCGCCGGCGAAGGACACGACTCCGCCGACGGTGACTGCGTCGGTGACCGGCGACCGTGACGGAAGTGCCTACATCGGTAGCGCGACGGTGACCCTGTCGGCCACAGACACCGAGTCCGGGGTCGACCGGGTGGAGTACTCGCTGGACGGGGCGCCGTACGCCGTGTACACCGCGCCGGTGACGGTGAATCAGCCGGGGCAGCACACGGTGACGTACCGGGCGACGGATAAGGCGGGGAACACCTCCGCTGCGCAGTCGGTGTCGTTCACGGTTGTTGAGCCGCCAGCGAAGGACACCACCCCGCCGACCGTGATGGCATCCCTCTCCGGACAGCAGGACGAGCAGGGCAACTACCTCGGCAGCGTCACGGTGACCCTGACCGCCTCCGACACGGAGTCCGGTGTGGAGCGGGTGGAGTACTCGCTCAACGGTGGTGCCTACGTCACCTACTCCGGACCGGTGACGGTGAATCGGACCGGCCAGCACATCCTGAGCTACCGGGCGACGGACAAGGCCGGCAACACCTCCGGCACCGGATCGGTGACCTTCAGCATCGCCGCCAGCGGCTCGGACCCGAGCTGCCCCACGCCCGACACCCGTTCGACCGTCTGGGTGGGGACCGTGGACAGCGGTGTGGAGAACCGGGTGGTCGAGGGTGCCTGCACCCTCAACGACCTGATCGATGACGAGCGGGAGTGGAAGAACCACGGCCAGTTCGTCAAGCACGTCGGTGAGCTGGTTGATGGCCTGCGTGCCGAGGAGGTCATCGACCAGAAGGAGGCTGCGGCAATCAAGAGCGCGGCCGCCCGCTCCGAAGTGGGCAAGCCGGTGAAGAAGAACGGCACCACGGCCACCTTCTGATCCGCGAATTGAGCGATGGCAGGGGCCGTCGGGGGCGCCACAACGGGCCCCCGACGGCCGCGCTTCGGGAGAGGAATAGACCATAATGGAACAATCGACCGACCGGCTGGAGGAACATCCCCAGCAGGTAGCGGCGCCGAAGAGACGAGTCAGAAAGCTGCCGTCGCGGGCTGCGCTGGCCTCCCTGGTGATGGTGCTAACCCTCGGCAGTGGCGGTGGTCTGGCCGCCGCAGCCAACGGAATGCTTCCCTGGGCCGAGCGGCCGGTGGGCTGTGTGAAGCCGGACCGCACCATGGACCTGTACGCGGTGGAGTTGCCCCGCCAGAAGGGGCAGATCCGGTTGGGGTACGGGCTGACCCCGGAGACCGCTAATTACCCGGGCCCGACCATCGAAATGATGGAGGGGGAGTGCCTGGCGATCACGCTGCACAACCAGATCCCGGAGGAGACCCTGGTTGCGCTGCGGACCACGCCGGACCACCCGTTGGGCGTGTCGCTGCACGTGCACGGCGTGAAGTACACCCAGGACTCGGACGGCACGGTGCACAGCAACTCGTTCGTCGCGTCCGGCGAGTCCCGCACCTACACCTGGTACGCCAAGGCGCGGGACAAGAAGACGGGCTCCCTGGGCACCGCGGGCTACTGGTGGTACCACGACCACGTCGGCGGTGGGGAGCACGGAACCCAGGGTGTCGGTGCCGGACTCTTCGGCGCCATGGTGGTACGGCGCAAGGGCGATCCGAAGCCGGATCGGACCTTCGTCACCGCGTTCGGTGACCGGCAGACCATCAACCTGCGCAACTCGGAGGAGGCCGACGACTGCGACTGGGACAACCCCCAGCCCGGCCCGGCATGCTTCGTGGCGCGGTTGGGTGAGCGGATCGAGTTCATCAACTTCGGCATCGGCAACGAGATGCACACCTGGCATCTGCACGGGCACAACTGGGCGAACACCCGCACCGGACTGCTCGACAACGGGCCGATGGTGGATGAGATCCCGCTGATCGACAACCGGCCGCTGGGGCCCGGTGACTCGTTCGGCTTCCAGGTGACCGCCGGCGACTCGGTCGGCCCCGGCCACTGGATGCTCCACTGCCACATGCAGTTCCACTCCGATCTCGGGATGTCGACGATGCTGCACATCCTCGACGAGAACGGCAAGATGCCGCCGATGAGCCAGCAGCACGTGCTGACCAACTCCGGCGTCGTCCGCTAGTACAACCCGAAACAGGGTGAAGACGTCCCGGACCGCTGAGGTCCGGGACGTCTTTTCTGTTACGGAACTTCGCTGCTCAGCCCGAAGGCGGCGCCAGGCGCGGTGCCAACTCTCTGCCAGCCTGCGTACTGTCGGGGTTACCGTCATTAGCGAGGTTGGATATGAGCAGGCACACTCACCGGGTCATCAACCAGCCGCCGCCGCGGACCGGCGTTGACGAGTACGCAACCAACCTGCCGCTGCGGGAGGCGGTGCGCACCTACGGCGCCTCCTTCGCCGAGGAGCAGTTGCATCAGGTCGGCCGACTGGTCGGGTCGCCGGAGTATCAGCGATGGGCCGAAGCGGCCAACACCAACAAGCCGGTCCTGCACACCCACGACCGCTACGGTCACCGTGTCGATGAGGTCGCCTACGACCCCGCCTACCACGAGATCATCTCCCGGACGATGGCGTACGGTGCCCACACCGGGCCCTGGGCCGACCCCAGGCCCGGGGCGCATGCGGCCAGGGCGGCGGCCTTTTTTCTCTTCAACCAGGTCGAGCCGGGCCACTGCTGCCCGATCTCGATGACCTACTCGGCGTTGCCGGCCCTGCGACACCAGCCGGAACTCGCCGCGCAGTGGGAACCCCTGCTCCTCAAGCGCGGCTACGCCCCGGACCTCGCGCCGGCCGCCGAAAAGCCCGGTGTCCTCTTCGGCATGGCCATGACCGAGAAGCAGGGCGGCTCCGACGTGCGGGCCAACACCACCCGCGCCGAACCGATCGGAGCGGGCGGCCCGGGCGGGGAGTACCGGCTCACCGGCCACAAATGGTTCTGCTCGGCCCCGATGTCGGATGCCTTCCTCGTGCTCGCCCAGAGCGGCACGGAGGCGGGCCCACAGGAGCTGTCCTGCTTTCTGCTGCCGCGGGTCCTCCCCGACGGCACCCGCAACGCGTTCCGGATCCAGCGGCTGAAGGACAAACTCGGCAACCACTCCAACGCCTCCTCCGAAATCGAACTGGACGGTGCCTGGGCGCAGATGGTGGGGGAGCCGGGGCGTGGGGTGCGCACCATCATTGAGATGGTCAGCCACACCCGGCTGGACTGCGTCATCGGCACCGCCGGGGGGATGCGGCAGTCGTTGGCCGAGGCGATCTGGCACACCGAGCACCGCAGCGCTTTCGGGGCCCGGTTGGTCGATCAGCCGGTCATGACGGCGGTCCTTGCCGACCTGGCGCTGGAATCCGAGGCCGCGACCGCAACGGCGATGCGGTTGGCGCGCGCGCACGACGGCGACGCCGACGAGCAGGAGGCGGCGTTCCGCCGGTTGGCCACCCCGGCCAGCAAGTACTGGATCTGCAAACGTGGCCCGAACCACGCCTACGAGGCGATGGAGTGTCTCGGCGGGAACGGCTACACCGAGGACTTCTCCCTGGCCCGCCGCTACCGGGAAGCGCCGGTGCTGGCCATCTGGGAGGGCTCCGGCAATGTCATCGCCCTCGACGTCCTGCGCGCAATCTCCCGGGAGCCGGCGGTGGTCGATGCCTTCCTCGCCGAGGTCGGCCAGGCAGCGGGTGGCTCAGCGCTCTTCGACGCCTACCTCAACGAACTCACCGGGGCGCTCGTCGCGGTGCAGGCCGCACCCGGGCCGGCGCGGGCTCGCCGCCTCACCGAACAGCTCGCGTTGGCGCTGCAGGCATCCCTGCTCATCCGGCACGCCCCGGCCGAGGTCTCGGATGCCTTCGTCGCCGCCCGGCTCGGCCCGGACCGATCATCGGAGTACGGGGCGCTGCCCTCCGGCGTCGACGTCGATGCGATCGTGGCCCGGCACGAAACGCGGGCCTGAGTCAGGGTTTGCGGGCCACCCCGGCCCAGTAGTAGGCGGCGTTCGGGTCGGTGGGCGGTTCACCGTCAGGCCGCCAGCCCATCACCGGAACCACTCCCGGCTCGACCATCTCCCAGTCGCCGAAGAACCGGGCGACCTCGTCGCGAACCCGTGGCACCAGGGTCATGCCGCCCCGCCCGGCCGCGGCGGCCACCCCGGCCATCGCCTCCGGGTTGAAGTCCTGACCGGGATGGGAGATGGCCAGATAGCTGCCCGAGGGAACCGCGTCCATCAGGGTCCGCACCTTGTCCCACGGGTCCTCCGCGTCGCTGAGCAGCATCAGGATCGCTACCAGCATCAGCCCGACCGGCCGGTTCAGGTCCAGTGTGTCCAGAAGGGTCGGGTCGTTGAGGATCTTGTCCGGCTTGTTGAGGTCGGCGTGGATGTACTCGGTGCGGCCCCGCTCGTCGCTGACCATCAGCGCCCGCGCGTGCACCAGCACGATCGGGTCATTGTCGACATACACCACCCGCGTC
>DASULK010000083.1:0-13608 GCA_036278255.1 Micromonospora sp.
GGCATGGCCTTCCTCGACCTCATCCAGGAAGGCAACCTCGGCCTCATCCGCGCCGTCGAAAAGTTCGACTACACCAAGGGCTACAAGTTCTCCACCTACGCCACCTGGTGGATCCGCCAGGCCATCACCCGCGCCATGGCCGACCAGGCCCGCACCATCCGCATCCCCGTCCACATGGTCGAAGTGATCAACAAGCTCGGGCGGATACAACGGGAACTGCTCCAGGACCTGGGCCGCGAGCCCACCCCGGAGGAACTGGCCAAAGAGATGGACATCACACCTGAAAAGGTGCTTGAGATCCAGCAGTACGCCCGGGAACCAATCTCTCTCGACCAGACAATCGGCGATGAGGGCGATAGCCAACTCGGGGACTTCATCGAGGACTCCGAAGCCGTCGTCGCCGTGGACGCCGTCTCCTTCTCGCTCCTACAGGACCAACTTCAGCAGGTGCTGCAGACCCTGTCCGAGCGGGAGGCCGGGGTGGTACGGCTGCGCTTCGGCCTCACCGATGGCCAGCCCCGAACCCTCGACGAGATCGGCCAGGTCTACGGTGTGACACGGGAGCGGATCCGCCAGATCGAGTCGAAGACGATGTCCAAGCTGCGCCACCCATCGCGCTCCCAGGTACTGCGTGACTACCTGGATTAAGCGGTGACGTCAACTACCTGTGTCGCTCTGACAACGAGGGGTATATCACCCCTTAGTGGCCAGGCGGTTACTGGTTTGTGATCGTTGACGTGGCACCCTTGAAGCACGGCACACTGTCCGTGCCGGGTGTGACCCGGGTCCCCCGGGAGACACATGGGGAAGACTTCACCCCATAGGGGTGTTGGACGATAAGTGAGTAACGACCGACCGAGGAACGTGTTCATCGGTGACGACCAGAGGAGGAAGGCGATGACCCCCACCGTCATGCCGCCCGAGGCGGTGGCTCCGCTAGCCGCCGATGAACGGTGCGACCGCTGCAACGCCGCCGGCAAGCTCCGGGTCACCCTCGCGGGTGGGAGCGAACTGGTCTTCTGCGGGCATCACGCGAACAGGTACGCCGAGGATCTGGTAAAGATCACGGTCCGGTTCGTGGCCGACCCGGAGTTCACGTGGCGTGGCGCCGATCTGATGGCAAACTGAGCGAAAAACCACATAAACGAGGTGAGGCTCCCGCTATGCGGGAGCCTCACCTCGTTTCCACCCCTCACCCGCCTACCAGCGCCCAGGTTGGGGGCGTTGGGGTTAGGTCGTGGGGGTGGGATAGGCCTTAGAGCGACCGCACCGCGGCAATGCGCTCCTCGAGTTGCTCAATCGTCGCCTGGGCACTGGGCGGCCCCCCACACAGGCGGCGCAGCTCCGCATGGATCTTGCCGTGTGGCAGTCCGGTGCGGTGATGGTGGGCGGCGACCAGCGCATTGAGTTGCCGACGCAGCGCCAGCCGACGCTGCCCCGCAGATACCGGACGGACCGGCACCGGGGCCGGCTCCGGCTCCTGCTCACGGCGCCGCCGCTGCGCGGCCATCTGCTCAGCCTGACGCTTGTTGAGCAACAGGGCGACCTGGTCGGCAGTGAGCAGCCCGGGCAGCCCCAGATACTCCTTCTCCTCCGGCGTGCCGGCCTGTACCGCCGTCCCGAAGGATGCCCCGTCGAAGATCACCTGATCAAGCTCGGCGGTGGCCGACAATGCCTCGAACTGCTTCTCCAGCTCGCCGCTGGCCTGCTCGCCCCGCTGCGCCTGCTTCAGCAGTTCGTCGTCGAAGCCCTCCCGCTGGGCCGGATCGCCGAGGATATGGTCACGCTCGGCCTCCATCTCGCTGGCCAGGCCGAGCAGGTGCGGGACGCTGGGCAGGAATACCGAAGCGGTCTCGCCCGGACACCGCACCCGCACGAACCGTCCGATCGCCTGTGCGAAGTACAGCGGCGTCGACGCGTTCGTGGCGTAGACCCCTACTGCGAGGCGGGGGATGTCGACGCCTTCGGACACCATCCGGACCGCGACCATCCAGCGCTGGCGGGAGTCGGTGAAGGCGGCGATCCGCTCGGATGCCCCGGCATCGTCGGAGAGCACCACCACCGCCTCCTCCCCTGCCACCTGCTTGATCAGCCGGCCGTACGCCCGCGCGGACTGCTGGTCGCTGGCGATGACCAGGCCCCCGGCATCCGGCATCCCACCGTCCCGCAGCACCTGCAGCCGGGCGTCCGCCGCCCGCAGCACCTGCGGCATCCAGTCCCCGGCCGGGTCCAACGCGGTCCGCCAAGCCTGAGCGACCAGGTCCTTGGTCATCGGTTCACCGAGCCGGGCGGCCAACTCGTCGCCGGCCCGGCTGCGCCACCGGGTCTCGCCGGAGTAGGCGAGGAAGAGCACAGGCCGCACCACAGCATCGCGCAACGCGTCGGAGTAGCCGTAGACCGAGTCGGCCCGGGAGCGCTGCAGGCCGTTCCCATCGCGCTCGTACGCCACGAACGGAATCGGATTGTCGTCGGAGCGGAACGGGGTGCCGGTCAGCATCAGACGACGTACGCCCGGCTCGAAGGCTGCCCGGATCCCGTCACCCCAAGTTTTGGAGTCACCGGCGTGGTGGATCTCGTCGAGAATCACCAGGGTGCGCCGGGCCAGGGTGCGCCGCCGATGCACATGGGGGGCGATGCCGACCTGGGCGTACGTCACCACCGCGCCGTGGAGGTCCGCGGCCGAGTGCAGGTCGGCGTTACGGAACGAATCATCCAGTTGGATCCCCACCCGGCCCGCCGCGGCTGCCCACTGCTTCTTCAGGTGCTCGGTCGGGGCCACCACGGTGACCGCTTCGACCGTGCCGTCGATGAGCAGCTCGGCGGCGATACGCAGGGCGAAGGTCGTCTTGCCGGCGCCGGGGGTGGCCACGGCCAGGAAATCGGCGGATCGCTGCCGCAGATACTTCACCAACGCCTTGCGCTGCCAGCCGCGTAGCGCCGGAAAGCTGTCCAGATCTGGCAGCGGGGCACCCACGCAAACACTCCCTTTCGACCCGAGAACGCCGAACCTGTGCTGATGCAGCACAGCGGCCACGAGGTGGCGGGCGATGAAAAGGCCCCCGCGATCCGACGGGACGCGAAGGCGATCTCAGCATAGCCAGAGCGCCACCGCGTCCCCCGGGCGACACGACGGGAGCTGCTGCCCTCCGCCGGGGTCGGACCTCTTCTCGGATCAGCGCAGCGGGGGCAGCGGTATCGACCATCTGCGATACAGGGCGATCAATCGTAGGACGATGACCAACGCCGCCGCCGCGACCAGAGGGACGGGCCCGGTGAGGTCGGCGTAGTCAAGCCCGACCACCGTAATCGCCCCGGCAAGCGATGCCATCGCATAGACCTCCCGGCGTAGCACCACCGGGATCTCCCCGGTGAGCAGGTCCCGGCCGAGCCCGCCACCGATGCCGGTGAGCATGCCGATCACGCAGGCACCGACCGGAGGTACGCCGGCGTCGAGGGATTTGAGCGTTCCCGCGACGGTGAACAGCCCCAACCCCGCGGCGTCGAGAACCAGAACGGTTCGCCGCAGCCGTGCCAATTGCGGATGGAACCGGGCCACACCGATCGAGGTGGCCGCGGCCACGAAGGCGTAGCGCCAGTCGGCGAAGGCCAGCGGCGGCACCGCGCCGATCACCAGGTCACGGAGAATCCCGCCGCCGAGCGCAGCGACGAAGCCGACGAAGACCACCCCGAACAGGTCGAGTCGCTTGGCTACGGCCGCCGAGGCACCGGAGGCGGCGAAGACCGCCACACCGGTCAGGTCAGCCAGCAGCAGCGCGGTGGAGGTGGTCACCGCCGCCGGCTACGGGGCCGGATCGGGCTTCGGGTCGAAGAAACGGTCGTTGTCTTCGAAGATTTCCTTACACTCGGGGCAGATCGGGAAGCGGCTGGGGTCACGGGACGGCACCCAGATCTTGCCGCAGAGCGCCTTCACCGGGGTGCCGAGCACCATAGCTTCGGTGAGCTTGTTCTTCTCGGCGTAGTGCGAGAACCGCTCGTGGTCACCGCTCTCGATCGGGAGCTCCACCCGCTCCTCGAGAATGGTGCCGCCGGTCTGTGGAGCAACGGATGTGGTCACCCTGCCAGTGTGCCAGGCGCACCACGGTCGCGCCCAGGGTACCCGTACGGTGTGATCGTGACCGACTTCCGCATCCGTTATGGCAGTGAGGTGGCCGCGGCCCGGGACCGGGGCCAACCCATCGTGGCGCTGGAGAGCACCATCGTTTCGCATGGGCTGCCCCGTCCCGACAATCTTCGGGTCGCCCGCGAGATCGAAGCGCAGGTACGGGCCGGCGGGGCGCTGCCGGCCACGATCGGGATGGTGGGCGGCGAACTGGTCGTCGGCCTCGACGACGCGCAGTTGGCGCGGCTGGCCGGCACGGACGGGGTGGCGAAGCTGTCGGTACGCGACCTGGCGGTGGCGGCCGCCAGTGGGGCGGACGGCGCGACCACCGTGGCCGCCACCAGCGCGGTGGCGGCTGCGGCCGGCATCCCCGTCTTCGCCACCGGTGGGCTCGGCGGGGTGCATCGGGAAGCCGCGCAGACCTTCGACGAGTCCGCCGACCTGACCACTCTCGCCCGCACCCCGATCGCCGTGGTCTGCGCAGGAGTCAAATCGCTGCTCGACGTCGGGGCAACCCTAGAGCGGCTGGAGACCCTCGGGGTGAGCGTGCTGGGCTACCGGACGCGCCGTTTCCCCGGCTTCTTCATCACCGATGGCGGCTTCGACCTGGATTGGTCGGTCGAGTCGCCGCAGCAGGTCGCCGCCGTGCTCGCCGCGCAGCAGGCACAGTACGTGCACCGCGGCGGGGTGGTCGTGGCCAACCCGCTGCCCACCGACGAGCAACTCGATCCTGACCTCCACGACCGCACCCTCCGCGAGGGGCTGGCCCTCCTGGCCCTCGAGGGGGTGACCGGCAAGGACGTCACCCCGTTCCTCCTGGCCCACTTCCACTCGGCCACCGGCGGCGCCAGTCTGACGGTCAACGTCCGGATCATCCTGCGCAACGCCCACCTCGCCGCCAAGATCGCCGTGGCCGTAGCGAACCGGTCCTTCGGCTGAAGGCAGGAGTGGACCGCCGCATGGGTTCGCCGTCGCGGGTCGTCGTGGTCGGCGATGTGGTCACCGACGTGCTCGCACTGCTCACCGCGCCGCTGAACGCGGGGTCGGACACCGCCGCGACGATCCGGGTGACGGGCGGCGGTCAGGCCGCTAACACAGCAGCCTGGCTGGCCTCATACGGCCGCCCGGTGACGCTCGTCGCCGCCGTCGGGGACGACGAGTCGGGGCGGGCACGGCTGGCGGAGTTGACCTCTCTCGGGGTGGAGTGTGCCGTGCGCCGCTGCAGCGATGCGCCGACCGGGACGGTGATCGTGCTCGCCGAAGGCGAGGAGCGGACGATGGTGACGCAGCGCGGCGCAAATCTGCGGCTGACCGCCGATGATGTCGAGGCGGCGCTGGATGCCGGACCGCAGGTGCGACATCTGCACCTGTCGGCGTACCCGCTGCTGGATGCCGTGTCGCGTGGGGCCGGGCTGAGCGCGCTGGCCGGGGCACGCCGCCGCGCCCTCACCACCAGCGTTGACGCGGCCTCGGCCGAGCCGTTACGCCGGATCGGGGCCGCGGTGTTCCTGGACTGGGTACGCGGGGTCGACCTGCTGCTGGCCAACGAGGAGGAGGCGGCCGTACTGTCCGGCGCACGAACAGCCGAACGGGCGGCTCGGTCCTTGACCGCGGTGGCACGCAACGTGGTGGTGAAACAGGGCGGGGCCGGAGCGGTCTGGGCATGCCGGGACGGTGCGCTGATCCGCGCTGCGGCGCAGCGGGTGCCGGTGGTGGACCCGACCGGTGCGGGGGATGCATTCGCCGCGGGGCTGCTGTCGGCGTGGGTGGTCGGGGCGGAGCCGGAGGCGGCACTGGCCCGGGCCGTGGAATTCGGTGCGGCGGCGGTTTCCGTGGTGGGTGCCCGTCCGGTGACCGGGTAACCGGCGGCCGCGACTCAGCTCACAGATCGACGTCGATGGTGCGGTGCGGCTGCTCGACGGGCAGGCTCCGCGGCGGCGCCGGATCGCGGTGTGACCGCCTGCCGAACCAGCGGTGCTGCTGCTTGGGAGGCCCGTCGTTGGCGATCATGACGGCCAGCCAGGGAACAATGATCATGCCGACACCGCAGAGCGGCAGCCAGAGCCAGAGCAACGGCGCCTTCGCCCCGACCAGCACGGCGGCGATGATCAGGCAGGCGGCCCGGATCGCCATCATGAGGATGTACCGCACCTGGCGGCTACGCAACTGGTCGTCCTGACTGCGCGAGGCATCGGTGATCAGGATCGGCCGTGGGGCTTGCTTCACAGAGTCCCTCCTCGGCGATACAGCTCCATCCTGACATCTGTGCCGGCGCTGTGACCACCGGTTGGCCAGCCCGCGCTACTTCGCTCTGGCAGCGGCCTTCATCTGCTGCTTGTAGGCGCGTACCTTGGCCAGGCTCTCTGCATCCGTGATGTCCGCCACGCTTCGGAAGACTCCTTCTGCGCCGTACTCGCCGGAGGCCTCCCGCCAGCCCGAAGGCCGTACCCCGAGCTGCTTGCCGAGCAGCGCGGCGAAGATCTGCGCCTTCTGCCTGCCGAAACCGGGGAGTGCGCCGAGCCGCCTGACCAGGTCGGCCCCGTCCGCCGCTCCCGTCCAGACCGCCGCAACATCACCGTTGTACTCGTCAACGATCAAGCCGGCCAGCTTCTGCGTGCGGGCCGCCATCGCCGCGGGGAAGCGGTGCAGTGCCGGCGGTGTGGCGAAGATCTCGACGAAGGACTGCGGGTCGTGAGCGGCGATGGCGGCGGCGTCGAGCCGCGCCACCCCCAGACGTTGCGCCAACCGGTACGGCGCCACGAATGCCCGCTCCAGAGGGATCTGCTGGTCGAGCAATCCGCCGATGAGCAGGGCCATCGGGTCGGTGACCAGCAACGTGTCAGCGTCGGGGTGCTGGGCGAGGTAGAGGGTGGGCATGCGGCAAGCCTGCCAGAAGCACGACGGAGCGGAAGACCGCGGGGAAGACACCCCACGCAACCGAAGTGAGGTTAGGCTGTGCTAACTTCACAAGTGCACTGGGCCGGGCCCGCCCAACACCGAAACCAGAAGGAGTCATGCTGTGCCCACCTTCACCGGCAGGCGAGTGGTTGCGCTCGCTGCTACCGGCCTGCTCGCCTTCGGGCTTGCGGCCTGCGGTGGCGGGGATTCCGATGCCCAGACCCCGTCCGGCGACAAGAAGATTACCCTCTACAGCGGCCGCAACGAAAAGCTGATCAAACCGTTGCTGGAGAAGTTCACCCAGCAAACCGGCATCACCGTCAATGCCCGCTACGGCAACACCGCGCAGATGGCCGCTCAGCTGCTCGAGGAAGGGGACAAGTCCCCCGCGGACGTCTTCCTCGCCCAGGACGCCGGCGCGCTCGGGGCGGTCAGCAAGAAGGGGATGTTCGCCCCGCTGCCCGACACCACCGTCAGCAAAGTTCCGGAGAGCTACCGGGCCAAGAACGGTGAGTGGGTCGGAGTAACCGCCCGCTCCCGGGTGCTGGTCTACAACCCCGACCTGGTGCCGGCCGATCAGCTGCCCAAGTCCGTCTTCGACCTGACCGGCCCGGCCTGGAAGGGCAAGGTCGGCGTCGCCCCTACCAACGCCTCCTTCCAGGCCTTCGTCACCGCGATCACCGTGCAGCACGGTGAGGCCAAGGCCAAGGAGTTCCTGGCCGGACTCAGCGCCAACGACCCGCAGCTGCGCGACGGCAACGGCAAGATCCTGGAAGATGTCGACAGCGGCAAGATCGCAGTCGGGTTGATCAACCACTACTACGTCGGTGAGCTGGCCCAGGAGCGGGGAACGACTCCCGACGGGCTCAAGGCCAAGCTGCACTTCTTCCCGGACGGGGACAGCGGCGCCCTGGTCAACGTCGCCGGTGTCGGCCTGCTCACCAAGGCCGCCCAGGACCCCGACGTGCAGACGTTCATCGACTACCTGCTCAGCGCCGAGGCACAGCAGTACTTCGCCGAGCAGACCTTCGAGTATCCGGTCGTCGCCGGGGCGCCGGCGCCCGCCGGAGTGCCGCCGCTGAGCGACCTGGCCGTGCCGGAGATCGACCTCAACGATCTCGACGCCCTGGATGCCACCATCACCCTGATCAAGGAATCGGGGTTGGTCCCCTGAGCACCCGGGCCACCACGGTAGGGCGGACGCGCAGAGGCGCGCCCGCCCTACCGGCGCTGCGGCAACGGGCCCGTCGGCTGGCGCCCCGCCCGATCCTCCTCGGCGCCTCGGTCATCACGGTGACCATGGCCCTCATCCCGTTGATCTACCTCGCCGTACGGACCGGTGAGGCCGGCGTCGCCCGGGTGATCGAGGAGCTGTGGACGGCACGGGTGGCCGGACTGGCGCTGCGCAGCCTCGGCCTCGCCGTCGTGGTTACCGCCGGCTGCCTGGTACTCGGCGTTGGATCCGCGTTCCTGGTCACCCGAACCGATCTTCCGGCACGGCGGCTGTTCGGCGTCCTCGCCTCCCTGCCGTTGGCGATCCCCACCTACATCGCCGCCTTCGCCTGGATCTCCACCGTCGACCGGTTCGAGGGATTCTGGCCGGCGGCGCTGGTCCTGATGCTCTGCTCGTACCCCTACATCTTTCTGCCGGTGGCCGCCGCGCTGGCCGGTACGGATCCGGCGCAGGAGGAGGTGTCCCGATCCCTGGGGCACGGCGCCTGGCGCACCTTCACCGGGGTGACACTGCGCCAGATCCGGCCCGCGATCGCCGGAGGGGCGCTCCTCGTCGCACTCTACGTACTCTCCGACTTCGGCGCGGTCTCCATCGTCCGGACCGACACCTTCACCCGCGCCATCTTCATCTCCTTCGATCTGGGCTTCGACCGCACCGGGGCGCTCGTGCTCTCCAGCCTGCTCGTGGCGATCACGGTGCTCCTGCTCACCACCGAGACCGTCACCCGCCGACGGGGTGCCCGCTACGCCCAGCTCGGTGGTGCCCGCCGCGCCCCGATCCAGCTGCGCCTGAGCTGGGCCCGCTGGCCTGCCGTCGCCGCGCTCGCCGGGGTGGCCCTGCTCGCCCTCGGCGTGCCTGCACTCAGCCTGGCCCAACGGATGGTCGCCGGGGTCTCCCGGCCGGGCACCCTCGGCGAGGTCGCAACGGCGGCCGGAAACTCACTGCTGCTGTCACTGGCGGGGGCGGCGCTGACAATGCTGCTGGCACTCCCCCTGGGCCTGCTCACCGCACGGGTGCCCGGCCCGCTGACCACCGCGCTGGAGCGGCTGAGCTACCTGCCGCATGCACTCCCCGGCGTGGTGATCGGCCTGTCGCTGGTGTTCTTCGGGATCAACGTGGCCTTCCCGCTCTACCAGAGCGTATGGCTACTCGCGCTCGCCTACGCCGCGCTGTTCCTGCCGCTGGCGGTCGCAGCTGTGGCGGGTGCCGCCGGGCAGGCCCCCCCGATCCTGGAAGAGGTGGCCCGGTCACTGGGCCGCGGCCCGCTGACCGTGCTGCGAACCATCACACTCCCGCTCACCCTGCCCGGCGTCGGAGCCGGGGCAGCGCTAGTGTTTCTGACCTGTATGAAGGAACTCCCCGCCACCCTGCTGCTGCGTCCGACCGGCACCGACACCCTGGCCACCGAGCTGTGGACGAACACCACCGTCGGCGCGTACGCGGCAGCAGCGCCCTACGCCGCGCTGCTGGTGATCCTCTCGTCGGTGCCGACCTGGCTGCTCGCCGCCCGTAGCGGCATCCTCGACAAGGAAGGTGCGACATGAGCGGAGTGTCGGCATGAGCGAACTGCGCCTGCATGGGGTCACCAAACGGTACGGCCGGGTCACTGCGCTGAAGGGTGCGGATCTGACCGTGCCCAGCGGCAGCCTGACCGCGGTCCTCGGCCCGTCCGGATGCGGCAAGACCACTCTGCTGCGGTGTGTCGCCGGCTTCGAACGGATCGACGCGGGAGAGATTCTGCTCGACGGGCGGCGGGTGACCGGCCCTCCGCAGCGCCGGCGCATCGCCGTCGTACCACAGGAAGGGGCGCTCTTCCCGCACCTGTCGGTCGCCGCCAACGTGGCGTACGGACTGGATCGAGTCAGCCGACGCAGCGGGCGGGTGGACGAGGTGCTCGCCCTGGTCGGCCTTGACGGGTACGGCGACCGAATGCCGCACCAGCTCTCCGGGGGCCAGCAGCAGCGGGTGGCGGTGGCCCGGGCACTCGCCCCGCGGCCACCGCTGGTGCTGTTGGACGAACCGTTCAGTGCGCTCGACGCCAGTCTCCGCACCGAACTGCGCAACGACATCCGTGAAGCGCTCCGCGCCGACGGATCGACCGCCATCCTGGTCACCCACGACCAGGGCGAGGCGCTCTCCATTGCCGACCAGGTCGCGGTGCTGCGGGCAGGCACCGTGGTACAGAGCGGCCCACCGACCGAGATCTACCGGAATCCGGCCGATCCCTGGACCGCCACCTTCGTCGGTGACGCGGTTCTGCTGCCGGCCACGATCGACGGCCGGGTGGCGCACACCGCGCTCGGCCGCGTTCAGCTCGCCAGCACCGACGACGCGCAGACGGCGGCCGACGCGAAGACCGCCACCGTGCTGCTGCGCCCGGAACAGCTGCGGATCGCCCCGGTGCCCGCCATCCCGAACGGCGCGATGAACGCCACCGTGCTGCGCCACGAATTCCACGGGCACGATGCGCTCGTCGCGCTCCGACTGGCCGACGGCACCCGGGTGACCGCCCGCGTGCTCGACGGCGTCGAGCCCGTCTCCGTCGGCTCGGACGTGGTGGTCAACGTCGACGGCGTGGCCCGCGCCTGGCCCGCCGACCCGGCCACGCCCGGTCCGCGGGAACCCTCAACGGCGCCATCGACCGGAACGGGCCACCGCTCCGGCTGAGCCGGGCCGCTCCGCCGCCGGTTCCATGGGGCCGGCCCAGGCACGCCGCGCGGGCGAGGCAGGATGTCAGGGTGGACCACTACGACATGCTGCTCTCCCCCACCGGTGTCGACCAGCTCCGGGCGGCGTTGACCGGCGCTGGTTATACGTCGAGCGGTGTCGCCGAACGTCTCGGCCCCACCGCCACAGTCGGGCTGATACGCAACGACTTCCGGGCCGCACTGCGGGCGACGCAGGACCAGGACCGGCTCGCCACCCTCATCCGGCTCTTCATCTGCGGCCAGACCGAGCCGGAGCCGGCTGTGGCCGCTGCGCTGGCACCGCTGCCGCTGGCCGACGCGGTGGCCGCCGGACTGGTCGAGCCCGTCCCCGGTGGGCTACGGCAGGGCCTCGACCTGGAGCCGTACGGGGACAGCTGGTGGGTGCTGTCCGACCTTCCCGCCGGCTCCCGTCCCGGCCGACCGCTCCCGGCCGACCATGTGCTGGGCGTCGGTGGCTCATCCACCACCCTGGTCGGCGCCACCATCCGACGCCCGGTCGACACGGCCCTCGACCTCGGCACCGGCTGCGGGGTGCAGGCGCTGCACCTGGCCGGCCACGCTGCCTCGGTGACCGCGACTGATCTGTCCCGGCGGGCGCTGCGCTTCGCGGCGACCACCGCCGCCCTCAACGGGCAGCGGTGGGAACTGCTCCACGGCGACCTGGCGGCCCCGGTCGCCGGCCGCCGTTTCGACCTGGTGGTGAGCAATCCACCCTTCGTCGCCGGCCCCGCCAGCACCGCCTACGCCTACCGCGACTCGGGGCGCCCCGGCGACGCCCTCGGTGTCGAACTAGCCTCCGCCGCGCCGCACCTGCTCACCGAGGGCGGCACGATGCAGTACCTCGCCAACTGGGTGCACGTCGCCGGTGAGGACTGGCGGGAGCGGGTGGCGGGCTGGTTCGCGGAGACGGGGCTGGACGCCTGGGCCATTCAGCGCGAGATCGCGGAGCCGATGTCCTATGTGAACCTCTGGCTGACCGATGCGGACGAGGATGCCGACCCGCAGCGGATCGCGGACTGGCTGGACTGGTTCGACGCCCACAAGGTGGAGGCGATCGGGTTCGGCCTGATCACCCTCCGGCGGAGCGGGCACGAAGATCCGGTGGTGCGGGTCGAAGAGCTACGCCAACCGGTCCAGCCGCCGCTGGGCCAGCGCATCGCAGACTGGTTCGACCGCCAGGCCTGGCTGCGGGGACGCACCCCCGAGTCGCTGCTCGCCACCCGCTACCGGGCCGCGGGCCATCTGCAGCTGCGGCAGGAGGCGACGTTGGGCGACGACGGCTGGGACGTGGAGCGGCAGGTGCTCGCCCTGACCCAGGAACTGCGTTGGAGCGAAGAGGTCGACCCCCTGGTGCTGGCCCTGGTGAGCGGCTGCGACGGCCGGATACCGCTGCGCGACCAGCTCACCCTGCTCGCCATCGCGCACCAGGTGCCGGAGGAGGAACTGGCCGAGTCGGTGCGACCGGTCGTCGCCTACCTGGTCGAGCGGGGCATCGTCACCCCTGTGTCAGACTGACGCCGTGCGAGCTGTGGTTCAGACGGTCAGCCGGGCCAGTGTGACGGTCGATGGCGAGGTGGTCGGGGCGATCGACAATGGGCTGCTGGTGCTGGTCGGGGTCACCCACACCGACACCGCCCAGACCGCCGAGACGATGGCGCGCAAGGTCCACGAGCTGCGAATCATGGACGGCGAGAAATCTGCGGCGGAGCTGGATTCACCGGTCCTGGTGGTCAGCCAGTTCACCCTCTACGGCGACGCGCGTAAGGGCCGGAGACCGAGTTGGATAGCAGCCGCACCGGCCGAGGTGGCCGAGCCGCTGGTCGCGCACTTCGCCGCGGCGCTGCGCGCCCGCGGAGCGCAGGTCGAAGCCGGCCGCTTCCGCGCGCACATGCTGGTCGAGAGCGTCAACGTCGGGCCTCGGACCGTCCTCCTCGAACTCTGAGCCCAGCCGTAGCCGAACGACCGCAGATATGACATAAACGGGACCAAATAGCCGGGCGAAGTCCCGAGTTCATGCCACCTCCACGCTCTACTCACCCCTACTTCACGCCCCTGCCGTCAAACTTTTCGGCACCAGTGCGATCCAGCAACTGACGGACACATCGCGTGTCGATGAGGGGAGGCGAGTGAAGGTGGTTGAGCGCATGAGTGCCGAAAACATCATTCCGGCCGCTGGCGCCGAGTCCCTTGTCGGTCCGGGCGATACCGTCCGCGACGAAGGTCTGCCGGACCTCGACGACGACCGCGGCGTCTCGGCGGATCTGGTCCGGGCCTATCTCAACGGCATCGGCCGCACCAAACTGCTCACCGCGGTGCAGGAGGTCGAGCTGGCGAAACAGGTCGAAGCGGGCCTCTTCGCGGAAGAGAAGCTCGCCGGCGGGGTGATCCCGCTGCAGCTGCGCGAGGACCTCACGGTGATCGCGGCGGAGGGCCGGGCCGCGAAGAACCACCTGCTGGAGGCGAACCTACGGCTCGTGGTGAGCATCGCGAAGCGCTACACCGGCCGTGGCATGGCCTTCCTCGACCTCATCCAGGAAGGCAACCTCGGCCTCATCCGCGCCGTCGAAAAGTTCGACTACACCAAGGGCTACAAGTTCTCCACCTACGCCACCTGGTGGATCCGCCAGGCCATCACCCGCGCCATGGCC
>DASULK010000084.1:0-13041 GCA_036278255.1 Micromonospora sp.
GGCCTGCGGCACCAGCGGTCGGTCGGGCCCCTTCAATCCGGTCACGCTGGTGTCGGAGTTGAGGCAGACGACCAGGCAGTCGCCGAGCCGCCGGGCGGCCTGCAGCGTCGCCACATGCCCGGCGTGCAGCAGGTCGAAGCAGCCACCGGTCGCCACCACGGTGCCGCCATTCGCCCGGACCTGGCTGACCAGCGACGCGGCCTGCCGCGCTCCGACCCACGCCTCATCCGGGCGCCGGGGAGGATCGTCCGTCACCGTGGGCCCCGCCGGCGCCGCGCCCGGCACATCCGTCGCTCCCCCGCCGGCCACATACGCCGCGGCCTGCGTCACCGCCTCCTGCACCGCCTCGGAGACCAGCGCGTCCTGCGCCAACGTCACCGCGACGGCCGCGGCGAACTGGTCGCCGGCGCCGCAGGTGTCGCCGTCGGCCTTCACCGGCGACGGGACCACCAAAGGGGTCGCCCCGGCATGGCACAGCAGCGCACCGTCGCAGCCCAGCGTCACAGCCACCGCTCCGGCCCGCCACCGCTGACGCAGTTCCTGGGCACCGCGGGCTGCCGTCGCCAGCCGGAAGTCCTCACCGGTCACCCCGGCCAGCTGCCGCACCTCCGCCTCGTTCGGGGTGACCAGCCGTACCCCGGGCACCGCCGCCGGGCCACGGGGGTGCGGGTCCCATACGATCGGCGCGCGGGTCGCCGCCAGAGCTGCCCGCAGCGCCGGCGATCGTGCCACCCCGCGGCCGTAGTCACTGACCAGGATGGCAGCGGCCTCGGCGAACAGGTCGAGGACCTCCTGGTTCGGCTCGCCGCAGGCCCCGGCCACACCGCCCCGGTCCAGCCGCAGCAGCACCTGGCCGCCAGCGCGCAACCGGATCTTCTCCGGGGTGGCGCCAGGCAACGGCAGCGCGTAGAGCTGCACCCCGGCTGCGGTGAGCAGTTGGCTGAGCCGGGCGCCGCCGAGGTCCTCGGCCAGCGCCGTCACCAGGGCGACCTCGGCTCTGCGTCGCGTGGCCAGCAGCGCGGCCAGCCCCGCGCCGCCAGGGCGGTCGGCGCTGGCCCGCTCGTCGAGCACCGGCGCCGGCGCATCCGGGCAGAGCCGGGCGACGACCCCGTCGATGTCCCGGTCAAGCAGGGTGTCACCGACCACCACCACCGGCCCGACCGACCTCCGCCCGGTCACGCCGTGACCCCGCTTTCCCGCCGCGCCGCGTACGCGCCGGTCGGGGTGTACCCGCCGGTGACACCGATCGCCTCCGGCAGGACCAGGTCGACGTATTCGCAGAGCACGTGCACCGACACCAGGTGCAGTTCCTGCACAATCTGTGTGTCCGAGGAGGGCACGGCGAGCACCTCGTCGCTGACCTCCGCCAACGGGTTGGGCAGCGGGCCGGTGAAGGCCCAGCAGCGCAGCCCCGCCTCGCGCCCGGCCCGCGCGGCGTCGAGCAGGTTCGCGCTACGCCCACTGGTCGACAGCAGCAGCAGAATGTCGTCGTGACGGCCGTGCGCCCGCACCTGCCGGGCGAAAACCTCGGCGAAGCCATAGTCGTTGCCGATCGCCGTGAGCGAGGAGGTCTCGGCGCAGAGCGCGATGGCCGACAGCGGGGTGCGGTCGTCGCGCAGCTTGCCGACCAGTTCGGCGGCGAGGTGGTGTGCCTGTGCGGCGCTGCCACCGTTGCCTGCCACGAGCAACCGGCCGCCGCGCCCCAGGGTCCAGGCCAGTTCGGTGCCCCACCGGGCGAGTTTGCCAGCCACCTGCTGGTATGGCAGCAGCGTAGCGGCCAGACCGGCCAGGTGGGTGTCCAACAGCGATCGGGGCTCGCTCATCACACCACCACCTCCGTCGGGTGCCGTACCCCGGCCACGGCGGAGTAGACCCCGTCGAGAGCGGCGACGGTGCACGGCCAGGTGTAGCACTGGCGGACCCGGTCCAGAGCCGCGCTGGCGTAGGCGAAACGGCGCACCTGGTCGTCGAGGAGCCGACGCAGCGCCAGGCCGAGCGCCCCCGGATCCCGGGGTGGCACCAGGTCGCCGGTGCGGCCGTTGACGACGGTGTCGGTCAGCCCGCCGACGGCGGTGCCGACCACCGGTACACCGCAGGCCATCGCCTCCAACGGGGTGAGCCCGAACGGCTCGTACCAGGGTGCGGCGACGAGGATGTCCGCCGAGCGGTACCAGGCCGGCATCTCCTCCTTCGGTACGCCACCGACGAACCGGACCCGGTCGGCCACTCCGCACGATTCGGCGATGGCCCGCAGCCGTCGCGCCTGCGGATCGTCGGCGAGTTCTGCCGCGGGTGGCCCCCCGACGATCACGCATTCGGCGTCCGGGACCAGCCTCATCGCCCGGATCACATCCTGGAAGCCTTTGCGTTCTACCAGGCGGCCGACGGTCAGGATCCGCGGCCGGTCGAGGTGGCGGGGCATGGCCGGCCCGACCGGGGCGAAGACCCGGTCGTTGACGCCGGAGGGGATTACCGCGACGCGGGACCGGGCGACCCCCATGCGAGCCAGCTCGCGCACCTCGTCCTGGCACTGCGCGATCACCCGGTCGACGGCCCGCCCCAGTGAACGTTCATAGTCGACGCGGCCGGAGGGGCTGGTGTCCTGCGCGCCCTGGTGCCGGCGCTTCACGGTGCCCAACGCATGGTAGGTCTGCACCACCGGCACCCCGGCCTGCCGGCCGGCCGTGATCGTGGCCAGGCCGCTCATCCAGAAGTGCGCATGGGCCACCTCGGGCACCCACTCCGCGTGTTGCCAGTCATCGACCAGCCAGCGACTGAACTCCTTCATGTACGGCAGCAACGCGTCCTTCGGGATCAGCTCCGGCGGACCGGCGGGAACATGCACCACCATGGCGCCCCCGGGCATCTGCACCCGCTCCGGCAGATCGGCCCGGTCCCGCCGGGTGTAGACCCGCACCTCGTGGCCGGCCGTGGTCAACGCGGCGCTCAGTTCGGCGACGTGGATGTTCTGACCGCCGGCGTCCTCCCCGCCGAGCAGCGCGAGCGGGCTGGCGTGCTCTGAGATCATCGCGATGCGCATAGCTCCTCCTCCAGCAGCCGGTCCCAGTCCGCCAGGAAGCGGTCCAGGCCGTAGCGGGTGCAGGCGACCTCGCGGGCCTGGGCCCCGAGCCGGTGAGCCGCCGCCGGCTCGTCGACCAACCATTGAGCGGCGCCCACCAGGGTGTCGACGCAGGTGGACAGGACCCCGGCCTGCGGTGGTACGGCCGCCACCGCCTCCGTCGTGGCGAGCACGACAACCGGCATGCCGATGGACATCGCCTCGATCAGGCTGAGCCCCAGCGATGTCCATCGACACAGGTGCAGGTAGGCCCGGCGGCGGGCGAGTTCGGTGTGCATCCGGGTCTGCGGAACGTCGTCGTATGCGGTGACCTGGCCGGCGGGCAGCCCTAGGTGGTCGGCGAGTCCGGCCACCCCCATGCCGAACACGTCGAGCGGGGCCACACCCGCGAAGCGGGGCATCAGGTCGGTGCCGGTCACCCGGCCGCGCCGTACCGGCTCGTTGGTCGCGACGGCGAGCCGATCCAACTCGCCGCTGTAGCGGGCGGTCGGCGGGACGATGCCGTGCTCGATGACGGTGGTACGGGTGGCGCCGGTGTCCCAGAACACTTCGTTGAAGTGGGTGACGTGAACGACCAGGAGATCGTCCCGGTCGGCCATCGGGTGCCGACTGTTGGGCACGTCCCCTTTCGGGGTGTTGTGCTCGACGAAGACCGCGGGCAGGTCCCGCCCCACCCGGCGGCGCAGCCAGGTGTTCGCCAACTCGATCTCCTCCGGCCGCTGCAGCAGCACCAGGTCGACGTCTTCGGTGGCCAGCCTCTCCGGGCTGACCTCCTCAGCGCTGTCGGGCCAGTGATAGGTGCGGGCCCGACCGAGTCCGTACGGTCCCCGCTCCGGTGTGACCGGGAGGAGGTAACGGTGTTTGCCGTGTATGAAGGAGGTGGTCCAGGAGCCGTGTACGTGCCAGAGCAGAATGTTCATCGCACGGCCTCATCCCTGGGGCTCACCCCGTGATGGGGCCTCATCGGGGCGACGAGCCGGGGCGCCGGCCCGGCATCCGGGCCGTTGAGCAACGCGACCGCCTTGACCACACTGGCCGGCTCAACATCGGACAGACACGGATGCCCGGGCACCGGGCAGGTGCGGGCGCGGGTGTGCCGGCAAGGGGCAGCGGCATCGCCGAGGCGGACCGTCGGCACCCGGTAGGGGCCCCACTGCCCGAAGGAGACGGTCGGGGCGAAGAGGCTGACCACCGGGGTGCCGACAGCCGCGGCCAGATGTGCCGGTCCGGTGTTACCGACCACAAGGCAACCCGCCTGGGCGATGATCGCGGCGAACTGGCCGAGCGAAGTCTGCTCACCCAGGTCGATACCGCCTCCTGCGGCGACCTGGGCGCACAACTCCCCCTCCCCCGGCCCCCCGGTCACCACGACCCGGTGTCCGGCCTCCGTCAAGGCGGCGACGATCTCCGCGCAGCGCGGGGGCGGGCAGGCGCGGGCCGCCACGGAGGAGCCCGGGTGCACCACGACGTATCCCGATTCGGCCGGTGCGCCGGGCGGCGGTTCGGCGTGCAGACAATCGGCCCGGATCCGCAGCACCGGCTCGTCGTCGGCAGGCAGCGGAAATCCGGCCGCGGCGGCCAGCGCCAGGGCCCGCTCGGGTTCCGGGATGCCCAGCGGCACCCGGTGGCGTACGTCGAGCAGGGATCCGGCGTAGTCGTCGCTGATCGCCGCGATCCGCGCCACACCGGCCATGCGCAGCAGCAACGCCAGGGGCAGGGCGGACTGATGAAACGAGGTGAAGACGACGGCCTCATCGGCCTTCACCTCGACCAGTCGGGCGATCAGCCGGTCGATGTCCGCCCGGTCGACCTCGCCCGGCACCGGGTCGATCCACGGTAGGCGCCACTCGATCAGCTCATCCACTCCGGGCAGCAGTTCCGCGGCGCGCCGGCCTCGAGGGCCGCAGAGCAGCACCACCCGGTCCGCAGCGGCGGCAACGGCGCGGATGGCCGGGCCGGTGACCAGCACATCCCCGGCGGAGTCAGGTCGGGCCACCAGGACACAGAGCCGGCGCCGCGGCGACCGACCCCGGGAGCCGGAGTTGATCAGCCGCTGGCGGCGCAGGATCAGCTTCACCGCACCGGCCAGGTCACCGGCAACCGCGGGCGCGGCGGCGATCTCCCCGGCGCGCGTTGCCGGGGTGGGTACCAGAATTCCTACGGCACCGGCAGCCGTCGCCGCCGTCATGTCCCGACCGATATCACCGACCACCGCACAGCGGCCAGGCACGGTGCCCAGCGCCCGGGCCGCGGCCACCACCAGGCCCGGGGCGGGTTTGCGGCAGTTGCAATCGACGACGCCCGGCGCGGGGTCGTCGTGCGGGCAGATCTGCCAGGTGTCGAAAGGGCCGAGCAGCTCCTCGACCCTGGCGTGGACCCGCTTCATGTCGTCAACGCTGAAGAGCCCGCGTGCGACGCCGGACTGGTTGGTCACCACGCCGAGCCGCAGCCCGGCGGCCCGCAACCGGTCGAGGGCCGCGCGCGCACCCTCGACCGGGCGCACCAGGGCGGGGTCGCCGTTGTACGGCACATCGTGGATGAGAGTGCCGTCCCGATCGAAGAGCACGGCGTCGAACAGGGTGTGCGGCATCGGCGTGGCCGCACCGGCACCCGGGGGTGCCGGATCTGACCTGCCCTGATGCGACTTGACCTGATCGCTCGCCACGAGCAGCCTGTTCCCTCGAGCACGAGGAGTAAACGTCGCATCCGCGCCGCCTGGTCGGGTCGGGTTAGAGCCGGGACCGAGCGGGTATTGCCGGCCGCGTGACCGTCGTGGAGAGAGTCATCGCAGCACCGCCGCGTCGGGTCTTCGACGTACTCGCCGACGGCTGGTCCTACAGCGACTGGGTGGTCGGTACCGTACACATCCGCGAGGTGGATGAGAGCTGGCCGCGGCCGGGCGCCAACCTCTACCACAAGACCGGGCCGTGGCCGCTGTCGCTGCACGACAAATCGACGGTGTTGGCCTGCCAGCAACCGCATCGTCTGGTTCTTCGGGCCGGGGTGTGGCCGCTGGGTGAGGCGACCGTGACCTTCACCCTGACCCCGGTGGGGGCCGCCGGCACCCACGTCACCATCGTGGAGGACTTCACGGCGGGGCCGCTGCGCTGGGCACGCAGCAAACTCAACGACCTGTTGTTGCACCGTCGTAATCGGGAGGCTCTGCGCCGGCTGTCGGACATCGCCACCCGGAGACACTGCAGCTGTTGACCGCTCCCGCCTGCCAGCAGAGTTGTCTCCGCTCCCCGCTACACTCATCGCGCCCCGACACGGCCCGACGCATCCCGACTCTGCGGCCGACCCACCCGGGCATACGGGACAGAGGGCACCGGTTCGGAAAGTTGCGGGGGCGCCGATCCGATAGGTGGTAGACAGGTAGAGACCGACCGGGGGAGGTCGCATTCCGCCGTTCGGTGACGTGATCACACCCGCGCCCCGACCGTTGTCGGCTAACCAAGGAATGCCCGTCATGATCGAACCCGTGCAGTTACCGTCTCCCTGGCGGGAGTCCCGGATCACCGTTGTCGTGCCGACGTACAACGAGGTCGGCAACCTGCCGGTGCTGGTGGAACGACTTCTCGCGCTGCCGCTGCCCGGACTGAGCGTGCTGGTCACCGACGACAACTCCCCGGACGGCACCGGCGACGTGGCCGACAAGCTCGCCCTCGAACATCCGGAGCGGGTCTCGGTGCTGCACCGGCCCGGGAAGGAGGGCCTGGGCCGGGCCTACGTCGACGGGATCAGCCGGGCGCTGGAGAACGGTGCGGAGTACGTCGCGCAGATGGACGCCGATTTATCTCACCCGGCCCACGCGCTGCCCGGGATGCTTGGCGCGCTGCTCTCCACCCGCGCCGACGTCGTGATCGGTTCCCGCTACGTTCCCGGTGGTGAACTGGACGAAGCCTGGCCGTTCTACCGTCGGGCGCTCAGCGGCTGGGCGAACTTCTACGTGCACGCCCTGCTGCGGATGCGGGTACGTGACCTCACCGCCGGCTTCAAGGTCTGGCGCGCCGACGTGCTGCGCGACATCGACCTGGAGCGGGTGCAGTCCAACGGCTACAGCTTTCAGGTGGAGATGCACTACCTCGCCACCCGGCTCGGGCACACCGTCCTGGAGGTGCCCATCCGCTTCGAGGAGCGCCGTGAAGGCAGTTCCAAGATGACCACGGCGACCAAGATCGAGAGTGCGCTGATGCCGTTCCGGTTGCGCGCGCGGCACCGCCACATCGGCCGCGGCCAGGCGATCACCCGCCCGTAACGGTTTGCGCGCGACCCAGCTGCCGGTCGGGCCGCTCCTCGCCGCAGTCCTGCTCGCCCTCGCCGGGTATGCGGGGTTGACGGCCGCAATCGGCCGGCTCGGCATCGGTCGGCAGATCGTCACCGCATCGGTCCGGGCGGTGGGGCAGCTCGCGGCGGTCTCCGCGGTCATCGTCGGGGTGCTGCGCTCCCCCGCGCTCACCGCGGCATTCATCGCCCTGATGTACACGGTGGCCTCGGTGACCGCGATCGGACGGATGAAGGCGGAGCGCCGCGGCTGGTGGACCGCCGGGGCGGCCATCGGCGTCGGGGTCGCACCGATCCTGGCCGCCCTGCTCCTCTCCGGCCTGGTCCCGCTCCGCACCGTGTCGGTGCTGCCGATCGCCGGCATCCTGATCGGCGGCGCGATGACCGCGACGACGTTGTGCGGCCGACGCACGCTAGAGGAGCTGCGCACCCGCCGCGGCGAGTACGAGGCGGGCCTAGCGCTGGGGCTGCAGCCCCGGGAGGCCGCCCTCGAGGTCGCTCGCGGCTCGGCCCCGCTCGCGCTCGTCCCGGCGATCGACCAGACCCGCACCGTCGGACTGGTCACGCTGCCCGGCGCCTTCATCGGAGTGCTGCTCGGCGGGGCGAGCCCGGTGCAGGCCGGCGCCATCCAGGTCCTGGTGCTGATCGCGCTGCTGGCCGTGGAGGCGGTCGCCACCCTGGTCATACTTCAGCTTGTCGCCGCCGGCCGGGTCGCCCTCACCACACCGCAGGATTGAGCCGACTACCGGTAGACGGCGCGGTGGGCCGCTCGGATGGTTGCGGCATACAGGGGGCCGGTGGCCGACCGGGCCCGGGCCAGTGCCGCGCGGGCCGCGTTGGCCCCCGGTCCGCCATGCACCCCTCCACCGGGGTGAGCCGAGGCGCTGGCCAGATAGAGCCGGTCGACGGGGGTGTCCGCCCGCCCAAGACCGGGGATCGGACGCAGAAACAACTGCTGGTACGCGGCGGAGGTGCCACCGCCGACCGCCCCGCCGACCAGGCTGGGATTCCCTGTGGCCAGGTCACCGGGGCCGGCCACCCGGCGCGCTCGGACCAGCCGCGAGAAACCGGGCGCGTGCCGTTCCAGCATGGCTTCCACCCGCTCCGCGTGTTCGGCGATCTCGGCCGCCGCCCAGTCACGCCGGAACGGCAGGTGGGTGTACGCCCACAGCGACTCGGTTCCGGCCGGCGACCGGGACGGATCGGCGACGGTCATCTGCCCGGCCAGGACGAACGGCTCCTCGGGCACCTCACCGCAGGCCAGCGCTGCGGCGTAACGGGTCATCCCGTTGAGGTCCGCGCCAAGGTGGAGCGTACCGGCACCGGCGACCGCCGGGTTACGCCACGGCACCGGTCCGGCCAGCGCCCAGTCGATCTTGAGGGTGGAGCCGTCCCACTTGAAGTGCTGCAGGTCGTCGACGAGTCGCGGTGGCAGCCACCGCTGCCCCACCATGTCGAGATAGAGCGCCGGAGCCGGCACATCGGCCAGCACGGCGCGCCGGGCCCGCCACAGCGTGCCGTCCACCGAATGCACCCCCATCGCCCGCCCCCGCGCGATGAGGATCCGGTCGACCGGCGTGTCGCAGATCAGCCGCCCACCCCGATCTCTCAAGCGGGTAACCAGGGCGTCGGTGAGCTGCTGGGCGCCGCCGGCGGGCACCGGCCAACCGAACTGCTGGCCGAGCATGGTCAGCAACCAGCCGAACACTCCCCCGCCGACCTCCTCGGGCGACAGGTCGGTGTGCAGGGCACAACCGGCCAGCAGCGCCCGTCCCCCCTCACCGGCGAACAACTCCTCGCCCATCCGCCGCGCGGAGAGCAGGCTGCGGCGGAGCAGCCGGAGGCCGTTGGCGCTGCCCGACCGGCGCAGCACAGCCAGCCCACCCCGGATCGGCGGGAACGGGGTGAAGAGCGTCTTCAGCACCGCGGCGGCGACTTGGCACCACTCGTCGTATGTGTCCAGCCATCGTTGCCCGTCGCCGGGGGCGAAGGCATCGACCGAGGCTGCGGTGCGCTGCGGGTCACGGTTGAGCACCGCCGCCCGATCGTCCGGCAACAGGTGTGCCAGTACGTCCGGTGCGTGCCGCCAACGCAGGCCGTACGACTCCAACTCGAGTCCTGCCACCACTGGCGAGGCGTAGCCGAGCGGATAGAAGGCGCTGTAGAGGTCGCTGAGGTAACCGGGAGCGGTCACCTCCCCGGATTGGACCGCCCCTCCGGCCGTCCCGGTCGCCTCCAGCACCAGTACGTCCCAGCCGGCGTCGGCGAGCAAGTTGGCAGCGACCAGGCCGTTGTGTCCCGCCCCGATGACGACCGCATCGGCCCCGTCTCCACCCGCCACGTCCGCGCCGTACCCCCCGCCGCCCCGCCGAAACTCAAGGATGACCCCTTCTTATATAGGAAAACCCTTCCTTCCCCGTTTGCCGTTCCTCGTCCAGGGCATCTAGCGCCCATGTACGAGGTGCGGCAGCTCATCGGTGGGGCTTGGAGCGCGGACGGGGCCGGCGGTCACGGGATCGTGGTGAACCCGGCGGACGGCACACAGGTCAGCCGCTTCCCGGCGGCGACGAAGGCCGAGGTGGAGACAGCGGTCAAGGCCGCCCGGGATGCCGCCCGACGGTGGGCGCGGACCGCAGCGGCCGAACGGGCCACAGCGCTTCGGCAGGCCGCGGCGGTGGTGGAGGCCCACTCCGACGAACTCGCCGCAGCACAGAACGCGGAGATGGGCAAGCCGATCGGTGGTGCCCGTGAGGCGGTGGCGGCCGGGGTGGCGGCACTGCGGCAATACGCCGAACTGGGGCCGGTGCATCGGGGACGGCTGCTCGCCGGTGATGCCGATGCGATCGACCTGATGGCGTACCAGCCGCGGGGTGTGGTCGCGGTGATCACACCATGGAACGACCCGGTGGGAGTCTCGTGCGGCCTGCTCGGCGCGGCGCTGGTCACCGGCAACACCGTCATCTACAAGCCGAGCGAACGCACTCCGGCAACCGGGTGGCTCCTGGCACAGCGGCTCGCGGAGCAACTCCCGGAGGGGGTGCTCTCGCTCCTCACCGGGGCCGGCGGGGTGGGGGCGATGCTCGCCGCACAGGATGTGGACGTGGTCGCGCACGTTGGGTCCACCGACACTGGACGCGCCATCGCCGCCCTCTGCGCCACCACCGGTGCTAAGGCTCTTCTTGAGAACGGCGGCAGCGATCCGCTGATCGTCGACGCCGGTATCGACCCCGAGTGGGCGGCCGAACAGGCCGCCCTCGGCGCCTTCGCCAACTCCGGGCAGCTCTGTACGTCTGTGGAGCGCATCTACGCACACCGGTCGGTCCCGGCCGCGTTCCTCGATCAGCTCGTACGGCGTTGCGAAGAACTACGCATGGAAGGGGCGAAGGACACCAGCTGGGGACCGCTGGTGGACCGGCGCCACCGCGAGCACGTCCACGCTCAGGTGAGCGCCGCGGTCTCCGCGGGTGCGCGGGTGCTCTGCGGAGGCGAGATTCCGCAGGGCGCCGGCTCCTTCTACCCGCCGACGGTGCTTGTCGACTGCACCGACGACATGACGGTAATGCGGCAGGAAACCTTCGGCCCGGTCGCGCCGGTGATGATGGTCGACTCGTTCGACGAAGCGCTGTCGCGGGCTGCGAACTCCCCGTACGGGCTGGCTGCCACGGTGCTGACCGCCTCGAAGGCGCACGCTCAGCAGGCCTGGCGGGAACTCCCGGCCGGGACCGTGAAGATCAATGCTGTGTTCGGTGGGGCACCGGGTGGGGCCGCATCTCCACGTCGGGGCAGTGGCCAGGGGATCGGATACGGCCCGGAGTTGCTCGACGAGTTAACGGTGACGAAAGTGGCCCATCTCGGCCCGCCGGGCGGCGCCACGACGGGCTGGTGATTCCAACCTCAACGGAACCGGTAACCGGTGGGGTCGAGGAACACTTCCCGCCTCCCCGACCCCGGTAGTGCCCAACGCTGCCGTCAGTCGCCGCGGGCTTTACGGGTGAGCCGATCGTTGGCTTTCTGGATCGCCTTGACCAACTCCGGCTTGGTCATCTGCGTACTCCCTGAGATGTCGAGTTTCTTCGCCACCTGCAGCAGGTGCTTCTTCGGGGCGTTGGCGTCCACTCCGGCGGCGGTTGGTACGCGTGGCTCGCGGGCGCCGCGTTCCGCCTGCTCGTCACTGGGCCCCGTACGACCCTTCGGCTCCCAGTGATCGCCTACCTTTTCAAAGGAGTGCTTGAGCGCTGCGAAGGCGGTGCGGTGCGCCCGTTCCCCCTCGCCATAGCTCTTGACGGCCGAATCGTGCGTCTTCCCCCAGGTGCGCTGGGCTTTCTCGGATGAACGCTGCAGCGTGCTCGGCAGGTCCTCACGCTCGGGCATGCCATCCCTCCCTCTCTGCGGGCGGTGGCCCGGGTCGAGCCGGGTCCGAATACTGAATCATTCCCGGCATGAGACGGGGCAAACCGCTGCCCAAGGTTTAGGCCAGCCGCACTCGGGAAGCGCATTCAGCATGGAACGGGGCAGCAGCAAACACGGGCCGCGAGTCGATGAGCAGATGAGCCGCGAGGTCAGCGGTACGCTGCAGGGCATCAGTGGCTCCCGCGCCGAGGAGTGGCGCCAGCCGGAGCCGGCCGGGGAGGACCAACCGCAGCCGACCGTCGCGCCGAACAGTGAGACGGGCGACTTCCGCACCGGCACCCCGAAGGGAATGACTCCGGGGGATGTCGAGCAACGCAGTCGAATCGCCCGGTATCTCAGCGTGTCGGCGATGCCCGGCGACCGGGAGACGCTACGGCGCAACGCGGAGGAGAACAACGCTCCCGCCGACATCCTCGCCGAGCTGGACCGGTTGCCGTCCGGCACCGAGTTCCGGACGGTGTCCGAGATCTGGGCCGCGCTGGGCCATATGAACGAACCGCAGCGCTGGTAGCGGCTGCAACCTGCCACGGCCTGCGGCTGCGGCTGCGGCTACGGCTACGGCTACGGCTACGGCTGGAGCATCGTGACGGCCGGGAGGAGAAGCATGGGCGCCGTTACCGAGCAGGTCGATGTCGCCGTGCCCGTACGTACGGCGTACAACCAGTGGACCCAGTTTGAGGAATTTCCCCGCTTCATGCAGGGCGTGCGGCAGGTCCGGCAGATCTCCGACACCATGACACGGTGGATGACGGAGATCGCCGGTGTGCGGCGTGAGTTCGACGCCGAGGTCACCGAGCAGGTGCCCGATGAACGGGTCGCTTGGAAGGCCGTTGGCGGGGTGCGGCAGGCGGGGGTCGTGACGTTCGAACGCCTCGACGACACCCACACACGGGTAATCGCCCGGCTGGAGGTCGAGCCGCACGGATTCGTCGAGCAGACGGGCGACCGGCTCGGCATGATCGGCCGGCGGGTCCGGGAGGATCTGCAGCGGTTCAAAGGCTTCATCGAGAGCCGTGGTGGTGCCGAGACCGGCGGCTGGCGCGGCGAGATCGACGGCCGGCACCGGGGTCTCCCCCGGTGACCATCGGGCCGGTGCGCCCCGCCGCACTGTTTGCTTCTG
Organism: Micromonospora sp.; assembly: GCA_036278255.1. Classification (GTDB taxonomy): domain Bacteria; phylum Actinomycetota; class Actinomycetes; order Mycobacteriales; family Micromonosporaceae; genus DASULK01. Next base: position 12,894 of record DASULK010000084.1, read on the forward strand.
CCGGAGTCGGGTACCCCGAAGGCATGACCGACAAGGACGGCGTCTGGCGCGACGAGGAGCGCCTGCCGCTGCGGGAACTGGAACGGGCGATGGGCACCCCGGCGCTGGACGGGCAACTTGACGATGTCTCCGGCAACCAGGCCGGGGA
>DASULK010000085.1:0-2729 GCA_036278255.1 Micromonospora sp.
CGCCGACGATCTCGCGGAACGGCCGGGAGTCCATGTAGAAGGGAACGGCCGGGACGGCCGACGCAACCAGGAGTGCACCCGCAGCGGCGAGCGGGCCTCGAGCAGATCCGGACAACGGTTCTCCTTACGAAGGTGGCGGCCAGGTGCCGCCTTCGTAGGTACGGTCGCCGCCGGGGCGTTCCTGGCGCATGAGGCGCGGTTCCCGGTCTTTCCCGGCTCGTTCCCGATCTGGACGACGACACGCAGCCGTGTGCCCACAGTTCCCTTCTCTGTCGCAGGGAGCGGTACGGCTACTTCTGAGTGAACTGCGCTTACGATGAGAGAGTGCGCAGGAATGATGTGCGCACGGGCTTGCGGGTGGCGGGGGTGACGGTCAGCGCCTCCGCGTTGCTGGCTGGGTCGATGCGCGCGTTCGGGCCGCGAAGCGCGCGGTTCGCGTTCGTCGTTGTCGCGCTTCCGCTCGTGTGGTTCGCCCTACTGTGGCGGGCGCTCGCACTGCGGCGGCCGGTGCTGCGGCCTCCCGCCGTGGTCCGCGTGTTGCGTCCCGCCGAGCGAGACGGGCGTGTGTATGAGCTTCTCGGGGTCCGGGTATTCAAGAGGCTGCTGCGCCGGGGTCCGCTGGCGGTGTTCGCGCCACCCATGCATCTTCCCCCTGAGCCGACCCCCGGCTCCGTGGCCGACCTCGACATGCGAATGCAGCAGGCCGAGGCCGTGCACGAGATCCTCCTGGTCGGGACGCTGCTGACCGCTCTCAACGCCGCCTTCCGCGGCTGGTGGGGCGCCGCAGGCTGGCTCATGCTCTTCGACGTCCTCGGAAACGGCTATCCAGCCATGCTGCAGCGATACAACCGCGCCCTGCTGGCCAAGCGATTCGGCCTTCCAGCCGAGCTCACCTGATGGGCCGGCGGCATCGACGCGCGTCGACTCGTACGTCGTCCGGAGGAAGAGCATGGGAGCGACCGTCATTCGCAGCCCGCATCGGGACGTGGAGATCCCCAACGTCGCCCTGCATGAACTGGTGCTCGCCGAGGCCGCTCAACGGGGAGGCCGGACGGCGCTGGTCGACGGACCGACAGGGCGCTTGCTGACGTACGGGGAACTCGCCGAGGGGGTCAGCCGAATGGCGGCGGGCCTGGCCGCACGGAGCTTCGGCAGGGGCGACGTGTTCGCGATCTATGCGCCCAACGTGCCGGAGTATGCCGTCGCCGTTTACGGGGTTTCGGCCGCGGGCGGCGCCATCACGACCGTCAACCCGCAGTACACGGTGGGCGAGCTGGCAACCCAGTTGGCCGATGCCGGCGCACGCTTTCTGCTCACCTCGCCACCGCTGCTCGACCAGGCGATCCGGGCCGCTGCCCGCTGCGGAGTGGAGGAGGTTTTCGTCTTCGGCGAGGGAAAGAACGCGACCCCCTTCGCCGGACTGCTCTCCGCCGTTGCAGGGGCACCGCCCAGTGGGGAGATCGACCCCGCCACGGACGTGGTGGCCCTTCCCTACTCCAGTGGAACAACCGGTCTGCCCAAGGGCGTCATGCTCACGCACCGCAACCTGGTCGCCACCCTCGTGCAGTGGAATGCGGTTCTGCCGATGGGGCCCGAGGACCGGCTGATCGCCGTGCTGCCGTTCTTCCACACCTACGGGTTGGGCCTGCTGATGGGATGGGCCCTCTGGTCTGGGGCGACCCTGGTCAGTATGCCCCGATTCGACCTGGAGGAGTTTCTGCGCCTCCTGCAGGAGCAGCGAATCACCCGAGCGCTCGTGGTCCCGCCGGTCGTGCGCGCTCTAGCCACACACCCCCTCGTCGCCAGCTACGACCTGTCCGCCTTGCAGCTGATCGGGTCGGGCGCCGCCCCGCTGGACCCGAGGCTGGCGCGGGCGTGCGCTGAGCGGATCGGATGCCCGTTGGTTCAGGGTTATGGCCTCACCGAGACCACCACGGCGGTGTCCAGCACCGCCGGTGCCCCGCTCGGTCCCCGGCAAGGCTCTGTCGGCGTGCTGCTTCCTGACACCGAGGTGCGTGTCATCGACCCGGCCAGCGGGGAGGACCTCGGCAGCGGCAACGCCGGTGAGGTGTGGGTACGCGGTCCGCAGGTGATGCGCGGCTACCTGAATGCCGAGTCAGCCACGGCGGCGGTTCTCTACGCTGACGGCTGGCTGCGCACCGGAGATCTGTGCCGCATTGACTCCGACGGATATCTGTTCGTGGTGGACCGGGTCAAGGAGCTGATCAAGTACAAGGGTTACCAGGTGGCGCCGGCGGAGCTGGAGGCCGTGTTGTCAGCCCATCCGCTGGTAGCCGACGCGGCAGTCGTCCGGAGCCCCGACCAGGAAGCGGGTGAGATACCCAAGGCCTTCGTGGTCGCCAGGGAGCCGGTGAGTGCGGATGCCCTCATGACCTGGGTAGCGGAGCGCGTCGCGCCGCATAAACGCATCCGGCGGGTCGAGTTCGTGCAGGAGATCCCGAAAGGCCCGTACGGCAAGGTGCTTCGCCGGACGCTGATCGAGCGGGACCGTAGCGGCCAAGGGTGAGTCGGGGCGGGCTCAACCGGAGCTCGCGAGCCCAACGCTGTGGCGCCTGGTCACGGACTGGATCGCCGCCATCGACTCCTCGACCGGCCGGCCCAGCGGAACCGACGCGGCGAAGTCGGCGAAGAACCGGCCAGCGCCGTTCCCCGAGGTGATGGCGAGGAAGCGCGCGGACTCCCCCACGACCTCGAAGGTGCTCGGCGTC
>DASULK010000086.1:0-16016 GCA_036278255.1 Micromonospora sp.
CGTGCCGGAGGCGCCGCCGCCCGCCGAGGGGCTACCGGAGGGCCTGGTCTCCGTGCAGGACCTGACGGGCGTTGACGGGGCCACGTTGAGCTACCGGCTGGGGGTGGGGGCCTGTGACTTCGACATCACCCCGCTGGTGTACGAGAGCGAGGACGTGGTGGTGCTCGCGGGCGCGGTGACCCGTTCCGACGGCATCTGCACCGAACAGTTGATCATGGAGCCGGTCACGATCGGCCTCCACTCGCCGTTGGGTGCCCGTACCGTCCTCGACGCCGCCTCCGGTCAACCCCTCCTCCTCACGGCCTTTTACTGACGCGGGGGCGGGGCACAGGTACGGCCTTAACCAGGGCCGGTGGCGCGGGTTATCGTGCCAGGCATGGCGTTGACCGCGACGATGCTCACGATCGACTGTGCCGACCCGACCCGACTGGCGACGTTCTGGAGCGAGGCCGCTGGCAGAGTGCGTGCTGAGCGCGGCTAGCGGGCGACGACCATGCAGGGCGAGGAGCAGGCGATCGGGGGGTGGCCCATGGAGCTGACGGCCGGGCGGTTGCTCGTCGCCACCCCCGCATTGAAAGACCCCAACTTCGACCGCGCGGTGGTGCTGCTCATCGCACATGAGCGGACCGGTGCGCTGGGGGTGGTGCTCAACCGCCCCACCGAGGTGCCGGTGTCCGCGGTCCTCACCGCCTGGGACGAGTTGGCCGGCGAGCCGGCGGTGCTCTTCGAGGGGGGCCCGGTGCAGCCCGACGCCGCGATCTGCCTGGGCCGGATGCGTGGCGCGGTACAGGAGATCAAGGGCTTCCAGCCCATCTCCGGTGCGGTTGGCATGGTCGACCTCTCCGTCGATGTCGAACGGCTCCGTGACCGCATCACCGGAATCCGGGTCTTCGCCGGCTACTCCGGCTGGTCGCCGGGGCAGTTGGAGGGGGAGATCGCCGCGGGCTCGTGGCTCGTCTTCGACGCGCTGCCCGGGGACGCCTTCATGGAGCGGCCGGACGACCTGTGGCAGCTGGTGCTGCGCCGGCAGGGCGGGATGATGGCGGCGGTGGCCAACTTCCCACCCGACCCGACCCTCAACTGACGTCCGGGCGTTTCGCGGCACCGGCGCGGTGGCCGGATTCCGGCGCCGGTACCGCCGGGGCCCCCTCGAAGATGACCTCAGCCGGGAGGGTGTGTACTATTGCCCAGGTGCCTGAGAGATCAGGCCAAGCGGGGCCGTGGCGCAGTTGGTAGCGCACCACACTGGCAGTGTGGGGGTCAGGGGTTCGAGTCCCCTCGGCTCCACCCATGCAAAACGCCCTGGTAGGGGAGAGGAACCCTCACCAGGGCGTTTGTCGTTTCCGATTTCTCGGGCCGCCGCGGCCGGCGAGGTTCTCTGCTCTGCTGTCACAGATCAGGCTCGCCCGGTGTCTCCATGTCGAGACCACCAGGCGAGGAGGAGACATGACCAGCAACACCCGGGTCCCCAAGACTGAGATCACCGGCGTTTACGGCGCCCTGCTGAAGAGATTCAGCAGGAAGATGTTCGGCGAGGTGCCCGAGGCCCTCGGAGTGATGTGGCACAACCGCCCGGTGCTCAAGGTCAGCCTCGGCCTCGGCCAGAAGGCCGCCAAGTGGAACGAGTGCGACAAGGACCTGAAGTCCTACGCCCACATGGCGGTGGCCGCCCTGATCGGCTGCTCGTTCTGCCTCGACCTGGGGTACTTCCAGGCGCACAACGAGGGGCTCGACTTGGCCAAGGCCCGCGAGGTGCCGCGCTGGCGCGAATCGGAGGTTTTCACGCCGCTGGAGCGGGACGTCCTGGAGTACGCCGAGGCGATGAGCCAGACGCCGCCGACCGTCACCGACGAACTCGCCGCCCGGCTGCTTGATCAGCTCGGGGCGCCGGCGATGGTCGAGCTCACCGCGTGGGTCGCGCTGGCGAACCAGATGGCGCGTGCGAACTTCGCTCTCGGCATCGAGGCCCAGGGGTTCGCGGCCGCGTGCGGCCTGCCGCCTCTGGCGCAGCCGACCGGCGTAGCGTCGCAGACATGACCGACGACCCGTTCGTCGCCCACCGCAGCCTGCTGTTCACGGTCGCCTACGAGATGCTCGGCTCCGTCGCCGACGCCGAGGACGTCGTGCAGGAGACCTGGCTGCGGTGGGCGGACCTCGGTGCCGCGGGCCGGGCGGGCGTACGCGATTCGCGGGCCTACCTGGTGCGGATTGTCACCCGGCAGGCGCTCAACCAGCTGCGCACGCTGGCGCGGCGGCGCGGTTCGACCTCGGCGGCGAGTTGAGCACGGTGGCGAGCCTGGTGATTGAGGACGGCCGGATCACCCGGATCTACGCGATCCGCAACCCACAGAAGCTGGCCCGGCTCGACGAGGAGGTTGAGTTTAGCCGGTGATCTATGATCCGCGTCATGTCTGCCGCCCCTCCCGCCCTGGCCCCGGACTTCGACCCGGCGGTGGCGTATGCCGAAGTGAAGGCGCTACGCGCGGCGCTGGCCGCCCGGGACTGGGCGGGCGTACGCGCCGTCTGCGACGGGGCGGAGCCGGCCGGCCGGACGCGGCTGGTCCACTTCGGGAGCGATGATTCCGAGGTGGAGGGCCTGCTGCGTGAGGTCCTCGCCCGTGACCCTGAGGACACCCTGGCCGCCTCGATGCTCGGTTCGCTGGTGACCAAGACCGGCTGGGCGGTGCGGACCGCAGCACGTGCCAAGGACGTCACCCGGGAGCAGTTCGCCATCTTCCACAAGATGCTGCGCCAGGCTGAGCAGATCCTGATCGATGCGGCGGCCCGGAATCCTGCCGACACCTCGGTCTGGGTCAACCGGCTGACCACGGCTCGGGGCCTGGAGTTGGGACTCTCCGAGGTTCGCCGCCGCTACGACCGGCTCGCGATGCACGACCCGCATCACCTGCCCGGCCAGAGCCAACTGCTCCAGTCGCTCTGCCCGAAATGGAGCGGCACCTGGGAGCAGATGCACGGATTCGCCCAGGAATGCATGGTGGCCGCGCCGGAAGGCAGCCACAACGCGGTGCTGGTCGCCGTGGGGCACCTGGAGCGGTGGTTGGAGCTCGACTACGGCCCCGACGAAGAGTATCTGCGTAGCCAGGCGGTCCGGGAGGAGATCCACGAGGCGGCGCGGCGGTCGGTGTGGCACCCGCGGTTCCGGCACGACATCGGCTGGGTCTGGGTACGGAACACCTTCGCCACGATCTTCAGCCTGATGGGGGAGGAGGCGGCTGCCGCCGGCCAGTTCGCCGCCCTCGGCAACCTGGCCACCGAGGACCCGTGGGACTACCTGGGGGACCCGGCGAAGGAGTTCCAGCAGGCCCGGGCACGGGCGTACGCGAAAGGTACGGCGCGATGATGCGGCAGATCGAGGTCGACGGGATCCCCACCCTGGTCGCACCCGCTTCGGGCCCGATGCAGGCCGGGCTTGCCTTCCGGGTCGGCAGAGCCGACGAGACGTTGGCCCGCGGCGGCATCACCCACCTGCTGGAGCATCTGGCACTGCACCGGCTCGGCCTCGTCGACTACCACTACAACGGCGCCACCGGCATGGTCATGACCACCTTCCACATGCAGGGTTCTGTGTCCGATGTGACGAAGTTCCTCAACGGGGTCTGCGCCGCTTTGAACGATCTGCCGTTGGACCGGATGGAGGTCGAGAAGTCGATCCTGCAGACCGAGGGGGACGGCCGTGCGTCGCATGTCGCCGAGCAGTTGGCGCTCTGGCGGTACGGGGCCCTCGGCTACGGCCTGGCCGGCTACCCCGAGTGGGGGTTGGCCCTGTTCACCCCGGATGATCTGCTCGCCTGGGCGGCCCGGTACTTCACCCGCGACAATGCGGTGCTCTGGATCGCGGGGGATGATGTACCGCCGGGCCTGTCGTTGCCGCTGCCGGCCGGGCAGCGGTGGCCGGCGCCGGCGGCTTCCTCGGCGCTGCCCACCACACCCGCCTTTTTCGCCGGGGGGTCGCGGGGTGTCGCCTTCGACGGGGTCGTCGAACGCTGCCCCGCGGCGTCCGTCTTCGCCGAGGTGCTGGAGCGGGAGTTGTTCCGGGCGCTGCGGCAGGAGAGTGGGCTCTCCTACACGGTGGGGGCCAACTATGAGCCGCGCGGGGACGGGATGGCGGTGGTCATGGCGGTCGCCGATGCGTTGCCGGAGAAGCAGGACGCTGTGCTCGGCGGATTCGTCGACGTGCTGGCGAAGCTCCGCATCGGACGGATTGAGCAGGCGGACGTGGATGCCGTGACCGCCAAGATGATCGATTCCCTCGACTTCTCGGAGGTGGCCGCGGCGCGGCTGCCGAGCTGTGCGTTCAACCTGCTCACCGGCTTCCGGAACCCCAGCAACGAGGAGTTGCGCGCCGAGTTGAAGGCGGTCACGGTCGATGAGGTACGAACCGTCGCCTCTCAGGTGCTCAGTTCGGGCCTGTTGATGGTGCCGGAGGGGCGCAGCGCCGACTGGGCGGGCTTCGCCGCCGCACCGGCGGTCTCCGAGCATGCGGTATCCGGCCACCCGTACCCGTCGCTATCGGACCCCTCTCTCCGGCTGGTGGTCGGCGCCGAGGGGGCCAGCTTGGTCGGCCGGCAGGAGGCCTTCACCGTACGGTTTGACCGGTGCGAGGCGATGTTGGCCTGGCCGGACGGGCGACGGCTGCTGGTCGGGGACGATGGGATCAGCGTGGATGTCGAACCCGCCCTCTACGCCGACGGCAGCGCTGCAGCGCCGTTCCTCGACATGGCGGTGCCCGCGCAGGTCCGGGTCGACATGCCGGCCCGGGATCCGTCGGAGATCCCGCGGCCGCAGCCCGTATCGGTGCCGGCGGGGCGCGGTGGCCGTACCTGGACGTTGGTGAAGATCTGGGTGTTGGCGTTGGTGGTTCTGCTCTTCGGCGGCCTGTCCCTTCTCCTCACCATTGGCGTGATCATCGATCCGGCGGATGTGGAGCTGTTGCTGGCGTTCATCGTCGGCGGTTGGTTGCTGACGGTCTACTTCGCCTTCGCCATCCGCCGCAACGTCGGTACTCTGCGTGCATTGGGGCGGTACGGGTAGGGCCGCGGCGCTGCGGGCTTCCCGCAGTGGCTGGCTGCGGGCCCACGCCCCGGCGGGTGGGGAGCATGAAGGCGTGACCGTGCAGAGTGGGTCGGGACTCTCCGCCGCACCGCCCCCTGGCGCCCGTGGTCGCTGGTGGTCGGAGCGGGTCGGCTACCTGGCCGCAGCGGGGGCGGTCCTCTACGGGATGCTCGCGTTGGGCTGGGCCCTGACCGGAGAGGGTTATCCGTTCGGGCCGAACGACCCCGGGGGCGAGATCAGCCTGCTGCGGCTGCTGCCGGCTGAGGTCGGGGCGCCGGTGGTGGCTGCCGTTGCGCTGATCACGGCGGTGGTGGCGTTTTCGATGACGGGAAAGCATGCGGTACGGCTGCGCGGTGTGCCCCGCTTCCTCCTGCTGGTCTACGGATGGTCGGTCGCTGCGGTGCTGCTGGTGGTGGTGCCGGACATGGAGGTGCTGGCGCTGGCCGGCTATGCCCCGATGCTGATCCTGAGTCTCCCGTTCGGCGGTCTGGGGGTCGACTACGCCGAGGTGTTCGACTGGGCGCTGGCCAACAAGTGCGTCGCCGTGGTGGGGGGTCTGCTGCTGGCCCGGGCCGTGCTGACCTGGCAGTCGCGGACGGCCGGTGGCTGTGTGTCGTGCGGGCGGCGCGTGGCCGGTGGGGATTGGACCTCGCCGGAGTCGGCGGCCCGGTGGGGGCGTTGGGCGGCCTGGACGGCCGCGGTGATCCCGGCGGTTTATGCGGCGACCCGGTTCGCCTGGTTGGCCGGTATTCCGCTCGGTATCTCCGACGGGATGCTGCAGGAGATGCAGGAGAACGGCCAGGTATGGGCCGGGGCCGGGCTGGCTGCCTGCGGCGTGGTCGGCGGGGTGCTCACCCTCGGCCTGACGCAGCGTTGGGGTGAGGTGTTTCCCCGTTGGATGGTCGGGCTGGCCGGGCGGCGGGTGCCGGTCATGCTCGCGGTGGTGCCCGCGGCGCTGGTGGCGGCCGCGGTGGCCGCGGCGAGCGTCGGTTTCCTCGGCAGCCCGCAGTTCTGGGAGTTCCTGGGAGAGTTCAGCGGCGGCTATGCGCCGTTGCTGCTCTGGCCGCTGTGGGCGGTGATGTTGGCGGCGGCCACCCTGGCCTATTACCTGCGTCGCCGCAGCACCTGCCCCCGCTGCAGCCTCCCGTCGCGCTAATCGCTGCGCCACCCGAGTTGATCAGGGAGTCTGCGGGCGTGTCGTACGGCGTGTCGCTGCACGAACTCCCTGATCAACCGGGGGGTGGCTGGCGGTCGGGGCTCAGCGCACCTGCCACTGCTGACGAAGGCCCCGGTCGCAGGGGGACTGGCGAACTTCGGTCCCGGGGGTCGAACCGTCCGGTACGCCGAGGCACTTTCCGCTGTGGACGGCCTTCAGGGAGACGACGTCATCACCCATTTCGGTGACTTTCCAGCGCTGGTTCAGGCCACCGTTGCAGGTGTGCTGCTGCATTTTGGCGTTATTGGATTGGCTGAGGCGGGCGACGTCGAGGCACTTGCCGGAGGCCACATTCACCAGCACGACATTGTTCAGCAGGGTCCGGGACATCCGCCACTGCTGGCTGTCGGCCATGGTGCATTCCACCTGGTGCAGCGTGGCGGCATCCGCCTCTTCGTTGGGGGCGATGCCGAGGCAGAGCGATGACGCAGCCGACCGGAGGATCCAGACGTCGGGTGGCAGCTTCTCGGATTCGATCGATATCGGCGCCAGTGGAGATTCCGGAGCTCTCTCCGACGTCGGAGTGGGCTCGTACCGGTCGGTGGTCGCCGATGACGGAAGGGGGGGCCCGTCGGGAGTGACGGGAGTGATGGGGGGGTCCGGGGGGTCCGGGGTGGTCGAGGCGGAGCGGGTGACGCTGCTGAGGCTTCCGACGCCGGCGGTGGTCTGACCGTCAGCGCCTTTGCCGCCGGTGATGAGGCCGGTGGCGAGCAGTACGCCGACCAGCACTCCGGAGGCGGCGGCCGCCACGGCTGTCGGCATCAGCCAGCGTGGCTGCCGGACCTCGCGGGGCGTCTCGTCGACCGCTCTGTGCGGCGGGCTCCGCCGTTCTTTGTAGATAGGCATGATGGGCATGTTGACCTATGTTCGGGCCCGTGCGCTAGTCGGCCACCCAGCGTCCCCGCGTCCGGTCGTACGGTCACTGATTGTGTCGGAACATCCAGGAAGATTGCCCCGGACCGGCTGGCCGGGCGGCGATCGGCTGACCGTACGCCCTTCTCCTTCACCAGATGGTCCAGAGGTAGAAGGCGGTGAAGGCGACGAAGAAGAGGCCGGCGATGCTGGTACCGGTGATGGCGACCGGGCCCGGGCGGAGCCGTCGGGGCAGGTCGCGGTGGTTGAGGTAGAGCGTCAGACCGGCCACCACCGGGATGTGGGCCGCTTCGATCGCGCCGGCGGCCTTGAGCAGGGTGACCGGCTGACCGACGACCAGGTACAGGGCGGTCGGCGCCACGGCCAGGCCGAGGAGCACGATCCAGCGGCGGATTCGGCGGTCGGCCGCGTCAACATCGGCCGTGCCGGCGGCGTCGGGCCCGCCGGCGGGGCTGGCGACGGCGGGGCTGGCAGCGGCGGCGGGACCGGAGGTGCCCCGGGTAGGGGTGGTGCGGGCGGTGGGGCGGCGCAGCAGTCGGGCCCCGCTGGCGAACATGCGACTGAAACCGTCCTGGTCGGAGAGGACGGTGTCCCAGAAGCCGATGAAGACGGCGACGACCATGAACCAGAAGCCGACCGGGCCCCACAGGTCGCCGAGGAGCCGTCCCAGCACCTCCGCCACTCTCTCCTCCTCGGGTACCAGGCCGCGGGGGCGCAGCAGTTCGACGCCGAGGATCAGGAAGGCCATGGTGATGAGGAGGGTGCCGACCACGGCGATGCTGGTGTCCAGGGTCATCTGCCGGATCCAGCCGCGGAGCCGTTCGATGTCCCCGGCGGCCGGCGACTTGCCCGCGGCGCCGTACCCTTTCGCCGGCAGCCAGTAGGAGTACCAGATCATGCCGGCGGCGCCGGAGAGCATGAAGCCGAGCCAGGGCAGGATTTCGGCGGCGTCGGTCTGTTCGGGCACGCGGGGTAGGAGACCTGCGGTGAGGGGGCCGAGGCTCGGGCCGGCGGCCACTGCGGCGATGACCGCGGCGATGCCGAGGGCCAGCGCCATGGTGGTGGCGACGGCTTCGACGGCGCGGTACCGGCCCCAGACGACCAGGGCGGTGGTCGTGGCGATCGAGGCGATCGCCCACCACTGCACCGGGCCGGGGAGGCCGAGGATCAGCGCGGTCGCTGCGGCGCCCGCCAGCCCGGCCAGGGTCGAGACGGCGACGAGTATCTGCGGTACGACGATGAACCAGACCGCCCAGGCGCGGGGGCCGGGGAGCCGGGCGAAACCGGCGAGCAGGTTGCGGCCGGTGCAGACCGCGTACCGGCCGATTTCGCGGTTGACGAACCATTTCAGGACGACGGCGAGCAGGAGCGCCCACACCAGCGCGTACCCGTAGAGCGATCCGACCCGGGGGGTGAAGAGCAGCTCCCCGGAGCCGGCTGCCGAGACCATCCAGAGGAAACCGGGGCCGAGCCATACGAGGCGCCGCCAGCCCGCCGGTGCCGGGGCGACTTGTTGAGCCACCGCCGACTGCTACCCCGGCGACCCGCCGCTAAACGGCCGGTATCACGCGCGATCGCGGGAAAGCCGGTGGCGGATGGGACGGATCGGGGAGGGGCTGCATGCTGACGTTGACGGAGAACGCCGTGATGGTGATCCGCGATTTGGCCGCCCAGCAGGGGGCGCCGCAGGTCGCCGGGGTACGTATCAGCGCGGACGACGGGATGGATACCTTCGCCATTCAGGCGGTGCCGGAGCCGCAGCCGGGGGATCAGGTGATCGAGGACCTGGCGGCCCGTGTCTTCCTCGATGCCGAGGCGGCCCGGCTGCTGGACGACAAGGCGCTCGACGCCGGGCTCGACGATCAGGGCGAGGTCGAGTTCGCGATCCTGGAACGCCCCTGGTAGGGGCGGTAGGGATAACCGCCCGTCCCGGGGGTAGAAGGCTTCGGTAGCCGCATCGGGCCAACGGGAGTGATCATGAAGCTGGCACATCTTCCGCTGCGCGCCACGACGGGCGCATACATCCTCAACTCGGGCCTTGCCAAGCGCAACCTGGAGGGGGAGGCGGCCGAATCCATGCATGGCATGGCGGCCAACGCGATGCCCCAGTTCCAGCAGGTGCCGCCGCAGCGGTTCGCCCAGCTGCTGTCCCGGGCGGAGGTGGCGTTGGGTGGGGCGCTCCTGATGCCGGCCGTGCCCTCCGCGCTGGTCGGCATCGGTCTGGCGGGGTTCGGCGCGGGGCTGGTGCGGCTCTACTTGAAGACGCCGGGCATGCGTGAGCCGGGGAGCCTGCGTCCGACGCAGCAAGGCACGTCGATCGCCAAGGACGTGTGGTTGTTGGGGGCGGGCCTCACCCTGCTGCTGGACGATCTTTTTCTGCGCCGTCGTGGGCTTCGGGGCCGTGGTAGGTGTAGGGGTGGAATCATGTCCTACGCCACCGGCCGTTCCCGGATGTGGAAGCGGCGCTGATAGCCCGCTAAGGGAGCGACGCTGATCATTGGTCAAAGCGGGGATTGCTGGATAATCCTGGAACTTGTACGGTGCTCGCCGTGGCGGATTCCGTGGAGGTACTGGAACGCCGCATCGACGAGCTGCGCGGGGCGGTGCGGCGGGCGGTCATCGCCGGCGAACTCACCCGGGCCCGTACGTTGCACAGGGAGCTGCGCCGCGCCGAGCGGACCTGGGAGCAGACGTTGGCCGCTCTCGTCGGGGCGAAGGGCTTCGCGGCACTCGTCGAGGAGCCGGCAGCCACCGGGCCGCTGCTGCCGCTCCGTGAGCAGGTGCATCACGCTTTGACTCTCCTCGCCGCGCCTGCCGCACCGAAGCTGATCGCCCAGGTGCACGCGGCGTTCTTCGGCCCGGTCGGCGGGGACATGACCGGGGCCCGCTTCACCCACCTGCGCCGCGACGAGGAGCGTTCGTTCCGCACCGCGCCGCATGCCCGCCCGTACTATCTCTGCTCGGCGTTGACCGCCGAGCAGCTGACACCGGCGCGCGGCCTCTTCGCGGTCTCGACGTGGGCGTTGGAGCGGCGCGTCATGGGCCCGCTCAGCCCGCGCGTCGATTTCCTCACCGCGGCGGTCAACATCGCCGAGCACGCCGCCCGGCTGGCGGACAATGCCGCGGTGACCCGGCTGCTGTGGCGGTTCGCGGCCGACATCCCCGGCGGCACCGCAGCCTTCGACGAGGCGGCGTCCGACAGGTCGGGGTACGGTCCGGCGGAGCGGCTCGCCGCGGCGGCGCGCGCCGAGTTGGTGGTGCACGCTGAGGCGGACCGTGCACACCGGGCAGCGGCGGCCGAGCGGGTGCGGCGGCAGCTGACCGACGTCGAACAGCTCTTCGGCAGCGGACGTGACCGGGGGCGGGAGACCACGTGACCGCCGACGGTGGCTCCAGGCTGGAGCGGATCCGCGGCGCGGTGGCGCCGCTGCGACACAATGCGCGGAGCATCGCCGCGTTGAGCGGCAACCCGGGCTGCAGTCGCCGCGCCGTCCTCGATGGCGCCGGGGTGGAGAAGCAACGACTGGCGGCCCAGGTGGGTTTCCCGGCCCGGTTCGGCCAGTCGCAGTTCGCGATCATCCGCGGCAACGCTTTCGAGGCGCAGGTGAAGGCGGACGGCTGTGCGGAACTGCTGCGGCTGTTGCGGGAGCGGTTGGGGCTGCCGATCCCGGAGGTGACCTACGCCGACCTGGGGGCCTCCGGGCCGGAGTCTGCGCCCGGGCTGGACGACCGGGTGGTGGGGCAGGACGGCAGGGTGGTCGGGCGGGGCGATGCCGGGGCGGGGCCGGAGGCCCGGCATGCCCGCTCACGGTATCTGCTGGGCCGGGCCGCCGCGCAGGCTGAGGGGGCCGGTGCCCTCTTCGACCATCCGCTGCTGCGGTTGGAGGTGGCCGGGCAGCGGGTCTATCTGGAGCCGGATCTGATCGCTTTTCAGCTTGCCGGCCGGTTCTACGTCATCGAGATCAAATCGTTTGCGGTGATTGACGGGCAGGCCGATCCGGGGAAGGTGTCGGCGGCGGCGATCCAGTCTGCGGTCTACGTGTTGGCGATGCGGGAGATGCTGGCCGAGTTGGGCCACGATCCGGAGGTCGTGTCGCACGAGGTGGTGCTGGTCTGTCCCCGGGACTTTTCCAACCAGCCGGTGGCCACCTTGATCGACGTACGTCAGCAGTTGAGCGTGCTGCGCCGGCAGCTGTCCCGGATGGCCCGGCTGGATGATCTGCTCGCCGCCTTGCCGCCGGAGCTGACCTTCGATCCGGGGCTGGACGCGGACGGGCAGCCGGCCCGGGAGCCGCGCGAACTGGTCGCGGCCCTGGCGGCGGTGGCGGCCCGGTACGCCCCGGAGTGTCTCTCCATCTGCGAGCTGGCGTACTTCTGCCGGAACGAGGCGCGGGGGGCTACGGCAGCGCTGGGTCGGACGGTCCGGGAGGAGTTGGGCGGGGTGGAGACGGTGGCGGAGGTACTGGGCCTGGCCGCCGGGACGTTGACCCCTGCTGACGACCGGGTGGAGGCGGCCGCACTGCTGCGTGCCGCTGCCCGGCTGCGGGCGGAGGTGCTGTCGTGATTGGGGCTGGCAGCCGCCGTACGGCGGCCCGTCGTGGGGTGCCGGCATGAGTCTGCTCACCGCGCTGGCGCGGGCGGAGGCGGCGGCTGCGGGGGTGGCGCAGCCGATCGCCACCGTACGGCATCTGCACCTCGCCGACCGGCCCCTGGTTTTCGTGCCGTTGGCGTTGGCCGGGGAGGCGAATGCCCCGCTCGCCGCGATGGTTGGTGCGGAGGTCGACGATCCGGCGCTGCTGATCGTGCCGCAGCCGCGGAACCGGGATCAGCGGTTTGCGTTCGCCGCCGCCCTCGGCCACATCATTGCCTCCTATGTGGATTCGTTTCGGGGGGTGGCCGAGGCGGTGCCGGTCGACCGGGGGCGGGACGTCCGCTACCGCTACACCGACGCACCGCAGCTGCTGGTGCCCAACCCGGCCGGGGTCACCTTCACCCGGCTGCTGGGCCGCTCGACCCGGTTCCGCCGCACCGACGGCGAGTATCCGGTCGGCGCCGCGGTGCCGCTGCTCGGCCGGTGGCTGACCTTCTTCGCCGAGCGGGCCGAGCATCCCGGCTCGTCGATGCTGCTGGCGATGACTGATGCGCTGGGCCGGCACTGGGCGACCGGGCAGAGCGCGCTGGAGGACGCCCACCTCGCCGCCCTGCTCGCCTGGATCGACCCGCCGACCGGGTTGAGTGGTGTGCAGGCCGCCGCGGAGGCGGAGGATCCCCGGCGGTGGCCGCCCGCCGGACCGGTCACCGACCCGGTCTTCGACAACGAGGTGCTCGCCCCGGCGATCGCCGCCTATGAAGGTACGGCGACGGCCGACGGGGCCGCTCCGGTGGTGGTGGAGGGGCGGATCACCGGGGCGGCAGCGCCGCCGGGGGGCGACGCGGCGGCGCGGGCGTACGGGGAACTGGCCGAGGTGCTGCGTTCCCAGCTGGAGCCGACCTGGCGGCTGATGTGGCGTGGTGTCGCGTTGCTGCGCGGCCTGCCGGCGGCGGCGTCGGTGGAGCGGCGCTGGACGGCGGACCGCGACGCGTACACCGACTTCCTGACCTATCTGGACGAGGGTGGCGGGCCGCAGCCGCGCCACGATGGGGCGGTGGCCGCGGCGGCGCGGCTGCACCGGCTGGAGCGGGCGCTGGCGTCGTATGAGGTGCAGCGGGCCTACGACGACCCGTTGGTGATGGCGGACTACCGGCTGACCGGGGAGGCGTTCGTCGGCGAGGTGACGCTCGCCGACCCGGCCCGGGTGGATGAGAGCGGCAGACGGCCGGTGTTGCGGCCCCGGATCCAGGTGGTCACCGCCGACCCGGTGCTGCTGCCGGTCGGTGCGGTGCTGCGTTCGCCGGCCCGCCCGGCGCAGAAGGCGCGGATCGTCTTCGTGACTCCGGTCGATTCCGGGGCGAAGACCGAGGTGGTGTTGGAGCTCTCCGGCGGGATGGGGCGGTCGTTGACCGCCCCGCCGGGCAGCGTGCCCGAGGTGGGGGAGCGGGTCTGTTTCACCACGCTGGCCGATGACTACCTGCCGCCGGGGGCGTTCCCGTCTCCCGAGGAGACCCCGTGGACCCATGGCGGCCCACCAGCATCGGCGGAGACGGGCGTGCTCCCGCCCGACGAATCCCCGATCGAAGATTGGTCGTAACCGTCCCGGCTAGCTGCGGATATAAGCATTATCCGAGTAATCCGGAGAACATTTATATCGACGGCCGCTGATCAAGGGCGCTGAGGGCGGCCTGGTAGGCGGTGTTGAAGGCTTCGTCGGCGAGGACTTCGATGTCGGGGCTCACCCCGCAGCCTTCCCAGTTTGTGCCGGAGACGGGGTTGACGGGACGGGCGACCGGAACCGTCAACTCCAGGTGCGGATGGAGGCGCAGGCCGATGCGGGGGTGGGCGCCGCCCCGGGTACGTTCACCGACCACGGTGGCCCGTTTCTGTTGCTGCAGGTCGTAGGTGAGCTCCTCGCCGGCGGAGAAGGTGGCGCCGCTGGTGAGCACGTAGACGGGTTTGTGGCCGCCGAAGCGCGGCCCGGGCACGTAGGCCGCGCTCCAGGACTGCCGACTCTGCTCGCCGGCGCGCGCATAGAACGTGTTGAGGTGGACTGGTTCGTCGAAGAGGTAGCCGCAGATCAACGCCACCATCTCGGGGGTGCCGCCGAGCGTGCCGCGTAGGTCGAGCAGGAGCGCGCGGGTGGGGGCGATGAGCTGCAGCGCCGCGGTGACCGCGGTGCCGGCCAGTTCGGGTGGGAGAAGGTACGGCGCCAGTTCCAGGTGGCCGATGTTGCCGGGGTGGTGCTGCACCCGGGCCACACCGCCCATGGTGGATTCGACCAGCCGGGTGATCTCGCCCTCGGTGGGGCTCTCCGCGGCTTCCGGGATCTCGATTTCGTGGTGTTTGAGGCGCAGGTGCAGGTCGCCGTTGATGGACTGCAGGTCTTCGGTCACCAGGGCGCCGAGGGTCTCGGGGCTGCCGACGTGGTCGTAGCGGCCGCTGGCGAGCCGCTCGGCGAGGAGTTTGCCCAGCTGTTCGCCGACGTCGGGATAGACGTACTGCTCGGTGAGGGCCTGCCCGGCGCGCTGGATGATGTCGACGATCTCGGCCCGCTGCATCGCTTCTCCCCCAATAGTGTGGCTGCGGTGGCGTCTGTAGTAGAGCACCTACCTTGATAAAGCGTGTGGCCCACCATCTGAAGGTGCTGCGGGAGGCGAGCCACGGTACGGCGTACTGGTGAGCCTCTGGCAAACTTTTGCTGGCAAGTCCTAAAAGGCCGCATCGGGCAGCGAGAAGGTGTGGACATTCAAGCGAAAGAATTTTACGGTCGTCACCGTCCACGGTCCCCCGCTCCACCGCAACTGGAGGAGAACATTGGATAGACGTCCGTCGCGGCTTCGTCGAGGCCGCATCGGCGGCCTGCTCGCCGCCGCCCTCATCGCCGGTACTGCCTGGCCCTCCGCGGCCACCGCCCAGGTGTCGGCCCAGGCCGACATCCCGCCGCAGGAGCCCGGGGTGACCCTGCGCGTCTTCGACCTGCAGGTCCCGATCGACAAGATCTGCACCCTCAAACCCGGGCAGACCCCGAACATCGACAAGCTGATGCCGGTCATCGACTGGAAGAACGGTGCCTTCGGCATCAATGACTTCTTCGTCGCGCACGTGCTCGGCTACCTGAACGTGCCTCAGGACGGGGAGTACACCTTCCGGCTGACCAGCGACGACGGCTCGCGGCTCTTCATCGGCGACGAACTGGTCATCGACCACGATGGTCTGCACGGGGCCGAACCCAAGGACGGCACCGTCCACCTGACGGCCGGCTACCACTCCCTCTTCATCGAGCACTTCGAGAACGCTGGCGACGAGCAGATCACCCTCGCCTGGAGGACCCCCGGCGCCAGGAACTTCGTGCTCGTACCGAACTCGGCGCTCAGCACCGACGCCGACGTCGTCCGGGTCACCGCGCCCGGCCGCAAGGAGTGCGAAGGCGTCCGCGACACCCCGGGCGACGGCCTGCCGTTGACCGAGGTGCACCCGAACTACACCCTCACCGACCTGCGCCCGGCCGGTTTCGAGCCGCAGGTCAGTGCGCTGGACTGGCTGCCGGACGGCCGCCTGGCCGTGGCCACCTGGGGCGGCTCCGACAACGAGTTGGGCGAGGTCTACCTGCTCAGCAACGTTACCGGCGACACCGACCCGAGCAAGGTGACGGCGCAGAAGATCGCCAGCGGCCTGAAAGAGCCGATGGGGATCAAGTACGTCGACGGCAAGCTCTACGTCTCCCAGAAACACGAGTTGACTGAGCTCAACGACCTCGACGGGGACGGCGTCATCGACGAGTACAAGACGATCGCGACGTGGCCCTTCGGCGGCAACTTCCACGAGTTCGCCTTCGGGCTGCTCTACGAGAAGGGCTTCTTCTACCTGAACCTGTCGGTCGCGATCAACTACGGCGGCGCGTCAACGAACCCGCAGCCGGCGCCGAACCGCGGCACCACGATCCGGGTGAACAAGAAGAACGGCCAGGTCAAGTACATCGCGGGCGGCCTGCGGACCCCGAACGGTATCGGCTGGGGGCCGGAGGACGAGATCTTCGTTACCGACAACCAGGGTGACTGGCTGCCGGCGTCGAAGCTGCTGCACATCAAGCAGGACCGCTTCTTCAACCACTTCACCAATCCGGCGGGGCCGTTCCAGGAGAACCCGGTGACCGCGCCGGTGCTGTGGCTGCCGCAGAACGAGATCGCCAACTCGCCGAGCAACCCGCTCATGTTGAAGGACGGCCCGTTCGCTGGACAGATGATCTTCGGGGATGTGACG
>DASULK010000087.1:0-21193 GCA_036278255.1 Micromonospora sp.
GTACACGCCGGGCGGTTCGAGTAGCGGTTCGGCCGCCGCCATCGCGGCGGGGATGGTGCCGTTGGCGATCGGGACGCAGACCATCGGGTCGATGATCCGGCCGGCGGCGTTCTGCGGGGTGGTCGGGTTCAAGCCGACCCACGGGCGGATCCCGGCCGACGGGGTGATCGCCCACTCACCGACCTTCGACACGGTCGGGTTGTTCGCCGCGGATGTTGCCGGTGTGACGTTCGCCGCAGCCGTGCTCTGCGACGGATGGCGGTCGGTGGAACCGTCGGACCGGCCTCTACTCGGGGTGCCGGCCGGCCGCTACCTGGAGCGGGCGAGCGGCGAGGCGCTGCAGGCGTTCCGGGCGCAGGTGGAGCGGCTGCGGTCGGTCGGGTTCACGGTACGGGCCGTCGAGACCTTCGAAGATTTCGACCAGGTGGTGGCGGATCAGCGCACCATCAACCGGTACGAGATCGCGCAGACGCATGCCGACTGGTTCCCGCGCTTCGGTGAGCTGTACCGGGAGGAGACCGCGGCGGCGATCCGCGACGGGCTCGAGATGGCGGAGGCGGATTACCGGCGGGCGTTGCGGGCGCGCGAGCAGTTCCGTGACCGGCTGGGGGCGCTGATGGCTGATGCGGGGATCGACCTGTGGATCACGCCGGCGGCGACCGGACCCGCGCCCCGGGGCATCGCCAGCACCGGTAATCCGATCATGTCGTTGCCGTGGAGCTACGTCGGTTGGCCTTCGGTCGGGATACCTGCGGGGCGGCCCCGTAGTGGACTGCCGCTCGGCCTGCAGTGTGTCGGCCGCTCCGGCGCCGACGAGGAGACCCTGAATTGGGTAGCGGGCCTCGAGGCGGTCTTCTCCGCCGCCGGTTAGGTGATGGGTCGCCGCTGGGGTTGAGGCGGGACGGCCGGCTCGGTGGCTCCGTTTCCGTTTTGATGATCAAGGGCCGTATGGCGTTGATCGACGGCGGCTTGGATGCGGGCATAGGCGGTGACCGTGCGGTTGCGGATATAGACGAGGTGCCCGATGGCTGAGACGGCGAAGACCGCCATGGCGGTGAGCACGGCGCCCCACACCGGTACGCCGACCGCTCGCGCGCCCACCCCGCCACCGGCGGCGAGTACGGCGCTGTTGATCAGGCCGATGGTGCTGGCCAGGCCGATCGCATCCCGCAGCCAGCTGCTGCCGGGTGGGCGTGCCTGGTAGACGCCGGGCGTGTCGAGGGTGGGCATCAGCAGATACGGCGTCAGTTCCGGTGCGCGTCGGCTCAGGTAGGTGCGGATCGCGTCGGTGGCCACGCCCAGCAGCTTGGCGCGGTTGATGAACTCGACCTGCCGGACGAAGACGGTGAGGCCGAGCAGCAGGACGAGGCAGCCGATGCCGATCGTGGCCAGGATGTTCGCCGGCCCGGTTCCGCTGCCGGCGATCAGGCCGGCCGTGACCGCGGTCGCCCCGGAAGCGACCACCAGGAAAAAGTTGAACCGGGCGGCCGAGGAGTCGGTGGTGGTCCGTCGGGCCTCGCGTAGATGTTCATACTCGGCGAGTGCCACTGTGAGGGCGGTGTCAGGGTCGTCAGCCATTGAGTAACCTCCACCGGGATGCGTCGCCGTGAGGGTAGCGCCACGGCCGGGGACCGCCGGTGGTCGCGCCCTCGCGGTGCAAGATTGGGAGGACGGGGCAGGATGTAGGTCGGAGGGGGTGGGGCATGGCTGGCCGGATTCGGGATGAGGACATCGCGCTGGTCCGTGAGCGCACCTCGATCGCTGACGTGATCTCGGAGAGTGTCACGCTCAAATCTGCCGGTGGCGGCAATCTGAAGGGGCTCTGTCCGTTCCACGATGAGAAGACCCCCTCCTTCACCGTCTCATCGGCCCGAAATGTGTATTTTTGCCATGGGTGTGGGCAAGGTGGGGACGCCATCAAATTCCTGATGGACGCCGAGCACCTGACGTTCGTTGAGTCGGTGGAACGGCTCGCCGCCCGCGCCGGCCTCCAGCTGCGCTACATCGAGACCGGCGCGGCCCCCGTACGCCGTCAGCCGGGCCAGAAGCAGCGGCTGATCGCGGCCCACGCTGCGGCGGCCGAGTTCTACGCCGAACAGCTCGCCAGCCCCGCCGCCCGCCCGGCCCGCGAATTCCTCGCCCGCCGTGGCTTCGACCGGGCCACCGCCGAAAAGTACGGCTGCGGGTTCGCCCCCGATGCCTGGGACCTGCTCGCCAAATACCTGCGGCAGAAGGGCTTCACCACCCAGGAGCTGATCACCGCCGGGCTGGCCCGGGAAGCCCGCTCCGGCTCCCTCATCGACCGGTTCCGTCGCCGGCTGCTCTGGCCCATCCGCGACCTGGCCGGCGACGTGATCGGCTTCGGCGCACGCAAACTCTTCGACGACGATGACGGTCCGAAGTACCTCAACACCCCTGAGACGCCGATCTACAAGAAGTCGCAGGTGCTCTACGGCATCGAGCACGCCAAGCGGGAGATCGCCAAACGAGGGCAGGCGGTCATCGTCGAGGGCTACACCGACGTGATGGCCTGCCATCTGGCCGACGTACCGACCGCGGTCGCCACCTGCGGCACCGCATTCGGGCCCGAGCACATCGGCGTGCTGCGCCGGCTGCTGCTGGATACCGACGCGGTCGCCGGCGAGATCATCTTCACCTTCGACGGGGACGAGGCGGGGCAGCGGGCTGCCCTGCGGGCGTTCGACGAGGACCAGCGCTTCGTCGGGCGGACCTTCATCGCGGTCAGCCCGGACAGCATGGATCCCTGCGACCTGCGACTGGCCAAGGGCGACCTGGCCGTCCGTGACCTGGTAGCCCGCCGCGAGCCGTTGGTCGACTTCGCGCTGCGCCAAGTGCTGAACCGGTACGACCTGGACACCGTTGACGGCCGGGTCGAGGCCATGCGGCGCGCCGCCCCGCTGGTCGCCAGGATCAAGGACCGGGAGAAGCGGCCCGAGTACATCCGCAAACTCGCCGGTGACCTCGGCATGGAGATCGAGCCGGTGCAGCGGGCGGTGCGGGAGGCGGCCTCCGTGCCAGCGAAGCCGGGCAGGTCCGCAGAGCCCCCGCCCCCCAGCCGTCGTCCCGAGCCGGTGCTGGACGGGGCCCAGGCAGTTGCCGAACGGGAGGCGTTGAAACTGGCACTGCAAGTGCCGGTGCTGGCCGGGCCGATGTTCGACGCGCTGGGGACGCAGGTCTACCAGCACCCGGTGCATGCGGCGGTCCGGCAGGCGGTTGCCGAGGCCGGTGGCACCGCGGCTGCGGCCAGCGGCGGAGCCGTCTGGATCGAGCAGGTCCGCGACGCCTGCGACGACCTTGCGGCCAAGGCCCTGGTCGGTGAACTCGCCGTGGAGCCGCTGCGCCTCGACATGGAACCGGACCCCCGGTACGTGTCGATCACCCTGGCCGGGCTCGAGTTGAGGTCGGTAGATGTCCGGATCAGAGAGATGAAGTCGAAGGTGCAGCGGATCAATCCGGTGGCCAACAAGGACGAGTACTTCAGGCTCTTCGGTGAGCTGCTCTCGCTGGAACAGCACGCACGGGCCCTGCGTGAGCAGGCCGCAGGAGGTTTGTAGCGATGAGACTGTTCCGCCGCCGACCGAAGCTCCCGGCCGACCGGCGTCCCCCGCTTGAGCGGGAGGAGCGGGTGCTGGCATGGGCCCGGGTGAAGACGGGGGATGCGGCGGTGGTGGTAACCAACCGGGGCCTGTGGCTGCCGGGCCGCGAGCATCGGCTGGGCTGGCATGACATCCACAAGGCGGTCTGGTCCGGGGAAGAGTTGTCGGTGACGCCGGCCGAGCAGGTGGCGGAACGCGACGGCTATGTGGTGATGGCGGACGGGCCGGCCGAGTCGTACCCGTTGAGCGATCCGGGTGAGGTGCCCAACCAGGTGCGGATCCGGGTGACCGGCTCGGTCGCGTTCACCGAGCACTTCGGGCTGGAGGGCGGCGGGGTGCGGGTAGCCGGTCGGCGGGTGAGCGGCGTCAACGGTCTGACCTGGACGGTGCGCTACGACCCCGGCACAGACCCCGACGACGAGGCGATCGTCGAGCAGACCGACCGCCTGGTCGCCGCTGTCCGGCAGGCCACCGAAGCCACCGACTAGGGCGGCCCTGTCGGCGGGCGGTAAAACTGGTGGGATTTGTCAGACCCCACCTCTACAGTCGGCCGAGTGGCCACAGAACAACCTCTCATTCAGGCACGGGGGCTGGTGAAGCGGTTCGGCGACTTCACCGCCGTCGACGGCATCGACGTCGATGTGCCGGCCGGCGAAGCCTTCGGCTTCCTCGGGCCCAACGGCGCCGGAAAAAGCTCCACCATGCGCATGATCGGATGCGTCTCCCCGCCGACCGGCGGCCAGCTGCGCATCCTCGGCATGGATCCGCTCCGTGACGGTCCGGCCATCCGGGCCCGGCTCGGCGTCTGTCCCCAGCAGGACAACCTCGACCCCGAGCTGACCGCCCGGGAAAACTTGACCACCTACGCCCGCTACTTCGGCGTCCCACGCCGGACGGCCCGCGAACGCGCCGCCGAACTGCTGGACTTCGTGCAGCTCGCCGACCGGGCCAACAGCAAGGTGGAACCGCTCTCCGGAGGTATGAAACGGCGGTTGACCATCGCCCGGGCCCTGGTCAACGAACCGGAGATCGTGCTGCTCGACGAACCCACCACCGGGCTGGACCCGCAGGCCCGCCACCTGGTGTGGGAGCGGCTGTTCCGGCTCAAACAGCAGGGCGTAACGTTGGTGCTCACCACGCACTACATGGATGAGGCTGAGCAGCTGTGCGACCGGCTCGTTGTCATGGACGGCGGACGTATCGTGGCGGAAGGCTCGCCCCGCGCCCTCATTGACCGCTACTCCAGCCGTGAGGTCGTCGAACTGCGGTTCGCCGCCGACTCCCTGGAGGACTTCGCCGGCAAACTGGCGGGCATCGGGGAACGCGTCGAGGTGCTGCCCGACCGGATCCTGCTCTACGTCGATGACGGGGACGCCGCTGTGGCGGCGGTGCACAATCGTGCGCTGACCCCGGCAAGCGTCCTGGTGCGGCGCAGCACCCTGGAGGACGTTTTCCTGCACCTCACCGGCCGGACCCTGGTGGATTGATGGCCGCCCTGACAGTCTTCGAATACCACTTGGTCGCCTACCGCCGTGTCTGGCGCGGCTCGGTGCTGTCGTCGTTCGTGCTGCCGCTGCTGACCGTGGTCGGCTTCGGCGTCGGTGTCGGCGCGTACGTCAAAGGCGGAGTCGGCGGCGTCTCCTACCTCGAATACATCGTGCCGGGCCTGATCGCCGCCACCGCACTGCAGGTGGCGATCAGCGATTCGACGTGGCCGGTGTTGGGCAATTTCGAATGGACCAAGATTTATGCTGGTCAAGCCGCCGCGCCGCTGCGGGTGACCGACATCCTCAGCGGCCACCTCGCCTTCGTACTCTTCCGGGTACTGACCAGCAGCGCCGCCTTCCTCGCCGTGGCTGCCGCCTTCGGCACGCTGCACTCGCCGTGGGCGCTGGCCACCCTCGCCGTGGCGCTGCTGGTCGGGCTGGCGGTGGCGGCCCCCACCTTCGCGCTCGCGGCAACGGTCACGAGTGACAGCTACCTGACCCTGGTGTTCCGCTTCGGCGTGATCCCGATGACGCTCTTCTCCGGGGTCTTCTTTCCGGTCGAGTCGCTGCCGTCGATGCTGCGCTGGTTGGCGTACGTGTCACCGCTCTGGCATGGGGTGGACGTGTGTCGAGCCGCGGCGCTCGGCATCGCACCGCAGTGGTCGATCCCCGGCCACCTGCTCTACCTGGGCGCGTGGGGGGCCGGGGGATGGCTGCTCGCGTACCGGCGGTTCCGCAAGCGGCTCGTGATCTAGGGAGAGTGGTTTCGTGGTCAGCATTGTCCTGCCCCGGCTGGTCGCCCTCAAAGGACCGGCCCGACGTGCGGTCTCCGTCGCCGAACGCAACGCCACGGCGCTCAAGTCCGCCTACTGGCTGGTGTTGATCTCCGGGTTCGTCGAGCCGGTGCTCTACCTGCTCTCCATCGGGCTGGGGGTCGGAGCCCTCATCGGGGATCTCACCCTGCCGACCGGCCAGGTCGTCTCGTACGTGGCGTTCGTCGCCCCGGCGATGCTCGCCTCCTCCGCCATGAGCGGCGCACTGGCCGAGACGACCTTCAACTTCTTCGGAAAGATGAAGTTCATGAAGCTGTACGACGGGGTGCTCGCCACCCCCGTACGGCCGTTTGAGATCGCGCTCGGCGAGTTGGGGTGGGCGATGCTACGCGGCACCCTCTACTCCGCCGGCTTCCTAGCGATCATGGTGGCGATGGGGCTGACGAGCGCGGGACGGGCGCTGGCCGCGTTCCCGGCCGCCGTACTCGTCGGCTTCGCGTTCGGCGCGCTGGGCATGGCGCTGGCGACCTTCATGCGCAGCTGGCAGGACTTCGACGTGCTGGGGACGGCGCAGTTCGCGCTCTTCCTCTTCTCTGGCACCTTCGTGCCGGCGCAGGCCTACCCCACCGTGCTGCGCTGGCTGGTGGAGGTGACGCCGCTGTACCGGTCGGTCGAACTGATCCGCAGCATCACCATCGGCACCGTCGGCTGGCAGCAGCTGGTCAATGTGGCCTATCTGCTGGCGGTGCTCGTGCTCGGTCTCTGGATCGCCGGCCGGCGGATGGGGAAACTGCTGTACAAGTGACCTACCGGGGCGGTGCCGACGGGATTACGGTCCGGTTGGTTACCGAAGCCGCCCGTTCGGGCATGAGGTAGGCGTCGGCGTTTCCGAGTCGAGGAGGGCTGCCCATGGTGGACGAGGAGCCAACGGCTCGCCCCGGCCGGGACGCCGACCCGGATCGAACCCGGGCCGGGGCGGACCCCGCAGCCCGGCGCTCTGTGGTGCGCCGTGTCCTACGCCGGATCCGGGACGAAGGCCTCATCGATTGGGCCGCCGCTCTGACCTACTACGGGGTGCTGTCGCTCTTTCCCGGCCTGATCGTGCTGGTCTCCCTCCTCGGACTGTTGGGCGACAACACCACCAACCAGGTACGGGACAGCGTCATCGCGCTCACCCCCGGGCCACCCGGGGAGTTGCTCGCCACCGCGATTGAAGAGGTGCGGGAGCGACGGGGAACCGCGGGCACAGTGGCGGTCGTCGGTCTGCTGGGTGCCTTCTGGTCGGCGTCGGGCTACACCGCCGCGTTCATGCGAGCCGCGAACACGATCTACGGGGTGCCGGAGGGCCGCCCGCTCTGGAAGCTCATGCCCATCCGGGTCGCCCTGACCGCGACGGTCGGGGTGATGCTGCTGCTCAGCACCCTGATCGTGGTCTTCACCGGACGGCTCGCCCGGTGGGCCGGGGAACTGTTGGGTGTCGGCGGCACCGCCGTCGCCGCTTGGAATATTGTGAAGTGGCCGGTTCTGCTGGTGCTGGTCAGCCTGATCTTCGAGACCCTCTACTGGGCGTCACCGAACGCCCGGCACGGTCGACTCCGGTTCGTCAGTCCCGGGGGGCTGCTCGCGGTGGCGGTCTGGCTGCTCGCATCCGCCGGTTTCGCCCTGTACGTAGCCAACTTCGGCTCCTACAACAAGACGTACGGGGCCTTGGCTGCGGTGGTCATTTTCCTGGTGTGGCTGTGGCTGTCCAACCTGGCGGTTCTGCTCGGCGCCACGCTGGATGCCGAACTGGCGCGCGGACGGGCGATCACGGGCGGACAACTGGTGGAGCGGGAGCCGCTCCTGCCGCTTCGCGACGACCGGAAACTCCACGACGACTGAAGGAGCACCGGGGCAGGGGATCCAACCGCCCGGTGCTGCCGGGCGCGGCGCAGCGGAGGGGGCCGGTCGCCCGACCGGCCCCTCACCACTGTCTGATTAAAAGGAGGATGAGGATGGCGTGCTGCTTGACGACCCAGTGCTGCTCGAGGCAGGTGAGCTGGGC
This sequence comes from Micromonospora sp., assembly GCA_036278255.1. Classification (GTDB taxonomy): domain Bacteria; phylum Actinomycetota; class Actinomycetes; order Mycobacteriales; family Micromonosporaceae; genus DASULK01. The sequence continues at coordinate 7,922 of DASULK010000087.1, forward strand.
AGGCCCTGCTCGGCCCCCTGCATCGGCTTGCCGCCGTTGCCAAAGTTCATCATCTCGCCCAGCTTGGTCTGGCCGAGTCGGTCCTTGCCTTCGGAGTAGAGGCGGTTGGCCTGCGCCTGGGCGACCCCGGCCGCCTCCTGCACGGTGGGGTGGTCGAGCAGTTGCCGGCCCTTCATGACCAACTCTTCGTACTTTTCCCGGCCGGCACGGGCACCCAGGACGAAGCCCGCCGCCAGTCCACCGAGAAACATGAGCTTTCCGCGCATGCGCGGCTCCTTCCCTACCTGACGCCTTGGTCGCGGATTCTTACCGTGACCAACCTGTTGCGCCTGCGTCACTGTTTCTCCCGCTAGCTACCCATACTCCTCTTTCCCATGCATGATCGGGGCTGTTTGGCGATTTGTTCTGATTTAGGGCTTCCTGGCTTCAGGTCGAACCCGGTAGCGCACAACCTGGGTTTGTCCTGTACTCTTGTCCCGTCGCATGAGACCGGAAAGATCCGGTCGGCGATCCCCCGTAGCTCAATCGGCAGAGCAACCGGCTGTTAACCGGTAGGTTTTTGGTTCGAGTCCAAACGGGGGAGCTTCTCCACCCGCACACCCCGCCTTACAGGCGGGGTTTCGTCTTGGCTCTCCGTCGTGGCGCTGCTGGCCCGCAGTTGCGTCAAGATTTTCCCGGCGTGCGGCCGGCTTCGGAAACCGCAAGGTTCGGATCGATGCGCTAGGCTTTCGCCGGCGTGCATGGGGCGGTAGCTCAGCCGGTTAGAGCAGGGGACTCATAATCCCTGGGTCGCGGGTTCAAGTCCCGCCCGCCCCACCCATCAATCAGCCTGTCGACCAGGACGCATGCTCAGCGTGCGGGGTCATCGCCTTCAGGTGGCGGATGATGCTGTACGGCGCTCAGTGATGAACCTGGTCACCTGCTCGGCAACCGTGTCTTCATAGCCGATGTAGTTGTGCTCGCAGCCCGGCAACTCTGCCCACTGCTTGTCGTCAACAGCCAGCTCCTCCACCAGCTGTCGGAACATCAGGCCACGGGATTCGGCTGATCCCCACATCACCAGGACCGGGCAGCGGGCGGCGTTCAGGTTCGCCGACCAGACTCCGTCCTCCTCCGCAGCGCGTTGCAGCAGAGTTTTGGCGGACACCCCGTAGTACCAGGCGCCAAGAGGAACGATGTGGTGTCCTCTGCCCTCAGCGACCATCGTCCGGGCCTGGTTGAGCGTCGCTTCCAACTGCCCGGGCTCTGGGAACCACATGCCGAGATTTGTCTTGTTGCTGGTCAGCGGCGACAGCATGGCTATCCCGTTGACCTGCTGATTCCTAGCGGCGTAGGCGGCGGCGTAGAAGCCACCCGCGGAGTGGCCCAGGAGGAAGATGTCGCGGCACCCCAGCGACCTGGCGTGATCGACAGCCGCAGCAATGTCATCAACGCCAACGTCGAGGTCCTCCCACCAGCCACCGCCTACCGCGACATCGGATTGGACGACCGAGTCGGCGGAGGGCACATCGGTGCGGGTGTAGCCCAGGTCGTGACAGCGCATGTTGACCGCGACATGCACCGCGCCGGGCAGTTGAAGCCGCGGCGCCAGTGGCCGGAACGGGAGTCCGTAGAAGTTGCCGCCCTTGCCGTGGATATGGATGACGCCCAGGTCGGCAGACTCAACCCTGGACGGGTAGACCGCAAGCTCGATCCGTTCCTGGTCTGCGGTGCGGGCGTCGAGGATCTTCACTTCGATGCCGGTCGAGGGCATGGTCCAGGCGCCTTCCTGGACTGGCCACGGGAAGCCCGCAGCCAGTTCCGGTCTGGGTCGATGAAGAGTGGGGGGCACGGCGCTCCTCAGGGCGCGACTGGCGGCCTGAAGAGCGCCGTGCAGCTCGCTTTCTAAACGTGTCCGTATTCGGCGAGGCACTCGGCCAGGGTGCGACCCTGCTGGAGCGCTTCGCGGACCTTGACCTCGGTGGCGGTCAACGTCTCGGCTTCGGCAAGCACCTTGTCCACTTGGCTGGCAGGGATGGCGATGGCGCCGTCCTCGTCGGCGAGGATGAAGTCACCCGGCGCGACGGTCACCCAGGTGGAGGTTGCGCCACGTAGTGATACCGGCTCTTGCCAAGAGGTCACCCGCCAGCGGCCGATCGACTGCACCGGGGTGCGGTAACGGGCGAAGACGGGGATCTGGTGCTCGTTGAGCCAGCGCACGTCGCGGATTCCGCCGTCAACCAGGGCGCCGACCGATCCACGCTCCTTCATGCCGATCGCGATCAGTTCCCCGAAGTAGCAGATGCCGTCTCCGTCACCGCTCCAGACGGAGATTTCATTTGCCGAGATGCCTTGGCACGCCTCCATCTTCTTCGGGTCTCCGGACCCTTCGTAGGGCTGCATCTGGCCGCTGATGGTGTAAGCCCAGCCCGCCAGGCGAGTCCCGGAGTAGGGGGTGAACTTGCCCGACAGTCCCTGGTTGGGCACTCCAAGGTTGTCCAAGATGTCGCTGACGTTGGCCGTGTCAACGGCGAGGAACCGTTCCCGGATCGACGCCTTCTCTTCTGCAGTACGCAATGGAGTTCCCCTCACTAGATACTCGGGATCATTCCGCCGTCCACGCGGATGATCGAGCCGTTGATGAACGACGCGCGCTCACTGGCCAGGAACGCCACCACGTCCCCGTAGTCGCTCGGTTTGCCGTAGCGGCGGAGCGGGATGCTGGCAACGCTTTCCGCCCGGACCTCGTCCACCGAGCGGCCTTCCCGGGCGGCCTTGGCCTCATCCAAGGCGACAATGCGGGAGGTCGCGATCCGGCCGGGAAGCACGATGTTGGCAGTGATCCCGTCGGGGCCGACCTCGGCCGCCAAGGTCTTGGACCAGCCGACCAGGGCAGAGCGCAGCGCGTTGGAGACGCCCAGGTTCGGAATCGGGGCGACCACTCCGGAGGAGGTGCTGGTGATCACTCGACCCCAGCCGAGTTCACGCATCCCGGGGAGGACCAGGTCGGTCAGATGGAATACCGGTAGCACCATCGAGTCGAAGTGCTGTCGCCACGTCGCAGCCTCCACCCCCGCTGCCGTGCTGGGGGGTGGGCCACCGGTGTTGTTCACCAGGATCGAGACCGGGCCGAACCGGTCGGTGATACTGGCCACCAGGGCGTCCAGGGAGTTGAGGTCCGCCAGGTCGGCCACCATCGGCGTCACCGTGGTGCCCTCCTCGGCGGCGTTGCGGACCGTCTCGTCCAGTCCGCTGGCACTGATGTCGCAGCCGATCACGGTCGCGCCCTCACGCGCCAGGGCCAATGCGATTGCCCCACCTAGGCCACCGCCGGCGCCGAGCACCAGCGATACTCGGTTCTTGATCTCTAGATTCAATGTTTCTCCATTATGGATGAGGGACTGCTTGAGTCAGCTCAGGTGCCGATCTGTAGCGGGCTGACCATCTTGCGGAGGAGAGCGATCACACTCAGCGCGGTGATCCGGCCCGTCTTGGCGTTCTCGGTGGGGATGTTCTCGATGGTGAACGTCAGCTTCGCCGAATCGGAGTCCACCTCGATGCGGTGGGTGTTTCTGGTGACGGTCGGGTCGGCCCACACTTCGAGCATCGTGCGGTCCGGGCCGATGCCGGCCAGCGACAGGGCCACAGCGACGTTCAGGTTCGCCGGGAAGCCCTTTGCGGCTTGCCGGGCGGTGCCGGCGAAGAGGCGGGTCGGTTCCTGCACCTGGGCCAGGTCGATGCCGGCTTCGGCCAGGAAGGGGGCGCCTTGCAGGCCTTCCAGCGGCTTGCGGGTGCGCATCTGCACCGAGTGGATCTCGCCCTGGGCGGCGGCCTGAACTGCGTCCAGCGCCATCAGCGCACCGCTGGGCACCCGGATGATGGCTCCGGTCTCCGCGGCCTGGTCGACCAGGTCCCAGTGCTCGAGTAGGGCGCCACCGCTGAGGACGATCAGTTCTTTGCCGTCCCGGATCAACGGGGTGGCGAGCTGCGCGAAGATCGCCGTGGGGGCACATTCGATGACGATGTCGGCCGACTCTGCCAGTTCCTCGACCGGCACGACCGCCGGCCGCTGCCGCAATGTTGCGAAGAACGGCTCGGAGCGTTCCGGGCGACGCACCGAGACCGCGGTGAGCCGGTAGCCGGGAATCCCTTCATCCAGAGCGGTGGCGAGGGTCCGACCGACAGCGCCCAGGCCAGCGATGGCCACGCGGCGTTCCACAGCGATCGTCATGGCAATTCCGTCCCTAGTTGTGATGGTGATGATGTGAATCCGTGGTGCGCCACGGACGGTTCGATCGGAGGTAGGACGTACCGCAGGACGTCCTGCACGTGCTGAGCGGCCACGTCGTGGGCGGCCTTTTCGTCCCGGTCTCTGATCGCTGCGGCGATGACCACGTGCTGTTCGGCGCAGCTGATCGAGTCGCCCCCGATCGGAGCGTCCATCGCCCGTAGCGCGGTGGTCAGGGCGTAGGCGTTCTCCGCCAGCCGCTCCAACTCCGTGTTGCCGGATGCCTTCCACAGACAGCGGTGGAACTGCCGGTCCCAATGGCTGAACGCGGGCGGGTCGTAGCGGCGTGCGGCCTCCAGTGAACGGGCTGCGGCATCGTCCAACTCCGTACACTGCTCCTGGTCGGCGCGTAACGCGGCGAGTTGGGCGGTGGCCGCTTCCAGTGCCCAGCGGACCTCGTAGGCGCGGATGATGCCCTCCCGGGTCGGTTCGATGACCTTGACGCCACGGGTGGCGAGTGGCTGCACCAGGCCTATTTCGCGCAGCCGTAGCAGCGCCTCGCGTACGGGAGTTTTGCTGACCCCGAGCTCCTTGGCGAGTTGAGCCTCGGTCACGGTGCTGCCCGGTCGCAGTGTCTTACCGACGACCGCTTCCCGGATGGCGTTGTAGACCTGCTCAGACAGGCTGTCCGGTCGGGATTCGAGTCCCGGCAGAGAACTGTTCACTGAACCTCCCGGCGGACGACCTGTGGTGCTCCAGACATCGTATACCGTATCTCAAGACCGGCCGTCGGTCAATTGGCCGTGGAGGCCCATTGCGCAAGAAATCGGCCCAAACTTCCCAGAACGCCTGCAGCTCTTCGCGGGGTAATCTGGAGGGACTCTTGCCAGCCGCTGTGAGCGCTGTCATGGTATACGACGTATCGGATACGGTACGGCGCTCCTTGGTCGTCAAATCGGGAATCAGAGACTGAAGAAGTAGCTGTCCCGATGCTCGCGCCACCCCTAACACATAAGAGAGACAGCGATGTATCTGGACCAGTCCCAAAACAGCCGCGCACCGCTCAGTGCCACCGGCGGCGCATCGACGCGGCGCGGCCGGCGTCGGTGGGCCGGAGCGGTGCTCGCGCTCGCCACAGGAGTTGCGGTAGCCGCATGCGGTAGCGCAGGCCCGTCCCCTGGAGGCTCCCAGGCCAAGGAAGGTGCTCCCGCCCTGGTCGCGGAGAAGGGCAAATTCGTCGCCTGCGTCGACCCGACGGTGCCGCCGATGGAGTTCTTCGGGGAGAACGACTCGAGGAACCCGATCGGCTTCGACATCGACATGATCAAGGCTGTGGCCGACGCGTGGGGAGTTGAGCCCGACGTGAAGGTTTCGTCGTTCACCGGGCTGCTTCCGGCCCTGGGCGGCGGCACCTGCGACGTCGTCTGGAGCGCTATCTTCATGCTTCCCGAACGGCTGCAGGGTGAGTTCGACGCTGTGCCCTACCTCAACTCCGGCCCGGTCATCCTGGTCAAGGGCGGGAACCCGGAAGGCATCAGCTCCCCCGAGGACCTCTCGGGTAAGACGGTCGCCGTCCAGTCCGGCACGAACTTCCCGGGGATGCTCGCCGACCTGAACAAGGAGCTCGAGAAGAATGGCAAGGCACCTGCGAAGGTCCAGGAGTACTCCGGTGCCAACGAGGCTGCCCAGCAGGTGGTGATCGGCCGTGCCGCCGCGTTCCTCGCGCTTGATGCGGACGGCAGCAGCCGGACCCAGAACGGAACGCAGGACTGGGAAATCGCCTACACCTATCCGAAGGAGCTGCAGTACGGGGTCTTCTACCGGAAAACGGACACCGAACTCGGTGAAGCGCTCCGGACAGAAATCAAGACCCTGGTCGAGGACGGCCAGATGAAGGCAGCCCTGGAGCGCTGGAAGCTGCCGACCGACGCGCTGGTCACCCCCTGATCCGGCGGCCCGTACCCGGCAATCCAACAGGGCGGGGCAGGCGGACGATCCGCTGGTCCCACCCGAAACCGATGGCCCCCGCCGCGCCTTACCGCGGCGGGGCGCCTCGACAGCGGTCCGGCGAGCATCCGGTCACAGCCCGTCCCAAACTTCCCGAGGTGATGCACCGTGTCCTTTGACTGGCAGATCTTCCTCAATATGGTGACGTCCGCGACGTTCGCCCAAGGCGCCGGCATCGCGGTCGTCGTGACCGTGATCAGCGCGGCGATCGCGACCGTGGCGGGCCTATTCCTGGCCCTGGCCCGAAACTCGCGGTACAGCGTGTTGCGGCAGTCGAGTGTCGTCTATATCTTCGTGGGTCGGGCTATTCCGACGTTGCTGTGGCTACTGCTCGTCTGGAATGCCCTGCCCCAGGTCATCCCGGCGCTGCGGTCCGAGTGGTTCTCGCCGTTTCTAGCCGCGATCGTCGCCCTCTCCCTCAGCGAGGCCGCCTATATGGCGGAGATCATCAGGGGCGGCATCATGTCGGTTGAGGATGGGCAGCGCGAGGCAGGACGTGCGCTGGGCCTGATGCCGCACAAGGTCTTCGCGAAGATCGTCTGGCCTCAGGCGGTCCGCGTTTTCCTGCCTACCGCCGGGAACGAGTTCATCTCCCTGCTGAAGCTGACGAGCCTTGCCTCGGTGATCTCGCTTCAGGAGCTACTCACTGTCGCCGGACACAAGGTCTCCGCGACGTACCGGTTCGCCGAGGCATATGCGGCGGCGGCTGTCTGGTACCTGGTGATCGTCTCTGTGTTCATGTTGATCCAGAACCAGATTGAACGGAACATGCGCTGGAAATCCGCCGCAAGGCCGCGCGGGCAAAGGTTACCGCGACGCCGGTCCGGCGTGGCCGCCATCGAACGGAGGATGACTGATGCTTAAGGCCCAGAACCTGGCGAAAAGCTACGGCCCGGTCCCGATCCTGACCGGCGTCTCGCTCGAGGTGAAGGCAGGCACGACCAGCGTCATCATCGGACGCTCCGGGTCGGGCAAGAGCACCCTGCTGCGGTGCCTGGGATTGCTCGAGACCCCGGACGCCGGAACGGTCATCCTCGACGGTGAACAGGTCTTCGACGGCAGCGCCGCTCATCGCTGGCGGTTCGGCCGAGAGCGGGAGTTAGCGCGGCACCGCTCTGAACTCGGCATGGTGTTCCAGCGGTTCAACCTCTTTCCACACATGACGGCCGCCGAGAATGTGATGCTCGGGCTGACCGAGGTACGCAAGATCGGTCGCCGTGCCGCTCGCGCGGTTGCGGTGGAGCACCTGGCCAAGGTGGGGCTCGACGCGCTGGCCGACCGCTACCCGAGCGAAATGTCTGGTGGACAGCAGCAACGGGTCGCGATCGCCCGGGCACTGTCGATGCGGCCCAAGGTGATGTTGTTCGATGAGCCGACGTCGGCGCTGGACGCCGAACTCGTCAACGAGGTGCTGCAGGTGATGCGGAACCTCTCCACGGAGGGGATGACCATGGTCGTCGTCACCCACGAACTGCGGTTTGCCCGTGAGGTCGCGAACGAGGTGCTCTTCGTTGACGGGGGCACGATTGTAGAGTCGGCGCCACCGGAGCAGATCTTCGACTCGCCACAGGAAGAGCAGACCCGCGTGTTCCTCTCGGCCCTGAGGTAGGAGGTTCGATGCAGAGCGTTGACCGTTCCGGGTACGCGGTCGTCGAAGAGTTCCATGTGCCGACCGGGACCGGTCGTGCCTTCACCGCGCTCACCGGACAGCTGGTCGTCTTCTCCCTGATTGAGGGCACCCAAGTCGTCGATCTCAATGTGTTCAACCGTCACGACCTACGGGAGCGGTTCGGGTCGTCCGTCACCAGGCCGATCCACGGCACGCATGTGGGTGTGGGCGATGCCCTGCTGTCGTGCCCACCCTGGGAACGGCCGATGGCCCGAGTCGTCGGGAATACGGTGGTCGACGTCGAACCGGTCGAGGGCGCCCAACCGCGGACCGCTTCCCACGATCTGCTCTTCGGCCGGTGCAGTCGAGCCTTGCGGCGCCATCTGTACGGGTCCGACACGCCCGGTTGCCAGGAGATCCTGGCCGCTGCGATCGAGCCGTTCGGGCTGACTGAGTACGACGTGCACGATCCCCTGAACATCTTCATGCGGACCGGGATCGATGACCGTCGCGAGCTGTTCTTCGTCGAGCCATGTGCTGGCCCCGGAGATTCGTTCGAGCTGCTGATGGAGGTCGACGGGCTCCTGGCGATGTCGTCCTGCCCGGGGCGCTCCAGCGGTCGGTCACCTCGGGGTGCCCATGTGACGGTGCTGGCCCCGGTCTCTGCTGCGCCTGGCGATGGGCCGCAACCTGCGGGATGACCTCAGCGGCAGTCTCATCGCTACTTATTGATAAGCGTTGACGGCGATGGTGCAGGCCCGCATACTGCTTACTCGGTAACTATTTACTGGGTAAGGGTCGTGGGATGAGCGTGCGATTCGGACTGCTGTCGTTGTTCGCCGAGGGGCCCAAGTACGGATACCAGCTGCGCATTGAATTCGAGGCCCGGACCAGAGGCACCTGGCCGGTCAATGTGGGGCAGGTATACACGACGTTGGAGCGGCTGGAGCGGGACGCGTTGGTCGCCGCTGCAGGGACGAACGCCGACGGGCGCACCATGTACGCGATCACCGACGCGGGCCGGGCAGCGCTGGACGAGTGGTTCAGGACCCCGGTCGCCGGCACCGATCGGCCCCGCAACGAATTGGCGATCAAGCTGCTGATGGCGGCGACCACCTCCGGGGTGGATGTCACCGAGGTGGTGCAACGGCAGCGCACCGAGTCGATGCGGCTGATGCGTGACTACAACACGCTGCGCCGCGCCGCCGATGAGGATGACGACGTTGCCGGCGTACTGCTGCTGGACAGCTTGGTGTTCGCGCTCGAGGGCGAGGTGCGCTGGCTGGATCACGTCGAAGCGGTGGTGCTGCGCCGGGGCGGTCGCCTCACCACGCCACCCCGGGCGGGCCGGGCTGTCCGGCCGGCGGCGCAGCGTGCGGCCGAAAGGAGCGCGCAATGAGCGGCCGGCCGATCTTGAGCTTCATGGGAGCCAGTCGGGCTTTCCGCTCCGGCGAGACGATGGTGCAGGCACTGGACAACGTGACCTTGCAGGTGGCCGCCGGCGAACTGGTCGCGGTGATGGGACCATCCGGCTCGGGTAAATCCACGCTGCTCGCCATCGGCGGTGGTCTGGATACCCCCACCTCCGGCCGGGTAGAGGTCGAAGGCATCGCGCTGGGAGGCCTCTCACCGGCGGCCCTGGCCCGGCTGCGGCGGGATCGGATCGGGTACGTCTTTCAGGACTTCAACCTCGTCTCCGGGCTGACCGCCGCGGAAAACGTTGCCCTACCGCGGGAACTGGCCGGCGCCCCCGTCCGAACGGCGCGCCGCGAGGCGCTCGCGGCGCTGGCCGAAGTGGGGCTCCCCGGTGAGGCCGACCGCTTCCCCGACCAGCTCTCCGGCGGCCAGCAGCAGCGGGTGGCGGTGGCCCGGGCGCTGATCGGGGAGCGTCGGCTGCTGCTCGCCGATGAGCCGACCGGCGCGCTCGACTCGGCGACCGGGCAGTCGATCCTCGATCTGCTGCGTTCGCGGGTCGACGCCGGCGCGGCCGGGGTGCTGGTCACCCACGAGGCGCGCTTTGCGAGCTGGGCGGACCGGATCGTGTTCCTGCGCGACGGGCGGCTCGTTGACACCACCGGCGGGCGGGACCGCCCCGAGGAGCTGCTGGTCTCATGAGCTTTGCTGAGACGGCCGGATCGTGGCGGGTGGCGGTGCGGCTGGCCCGCCGTGCGGCGTACCGGAGCAGGGTCCGCACGCTGCTGATCGTGTTGATGCTGGCGTTACCGGTCTACGCGGGCACGGTGGTGGCGCTCTCCTACGCCAGTACCTACACCTCAGTGGATGCGGAGGCGAGCTGGCGCCTGGGCCGGGCCGACTACCAGATCAGCGGGCCGGGCGCGGGCAAGGTACTCGCGACTCTGCCCGCCGGCAGCGAGACCACCACCGTCACGTACGGCCGGACGGTGGTGCGTGCCGGCGACCGGTACAGCCTGCGGGACTACGCCGCGGCCGATGTGGAGAACGGGTTGACCCGCGGAATGTTCGTCATCCGCGACGGCCGGGCACCGCGCGGCTCCACCGAGGTGGCCGTCTCGGCCCGGTTGGCGATGGTCGACGGGATCCGGGTCGGCGACCTGCTGGCGGTCGGCTCGCCGCTGCGGGAGCGCACCGTGGTGGGCATCGTCGACGCCGCCCGTGAGCTGAGCATCCCGATGGTGGTGAGCCCCGCCGGTCAGCCGCTGTCCCCGAGCGGACCGCAGCTGCTGGTGAAGCTTCCGCCCGATGGCATCGACTGGAAGCCTCCTGATCCCCGCCAGCACATGATCTGCCAACCTGTCGGTGATAACGGCGGGCGGACCTGCACCTCCTCCTTCAGCAGCATCTTCCGAGGCGACATAGGGCCGAGCGCGGCCGAGCTCGCCGTCCGTACCGCCGCCTTCGTGCTCGTGGTCGGATTCGCCGGGCTTCAGGTGGCCCTGCTCGCTGGTGCGGCGTTCGCGATCGGCGCTCGCCGCCAGCAACGCGAACTCGCCATGATCGCCGCGGTCGGTGCCCGCCGATCCCAGGTCGCCCGGATGGTGCTCGCCAACGGGCTGGTACTCGGCGCGCTCGCGGGAGTCTCCGGTGTAGCGCTCGGCGCGCTCACCTACTGGTTGAACCGGGACACGGTGGAGCGGATCGCCGACCATCCCCTCACCGAAGGCGTCGTACCGGTGCCCTGGCTGGCCGGGATCGCGCTCTTCGCTGTCGCCGTCGGCCTGCTCGCCGCGCTGGGTCCGGCGCGCGCCGCGGCCCGGCAGGGGCTGCGCTCCGCGATCGCCGGCCGGGAATCCGGCTCCACGGCAAGCAATGTGCGCTGGTTGGTGGGTGGCCTGCTGGTGGCCGCGGTTGGTGCGGTCGCGGCGGTCGTCGCCGCCGGCTCGACCGGCAGCATCGTCATGCTCACCGCCGGCACGATGGCGATCCTACTCGGCGTCACGGCCTTCGCGCCCGTCCTGGTCGCCGCCGCCGGCCGGTTTGCGGCGCGCCTCCCGCTGGCGGTCAGGCTGGCTGCCCGGCACTCCGCCCGGCACCGGCTGCGCACCGCCGCCTCGGCCGCCGCGGTCTGCACGGCGGTGGCCGGCAGCATGGCGCTGATGCTCTACAGCGCAGCGGACGATACCGAAAGCATCGCGCTGCAGCCCAATGCCCGCACCGGTCAGGTGCTGGTGCCGCCGCAGGCCGCCGCGGTTCTGCCCCCCGAGCGTCTACACGAAATTGAGAGGGCGCTGCCCACCCGCACCAGCGTGCCGCTCCTGCTCGTTGCCGGGTACACGAAGGCGGCACACCATCAGGCGCCGGAGTACGGCAATACCGGCCTGCCGGCGGACCCGTCGCCGGTGGTAGCGGTCGGCGGCGCGGAGCTGATCGAGGCGGTGACCGGTGCCCCCGCGCCGCCGGCCGCTCTGGCGACGCTGCGCGACGGCGGCGCGGTCGCGTTCTATCCCTCGCTGATGCCCGACGGGACGCTCACGATCGGCGACCCCGACGGTGAGGGCGGTGACAGACTGCTGCCGGCCACCCTGGTGCCCGCCCCCGACTACTACAACGACCTGCCCGGCGCCGTGATCTCCGAACAAGCCGCGGCCCGACACGGCTTGGTGACCAGTCGCGGCGGAATCCTCATCGACACCACCCGTGTTCCGACTGCGCCCGAGGTCGCCGCCGCGAACTCGCTGGTCCTGGCCGCGCAGGTGGAGGCAGACCCGTCCATAGCGGACCCGGCACAGGTCACCGTCGGCGCGAAAACGCGCGCCGATCGCCGCGACTACGGGGCGATGTTCCTCGTCCTCGTGGCCGTGAGCGGCGTGGTCACGCTGGCGGCTACCGCGGTCGCGGTCGGATTGGCCACCTCAGAGATGCGCAACGACCTCTCCACACTCGCGGCGGTAGGCGCCGGTCCGCGACTGCGACGGCGCATCGCAGCAGCGCAGGCCGGGTTGATCGTCGGGGTCGGTGCACTGCTCGGCGTGCTCGGCGGCATCGCGCCCGCGGCCGGAATGGTGGCGCTCCGCAGCCACCTGGAGTGGCACATACCATGGCTGCCCTTGATCACCACCGTGCTCGTTGCGCCGGTGATCGCGGTGGCCGCCACCGCCCTGCTGACCCGGCCCCGGCTGATCCTCGTCCGAAGGATGGGCTGACCGGGTGCCTCCGGCTACCGGTCGCGCGTCCGTCAGGGAATCATGACCGATAGATGAGCGTGAGGAGCAGTGACTAGTGGCTGCTTTTCTGTCCAAAGTTGTCTACGGTTGATTGTTGTGGGCGGCGTGTATCGGATCGGGGAGTTTGCCAGGCGGGTAGGTCGCTCGGCGAGCACGGTGCGCCGGTGGGAGGCTGAGGGGCGGATCGTGGCCCGTCGCCTGCCGTCTGGTCAGAGGTACTTCGACGACTCCGATGTGCGTAAGGTGCTGCAGCCGGGTTTCGATGCCGTTCGGCGCAAGGTTGTGGTGGACTGCCGTGTCTCGTCGCCGGGCCAGAAGTCCGACTTGGCCTTGCAGATGGCAGCGATGCAGCAGTTCTGCCTCGCCCGCGGCTTGGCTGTGGACGAGTGGGTCAGCGAGGTCGGCGGCGGAATGAACCTGCGCCGCAAGAAGTTTCTGGCGCTGATGGATGCGGTCGACCGGGGGAGGTCGCCGTGTTGGTGGTGGCGCACAAGGACAGGCTGGCCCGGTTCGGCTTCGATTTTCTGGAGCATGTGGCGGCCCGCAACGGCTGTGAGATTGTCGTCGCCAGTCAGGAGTCGCTGTCCCCGGGGCAGGAACTGGTGGGGGACTTTCTGGCTGTCGTGCGTGCCTTTTCCTGCCGGCTGTACGGACTGCGCCGTTATGAGAAGGAACTCGAAGGGGCGGACCTGACCGTGGAGAATGGTCGGTGAAGGTCACCCGTATCGCCTACTCGGCGGGCTTGAACCCGGGTAAGTACGCGGCCTTGGTTGAGCAGGCCCGCCGGTTGGGTCGGGTGCGTAGCC
>DASULK010000088.1:0-21816 GCA_036278255.1 Micromonospora sp.
CGCCTTATCCGTCGCCCGGTACGTCACCGTGTGCTGCCCCGACTGGTTCACCGTCACCGGCGCCGAGTAGGTGGCATAGGCACCACCGTTGAGCGAGTACTCCACCCGCTCCACACCAGACTCCGTGTCGGAGGCGGTCAACGTCACCGTCGCGCTGCCGACGTACGCATCACCGTCACGCTCACCCGTCACCGACGCAGTCACCGTCGGCGGAGTCGTGTCCTGCGGCTCCGGCTCAACAACCGTGAACGACACCGACTGCGCAGCGGAGGTGTTCCCCGCCTTATCCGTCGCCCGGTACGTCACCGTGTGCTGCCCCGACTGATTCACCGTCACCGGCGCCGAGTAGGTGCCGTAGATACCGCCGTTGAGCGAGTACTCCACCCGCTCCACACCAGAATCGTCGTCGCTGGCGCTCAGCGTCACCGTCGCGCTGCCGACGTACGCCCCGTCACCATCCTGCTCACCCGTCACCGACGCAGTCACCGTCGGCGGAGTCGTGTCCTCGCTGCCGCCGGTGACGATGAGTTCACCGCTCATCAGCAGGTGGCCGGGGATGGCGCAGAAGTACCGGTACTTGCCCGGCTTGAGCACCACGTTGATCTCGTGCCGACCACCGTTGCTGTCGAAGGGGTCTGCGAAGATGTTGAGGTCGAGCTCGTCGTTGTAGCCCGGGGTCGCTGTGTCGAACGTCAGCGTGTGCTGCATCCCGCTGGTGTTCCCCGTCGCCGCACTGTTCTCGAAGACGATCGTTGCCGGACCAGCATTCGCCGTCGTCGGCGCGGAAAGGTATTCGGTAACGCTGTTGCCCGCTGTCCAGGTGAGCACCTGCGGCTCCATCTGGATCGCCCCAACCGCCGCCGTTGCGGTGGCCGGCGCCGCCTGGCCCGCCTTCGACGGCAGGCCGACCAACCCGAGGGCCGCGACCAGGAGTGCCACCGCGACCAGCGCTGTACGCGGGGGTCTCACTGCTCGCGGCAGTGTCAGGAAAGGTCTATACATCAAGGGCTTCCTCTCATGCCGGTGGGTGGCGTTGCCACCCGGGCCTTGGCGGCCCACCTGCTCGGTTGGCGTGCTGCTCGATTGGCGTGGTCACCGGCGGGGACCAGGCGGGCCGTCGCGTTCCAGCCGGGCGGTCCGGCGCTGCAGCGGCCACCGCCGTCTCGGGCGAGATCGCATCGCCGACGCCTTCCACGCACCGTCTTCAGACTTTCGCTTGACCTACAAGCCGTTTTTCTGTTCCCCGCGGCGCTTTTGCTCACCTAGACAGAACTTTCATGGATGCTAGGGCTGGTTCTGCCCAAACACAAGAGGGGTGGCGTCACCATCGTGGGACAGCGGGTTATCGAACACCAGAAAGACGACCAACTGGACAGTCGACGGCGACCCCCGCGACCCGGAATAGTTGACTCGTCAAATATGTTGGTAGAGACGGAAAGACGGGTACCCGGCGTGCCGGGGTGAGGAGTTAGCCATGCAATTCGGTGTCTTTACCGTCGGCGACGTGACGCCTGATCCGACGAACGGACGAGTACCGTCCGAACGAGAGCGGATCAAGGCGATGGTCACCATCGCCCTCAAGGCCGAGGAGGTCGGGCTCGATGTCTTCGCCACCGGCGAGCACCACAACCCGCCGTTCGTGCCGTCGTCGCCCACCACGATGCTGGGCTACATCGCTGCGCAGACAAGCCGGCTGCTGCTCTCAACCGCCACGACGCTGATCACCACCAACGACCCGGTGAAGATCGCCGAGGACTACGCGATGCTGCAGCAGCTGGCGGACGGCCGCGTTGACCTGATGCTCGGCCGGGGCAACACCGGCCCGGTGTACCCCTGGTTCGGGCAGGACATCCGCAACGGCATCCCGCTGGCCATCGAAAACTACGCCCTGCTGCACCAGCTGTGGCGGGAGGACGTGGTGGACTGGAAGGGCCGCTTCCGCACCCCGCTGCAGTCGTTCACCGCAACGCCCCGGCCCCTCGACGAGATCCCGCCCTTCGTCTGGCACGGCTCCATCCGGAGCCCCGAGATCGCCGAACAGGCGGCCTACTACGGCGACGGGTTCTTCGCCAACCACATCTTCTGGCCGAAGGAGCACACCCGGCGGATGGTCGGCCTGTACCGCCAACGGTTCGCGCACTACGGCCACGGATCCGCGGACCAGGCGATCGTCGGGCTGGGCGGCCAGGTGTTCATGCGCAAGAACTCCCAGGACGCCGTCCGCGAATTCCGACCCTACTTCGACAACGCCCCGGTCTACGGGCACGGCCCGTCACTGGAGGAGTTCACCGCGCAGACACCGCTGACCGTGGGCAGCCCTCAGCAGGTCATCGACCGGACCCTGACATTCCGCGAGTACGCCGGCGACTACCAGCGACAGCTCTTCCTGATCGACCATGCCGGTCTGCCGCTGAAGACCGTGTTGGAGCAACTCGACATCCTCGGCGAGGAGGTCGTCCCGGTGCTGCGCCAGGAGTTCCAGGCGCTGCGCCCCGCCCACGTCCCCGAAGCGCCGACGCACGCCTCACTCAAAGCGGCGCGCGATGCCGCCAAGCTGGCTGGCGCAACGGCGGAGGTCGACCGATGAAACAACGCACCCTGGCGGTGGTCTCGGCCGGGATGAGCCAACCGTCATCCACACGACTGCTCGCCGACCAGCTCGCCGCAGCAACACGCGAAGAGTTGGACCAGCGCGACGTACGGCTCGACATCCACACCATCGAACTACGCGACCACGCCCACGACGTGGTCAACCACCTGCTGACCGGCTTCCCTCCCACCCCGCTGCAGGCGGCCATCGACAAGGTAACCGGCGCCGACGCTCTGATCGCCATCACCCCGATCTACAACGCGTCCTACAGCGGATTGTTCAAGTCGTTCTTCGACATCCTGCAGGCCGAATCCCTGGTCGACAAACCGGTACTGATCGCGGCAACCGGTGGGACCGTCCGGCATTCGCTGGCGCTCGACCATGCGCTGCGCCCGATGTTCACGTATCTCCGGGCTGTGGTCGTCCCCACCTCGGTCTTCGCCGCTCCGGAGGACTGGGCCGGAAGCACCGCCGAGGGCCCGTTGAGTAACCGCATCCAGCGCGCCGGACGGGAACTCGCGGAGCAGATCGAAGGTTACCGACCCCGCCCGGTGGCCGACCCGTTCACGTTGTCAACGACGTTCGAGCAGCTGCTGTCCGGCGACTAACCTGCGCTATCCCCCGGACGGGGAAGCCTCCCCGGAGAGCCGACTGACGGCGCGGCTCCGGCCACGGAACTCCGCGACCACCTCGTCGCCACAGGTGACGGTGACGTCATAGATACCGCTGCGCCCGTACAGGATCCGCTCCCGGGCCCGGGCCACCAACAGGTCCCCTTCCCGCACTGGCCGGACGAAGGTGATCTCCGCCCCGGCGGCCACCGTCACCGGTCCGCGGCTGTTGCAGGCCAGGGCGAAGGCGGTGTCCGCCAGCAGAAAGACGTAGCCTCCGTGCGTGATCGCGTGGCCGTTGACCATGGCTCGCGTCACTCGCATGCGCGCGACGGCGGCCCCGTCTGCTGCGGATACCAGCTCGATGCCGAGCGCTCGCGACGCCTCATCGGCATCGAACATGTCGTGAGCCGGATTACGTTGGTCGGCCACGGACGCTGCCATCTCCCCGTCCCCGCATCAAACACCTCGGCGGCGATACTGACGCCGCTATTGTTCTCGACCGGTGGGACGCGAAACGCAGCGGCCCCTTCAGTTTCCCTGCACGGAGTCTCGGCCGTAAACGGTGCTTTCGATCAGGTCATGCCCGAGATCCTGGCGGATCCCCTCGGGATTGGTCAGGCCGACGTCGGCGTACCACAACTCGTCGGCCTCCGGATGCGGGCCGACCACCCCGACCCGCCCGGCCCCGTAGCCGGCGACGACGGCGGCGGGCTCGCCGGTATCGTAGGTGGCCAGCACGGTGGCCGAGGCTCCCGGCCGGAGCCGGAACACCGGTCCGTCCTGGAAATACATGCTCCGCAGCTCACCGCGCCAACGAATCTGGACCAAGGTATCGGCGGTGTCGTGCACGCTGGCCCGCGGGCTGCTGATGTAGCTGTCGACCTCGGCCGACAGCAGCCCGAAACCGCGTCCGGGCCCCGCGAGGTAACCGCCCAGACAGAATCCGAGGTAGTTTCCGCCGTCGCGGACGAAGGCCCGGATATCGTCGGCGTGATCACGCAGGCTGCGCCAGGCCCGACCGATGCTGCCGCCTCCCGGTTGGGCGTAGACCACCGCCCCGGCCAAGGCCCCCGCCGAAATCTGCCGCGCCTCGTCAGGGCCGCAGAATTCCGTACGGAACCCGATCGGCATGCCCGCCAGCAGGTTGGCGACTGACTCGGAACACCCGGAGCAGGAAGCCGGGCCCCGGTAGACCAGAGCCAGCGGCCGATCCTTGAAGGCGTACGCACCGGCCCAACCCAGCCCGCCGACGGCACCGGCAGCGCCAGCGCCGATCAACAGCTTTCGCCGGGACAGCCTCATCTCGGCTACGATCCGGTCACGGATCCGGCCGGCTCGGGGACCTCGTCACCGGCGTCCCGGCTACCCTGCATGGTCTGCCTGATGCGGGTCGCAGGTGGCTCGGACCGCGGTCGGTGCTGCACCGTCGGCGCCCAACGGCGGGCCTTGGCGATCAGCATGGCCGTCAGCCCCTCCAGGGGGCCGCGCCCCGCGGTGGCTCGCCAGGCGAGCCCGACCAGCAGCATCGCGAGAACCTGCAGGAGAAACCCCTTCTCCGCGCTGTAGGTGTCATGCTCCGAGTTGATGAACACGATGTGGGCGGTGTAGAGGGTCAGGGGCATACTGCCGGCGGCTGCGAGCGGCACCTGCACAACCGCGACCATCCCACGGAGGACGGGACGGGTGAGGTGGCCGACCAGCAGCATGAGGCCGAGCAGAGCGATGACGACCCCGGTCGTGCCGAACAGATCCGGCGGGGTGTTCGTATGCGGCGCGTCCACCGCCAGCCACCACCAAGTGGAGGTGGGGGTGGTTCCCGCGCCGCCGAAGGTGAGGAGTTGATCGGTCTCGGCTACGGAGAGCCCGCTTTCCGGTTGAGCAGCGTGGATCTGGGCCAGGCCCCCGAACCGCTGCAGCAGAAGCCACGAGGCGACCGGCGCTGCGGCGCCGAGCAGAATTCCGGTGGCGAGCAGACCGATCACCACCCGCATCGCGGTGAGGGCCAGCCGCCCGATGACCAGACCGACGCAGAGATAGGCCATCCACGGCAGCGCCGGATACTGCCCGGTGATCAGCAGCTCGGTGATCGTGTCCACCGGGCGGTCGACGAAGTGCCCGAGCGACAGGTTCACCGACATCGGGGCCGTTAGGTGCGGTAGCAGGAGATGGGTGAGCACGGGCATGCCGGCCGCGGTGGCCACGCCGACCGCCCCGACCGCCCAGGTCGGGAGGAGCACCAACGGGATGGCCAGCACGAACATCGCCGCGTAGTAGGGCAGGATCACCATCCCGTACGAGGCGTCGGTATACGCCAACGCCACCCCGATCACGGCGATGATGAGCGCGCGGACACCGAGCGTTGCCGCCGTGGCCCGCCCGTTGGCGAGCTCGACTCGCTTTCGGCCGGTCATGAAGGCGATGCCGACACCGGCCAGCACCGCGAAACCGGCCGAGGCCCGACCACCGAAGATCATGTACGACCACGTCGGCTGGCCGGCCACATCGGAGACGTACAGCGAGTGCACCGCGATCATGCCGAGCAGCGCTATCCCACGGGTGGCGTCCACCCCGACCAGCCGCGACGCCCGGCCGGAGGTCACCGGCGGCGGGGACGCACTGCTGTCATCAGGGACGCCGGAGGCAGGCCGCAACAGGGTTGTCTGTGTCACGGCTGCATCACCTCGTCCACCAGGTCAAGGCCGAGATCGGTACCGAGCCGATCGGTAAGCGGCAGTCCGGCATCGAGGTACCAGTCCTCGGTGGCTTCGGGATGGGGCCCGACAACACCGACCCGCCCCGCGCCGAAGCCGACCACCAGCGCCGCCGTTGTCCCATTCGGATAGGTGGCGACGACGGTCGCGTCGGTGTCGGGGTGCAGCCAGAAGTAGGGGCCGTCCTGAAAGAACAGGTTCCGGCTTCTGCCCCGCCAGCGGACCTCGACGAGGGCGTCGCCGGTGGAGCCGATGGTGGCGCCGGGCGAAGCGATGTACTGGTCGGTGTCCCCGGGCAGCAGCGCGAAGCCGGGGGTGGCGCCGGCCAGGTAGCCGCCCAGGCAGAACCCCAGATAGCTGCCGCCGGCACCGACGAACTGGCGAATCGCCTCCCGCTGGCGGCGCATATGGCGGTATCCCTCCTCGAGGGTGTCCCCGCCGGGCTGCACATAGAGAGCCGCTCCGGCCAGGGCCTGTGGTGACAGCGGCACCTCCCCGTCCGGGCCGACGTAGCGGACGTCGAAGCCCCACCGGCTCGATTCCAGCAGCTTCGCCACCGTTTCCGGGCAGCCCGGCAGCGACGCCGGCCCCCGGTACACCAGCGCCACCGGCGGTTTCCCCCGCTTTCGGCTGGGCCGCCCGGGTGGCCGGCCGCTGCCGGTGAACAGACGGCGCCCGGCGGCGAGAAGTCCGGCTGGCCTCAGTGATCTCATGACAACTCCTCGGCGGTTGGGTTGTCCAGGGTCAGAGCGGTGCAGCGGACCCCGCCACCGCCCTTGGCGAGTTCGGTGGTGTCGAGTTCGACCACCTGCAGTCCCCGACCGCGCAGTGCTGCGGCCAGCCGCGGGGCCCCCCGAGTCATGGTCACGGTGGTGCCGTCGCTGACCAGGTTGAGCGCAAATCGGCTCGCCTCGTCAACCGACACTTCGATCAGGTCCAACCCCAGTCCCCGCAGACGCCGGCGGCTGGGCTCGTCCAACGCCTCCGGGCAGTAGGCAAGGGCCTGCGGACTGATGACCGCGACGGCCAGGTCCAGGTCGTACCAGCGGGAGCTGACGGTGCACAGCGACACCACCTCGTAATCCAACTCTGAGGCCAGCACCGCATGCATCCGCCGGTCCGTGCGCAGCCCGTACCCGGCCAGCAACAGGTTCCCGCACGCCAGCGCGTCCCCTTGCCCACTGAACGGATACGGCGCTGAGATGACGTCGAAGCCATGGATGAGCAGCCAGTCCTGGAAGTACGGTATTTCCGCCTTGCGTTCCGGCGGTGGGTAGCCGAGCACGGCTCGGTTGCCGCGGACCACCGCGGCGTTGGCGGTGAAGACCATGTCCGGGCATTCCGGCGCGGAGGCGATGAATTTCACCCGCCGGCCCGCCGCCCGGTGTGCCGCCACGATCGCCTTGTGCTCGGCCACCGCCGCTGCCCGGTCGGGCTGCACCTCGGTGTGCATGTACGGGTTGATCTCGTAGTCGATGCGGAAGTGAGCCGCGTCGCTGACCAGCAGTTCGGTATTCATCGAAATCCTTCTCAAGCAGTCGCTATCTGAGTGGTGCTCCCGGTGGTGATCCCCTGCGCAGGAATGCCACGCCACCGGCTGCCCGGGGTGAGGTGCTCGCCCTTCATCAGCAACGAGAGCGAACCCAGCAAGACGTCGTTACCGACGACGGCGTCGTACAGCACGATCGCCCGGGGGCCGATGCTGGCCCCGTCACCAACGGTGACGACGGACATCTTCATCACCCGGTCCTCGAAGAGGTGTGTCTGCAGTGACACCTCGGTGCCCACCGTGGCGTCGTCGCCGATCTGCACCAGGTCGAACTCGGTGAGGTAGGTGGTTCCGATCCAGGTGCGTCGCCCGACCTGGACTCCGAACCAACGCAGCACCGGCGGCAGGAACGGGGTACCGGTGAGCAGGCCAACCCCGGCCGGGACCGCGGCGGCCTCATAGAGCCCGGTGACGAATTCGGTACGCCGCACAAACGTGCTCCAGAGTGGCTCCACCCGTGGTTGGTAGGTGCCGACGACGTTGCGCTTGGTTGCCACGCAGAAGGTGATGACCGCGATGCCGGAGGCGACGGCGACCAGTGGCGACACCAGCGCGGGCACGAGGAGGTCCCGTCCCTTGGCGAGCTCGGACAGGGCCAGCAGATAGAGGTAGAAGCTGGCCCCCAGCACCGCGGCCGGCAAGGTGGTGCGGAAGAACTCGATCGCCAACCGTTGGATGACCAGCTTTCGTGGGGGGCGGAAGGTCAGCGACTCAGAGAAGGTGCCGCTGCTCTGCCGCAGGGGCAGGTGCATCGCGGGTGAGCCGAGCCAGGAGGTGCCCTCTGGCACGTCATCGCCGGGAGGCAGGGTGCCGACTCCCACCAGGGACTCGTCGCCCAACTTCGTGCCCGCCGGAACGAAGGCGGCATTGCCAACGAAGGCTCGGCTGCCCACCTCGGTGGGGAGGAAGGCGACCCGACCGTTGGCGTACGTGGCGGCCCCGACGCTAGCCATGTCGGCCACGAAGCTCTCCGCGCCGAGAACGAGCAGGTCCGGATCGAGGTATGCGGCGGTGGAGACCTCAGCACCACGGCCCACGCGGGCACCGAGCAGCCGCAGCCAGGGGACGGTGTAGAGCGTCGCGTACAACGAGTTGGTGAACATGAGGCTGAATTCGAGGAGTTTGTCGGCGATCCACTTGCGCACCCCGAGCCCGGAGCGCACCGGATGGACGCCGAGCGGCACGTGCGGCAGCACGATGCGCTTACCGATGGCCACCACCGTGCAGACGGTGAGCACGTACAGCGGGCCGGCGGGGATCGTGGCAACCAGGCCGGCGAGCATCCCCCAGTTGAGCAGGGCCCACCAGACCAGGGCCACGCTGGGCAGGATCATGGCGATCGCCCCGACCTCCAGCCCGATCAGACCGAGCAGGGCGGCGGCGATGTGGTGCCGGCGCCAGTCGCCTGCCCGGTCGCCATTCCCGAGCATCGCCTCCACGATGGGGCCGAGTTTCTGGGTCGGGCGCGGCGGCGAGCCCGACCAGCGGGCTCCGGCCGGTACCGACTCGCCCTGGCCGAGCACGGACTGCTCACCGAGTCCGGCGCCCACCCCGATCGAGGCGCCCGGTTCAAGAACCGCATTCGCACCGACGAAGGCACCTGCCCCCACCGTGATCGGAGCGATCTCGACCCAGCCGTCCGCCACCCGCCAGGGACGGAGCAGGGTGCCGTATCCGATCGACGCGTCCTCGCCGATATCGATCAGGGTGGGCAGGCTGATCATGCTGGTGGCGATCGTGGTGCGACGACCGATCCGGGCACCCAGCAGCCGCAGGTAGGTCGCCATCAGCGGGGAACCGCTGAGCACGGGGAGCGGCCCGAGCGCCAGCAGCAGGTTCAGCGCCCAGAGCCGGATGTAGGTCGGCCCCCACAAGCGGTACCGGCCGGGCCGGATGCCGGCGACGAGGGGTCGAGCGAGCAGCACCGGTGCCACCCAGCGCACCCCGAGGTAACTGAGCAGAATGGCGATCATCAACTGCACGAGTACCTCGACGGAGGCGAAGCCGTCGTTGCGGGTGTAGACATAGGAGACAGGCAGGGTGATGAGCAGCAGCAGCAGGTAGATCACCGCGGCCTGGCCGATGCCGGCGGCCGCGATCCGTCGGCCGCTGTGCCGCAGCGGCACCGGGCGGGGCGGGGCGGTCACGCTCGACTCCGGAGGCGCGGTGAGGTGCGCGGCCAGTCCCCGCACGGTCGGGTGCTCGTAAAGGTCCCGGACCGCCGGACTCATGCCGATGTTCCGCTCGCGCAGCAGGGAGACCATCCGCGCCGCGAGCAGCGAGTGTCCACCCAGGTCAGTGAAGAAGTTCGCCTCGACCGACAGCGCCTCCGGCTCGACCCCGAACGCCTCGGCCCAGGCGGACCGCACCTGCTCCTCCACCTCGCCCTCGGCCGCCACGACCGGCCCCCCGGCGACCGCGAGCCGGCGGTTCTTCGGGTTGGGCAGCCGGTTGCGGTCGACCTTCCCGCTGGGCATCATCGGCAACTCGGAGACGACATCAAGGAACGAAGGGACCATGTAGGCGGGTAGGTGCTTCTGCAGATTCTGGTACAGCCGTTGAGCCAGCGCTTCGGTCCCGTCCGGGCTCTCGTCGTCACCGGCCCGATCGCTCTCCTCCCCTTCAGCCGTATGGACCAGATAGGCGGCCAGCTCACGCGGGGCGTCCGGGTCGTCGGAGACCGGGACGAGCGCCGCCACCGCCTCGGCGACCTGCGGATCCTCCAGCAAGACGTTCTCGATCTCACCGAGGTCCACCCGGTGGCCTCGGATCTTGACCTCGGCGTCCGCCCGGCCCAGATACTCGATCTCGCCGTCGGCGGTGAGCCGCCCCAGGTCGCCGGTGCGGTAGAGCCGGCCACCGGGCGGTGCCAGCGGATGCTCGATGAACCGGTCCGCGGTCAGCTCGGGACGCCCGACGTACCCCCGCGCCACGCCGGGCCCCCCGATGCAGATTTCGCCGACCTCCCCATCCGGGACTCTGCGCCGTTCCTCGTCGAGGAGCACGATCGAATAGGTAGGCAGGGGCCGACCAATGGTGACCGGACGCCCGGGGTGCAGTTCACACCAGGTTGCGGTGACCGTGCCTTCCGTCGGACCGTACGTGTTGAGGATGCGGCGGCCCGGGCGGCTCCACCGCTCGACCAACTGTCCGGGGCACGCCTCCCCACCGACGAGCAGGTTATGTATGCGAGGCAGGTCGCGGGGGATCGTCGCCAGGAGGGTGGGCACGCAGTACAGGACGGTGATGCGTCTGTCGTCCAGGAAGTCCGCCAGCTCCGCGCCGAGACGGCCGGAGTCGTTCGGGCCGGCCACCAGGGTGGCGCCGACCGCCCATGTCGGCCAGATCTCCTCGATCGAGAAGTCGAAGGCGATCGTCATCCCCTGGTAGACCCGGTCGTTCGGGCGGACGTCGTACACCTCGGCGACCACGTCGAGGAAGTTGCAGATGCTGGATTGCGCCACCTCCACCCCCTTGGGGCGGCCACTGGACCCGGAGGTGTAGATGACGTACGCCGTCGGATCGGCATCCCCGCCATCGGCGGGCCCGAGTTGCGGCCGGGTCGCCGGTGCCACCGCCAAGGCAGAGGCACTCCGGTCCACCAGCAGCATCCGGCGGTTCAGCCCGGCTGCCGCCGTGGCGAGCTGCGAAGAGGTCAGCAGCAGGTCGACGTCGGCGTCCTCCGCGATGTAGGCAACCCGCTCCGGCGGTGACTCGGGGTCGATCGGCACGAACGCCGCGCCGGCCTTGCCAATTCCGAGCAGCGCCGCATAGGTCTCGACGGAACGCTCCAGCAGAATCGCCACCCGCGCCCCGGTGCCGATGCCCTGTTCGCGGAGAAGGTGGGCCAGTTGGTTGGCGCGCTCGTCCAACTCCCGGTAGGTCAGCCGCTGGCCGCCGCACTCCAGGGCAAGGGCGGAGGGGCGCGCATCGCATGTCGTTTCGAAGACATGGTGCATCCGCCGGGACGACCCGCTACCGGGCGGTGGTGCTTCGTCAACGGCACGGGTAGCAGCCGAAGCGACGATGTAGTCGTCCGCGCCGAGCCCCTTCAGGGGAAGGTCCTTAAGCGGCGGTGGTGTCGACGTCCGCGCAGTATCTGCCTGACTCACGAACCGGTTCACTCCTCTTCTGCTCTTCAATGGCCCAGGAAGGCGTGCCCGTCCCTATCCATTAGGCTCCAGCGCCAGCAGTCCCGCTTGTGCGTTGTCGGATGACCGACGTGCGGATGTGCCGGCACAGGCAGGCGCCGCCGTTTCCAGAACGGCGGTCGGACGGGTGCTGCCGTTGGAGAATCAGATGCCGTGTCGTCCCGCTTCGTTCGAGCCGTAGCTGCCGACAGAAGTAGGCGGCAGGCTGTTGGGCAGCAGGATCGGCTGCATACGACTGACACCACTGGAGCGGACCAAGACGTCCGTGGTGAACCGGTGGATTGCGGGTCTAGCCATCATCATGCGGACTCCAAAGGACGAACACCAAGGCCTTGCCGCCCATGGACGGCAGCCCAATCGGACAAACCGCCACGAACCTCTGGATTACGGCAAGCCGTAAATTGCCATGCAAATGCTAACAAGGCAGGCGGACGGCGGGCGGGGAATGCCAAGGAAGGCGTGTCGCCGCGCCATCGGGCCTGCCGACCTTTGCTTCGGCCGGTCCGATCGCCCGGTCTAACGACGGCGTGCCTCGTCGATAACGCATCGCCGCGCTGATGTCAGAACCCAGACAGTCACCGGAGACAACGGGCAGTAACCGATCGAGCCCATGAACGCGGCTGGCGTCGGCGGGCTACCGAGATACGGGCCGGCGCTTCGCCCTTCAGGGCGGGGGGTGAAGGCCCGCGCGGGGCGGGGAGGGCCGCCAAGGCCCGTGCCGCGCCGTTGATCTAACGTCGACAGGCGGTATTACGGTGATCAGGTGCGGGGCGAAGGGTAGTTCCGGAAGCCTTGAAGCGCCATGACGGAAACAGCGTGACATCGTCGCCGCAGGGCCTGCGGAGACGGAAAACGCCTGTGGAACGGACGTAAGACCAGGACTTGTCCCGGCTGGCCGCGGTGAAGCAGGAACCCACCCGGACGCTGCGCGCTCCACGCGCAGCGTGGAGGGAATCCCGCCGTGACTGAGGTCGAGGTGGACGCCGCCTGCGATGCCGATCATGGTCGCTGGCGCCACCGGGTGCGGTAAGTGCGGGTACGGGGGACCTTCCATCCACGACGTACCCGCTGACGGGCCCGGCGTTCAGCCGGGGACGGCGCCCACCCCGGGACTCACTGATCGAGGACGACCGCCCGGCTCAGGCCGCGGGGTTGGTCCGGGTCGAGCCCTGCCGCCCTGGCCCGGAGCAGACAGAGCTGCTGAACGCGGACCAGGTCCGCCATCGGATCGAGGTCCGAATGCTCGAAATGCCCCCCGGTGGCCCGGACCTGCTCGGGCAGACCGACGGGGACCTCACCGAAGGCCCAGGCAACCCGGCCGGAAGTGGTGATGCTGAACGGCCCGTGCCGGTACTCCATCGCGGGGTAGGACTCGGTCCACAGCTGGGCAGTCTCCCGTAGCTTCAGGGCAGCCTCATGGGCCAACCCCACCGTCCAGCCGCGGCCGAGGAAAGTGATCTGATCGGCTGTCGCAGCAGGAGCCTCGACGTCCGGGCCCTCGGCCAGCACGCGCTGCGCCTGCTCCGCGACCGGACCGAGGTCGTGCCCGAGAGAAGCACGCAGCAACGCGAGCGTGGTCGTCGCGAAGCGGGTCTGCACGACAGAGCGCTCGTCCACCTCGGCGAGGACGATCGGACGGGCCAGGCTGACCGCCGGCGACATCGGGTCGGCGGTGATGACGGTAACCGGCATGACGCTGCGGTACTGCTTGGCCACGTCAAGCACCTCGGTGGTCGTACCCGAGCGGGTGATGCAGAGCAGGCGGTCGTAGCCGCGGCCTAGCCGGTGTTCGCTGGCCGGCCAGGCGTCGGTGACCCCCTCCCCGGCCTCCTCACGAAGGGCGGCGTATGCCTGCGCGACGAAGAGAGACGTACCGCAGCCGATCACGGCGAGCCGCTCGCCGGGCTGGGCAAGGTCCATCGCCACCGAGGGCAGGATGCCCCGGACTCGGAGCCAGTCGTCCGGCTGGGTTGCAATCTCGGCCGCCAGGAAGGTGCCCTCACTCATCGTGTCCTTCGTCCTCACTGTTTGGAGCGAGCAGGTACATCTGCAACTGCCAGAATGGACTGCTGTGATTGATTCTGTCAAGAACAGCGCAAAATCAATCATGATCAGGCGTGGAGCTCCAGCGGTCACGCCTCCGCCGCGCCGCAGCCTCCCGCTCACGAGGTCTTGACGCCCGACCAAGGGATGACGAGAATCCCAGGACTAGCACGATCATGAAAGGTTCCAGAGTGAATCAATCATGAACGAGCGCAGAGCCAGGATTCCGATCACAATTTTCGGGTGCGCCGATGCACCGTGTGGAGGCGGAGATGAAGCGGTTCTTACGATGCCTGGCGGCCTTCATGGCCACCAGCCTCGCGCTAACAGCCTGCGGCTTCGGCAGCAGCGACCGGCAGAACGACGGTGATACCACCGTGTCGCTGCTGGTGCCCAGCTACAGCAACGGCACCAAGGCTCTCTGGGAGGGCATCATCGCCGACTTCGAGGCGGACCACCCGGGCATCGCCGTCAAGCTGGAAATTCAGTCCTGGGACAACATCAACGACGTGGTTCGCACCAAGGTGCAGGCGAACGCGGCGCCGGACATTCTCAACATTGACGCCTTCTCCGGGTTCGCGGCGGACGACCTGCTCTACCGCGCCGATGAGGTAATCTCGGCCGAGACCCTGGCGGACTTCCAGGAATCCTTCACCAAGAACGCCTCGATCGGCGACGAGATGTACGGGCTGCCCCTGATCGCCTCGGCCCGCGCCCTCTTCTACAACACCGAGCTGCTCGACAAGGCTGGTGTGGCAGGTCCGCCAACCACCTGGGATGAACTCTTCGATGCGGCGAAGAAGGTGAGCGCCCTGGGCAGCGGCGTTTACGGCTATGGCATGCCGCTGGGAAGCGAGGAGGCCCAGGCGGAGACCTCGATCTGGACCTTCGGCAACGGTGGTTCGTGGACCGACGGGGACAAGATCACCGTCAACACTCCACAGAACCGCGAGGCGGTGGAGTTCATGAAGCGGATGATCGACGCTGGTGCGACTCAGCCCGACCCCGGCGCTACCGACCGCACCCCCATGTTGGACGTCTTCATCCAGGGCAAGATCGCCATGGTGGTGGGCCTTCCGCCCACCGTCGGCCAGATCGCCGAGAAAAACCCGTCCCTGAAATACGGGATCGCGTCGATCTCGACACGTGACGGTCAGCCGATGACCCTCGGGGTGGCCGACCATCTGATGGCGTTCAAGAACGACGGCAAGAAGCAGGAAGCGATCAGATCCTTCCTGGACTACTTCTTCAGCAGCAAGGTCTACACCAAGTTTGTCGATACCGAGGGTTTCCTGCCGACCACCAAGTCGGCGGCGGAGGTGCTGAAAGACAAAGAGGAGATCGCACCCTTCCTCGAAGTCCTACCTGAGGCACGGTTCTACCCAAGCACGAATCCGCGTTGGGCAGCCACCCAGGGCGCGATGCAGAGCCTGATCGGCCAGATCGGGCAGGGTAAGCAGACCGCAGCGGTGTTGGACGAAATCCAGGCCAAGGCGGACCACTAACGCCCCCTTCTCGACAGTAGGGACTGATAGGAATGCAGCTCGTGGAAGTGCCGACACGCCCTCCCTCGTCACGCCGGGCACGGGAAGCGGTGTCGGCACTTCCATGGCTGCTGCCGGCGCTGACCCTGATCGTCACCATTGTGCTCTTCCCGGTCGGCTACATGGTGTGGACCTCGACCCGGGATGTCTCGCCGGTCGGGGTGGATCGCGGCCCGGCGGGGCTCGACAATTATCTGGCGTTGCTGGACTTCCCGGCGCTGTCCCGGGTCCTGCTCAACACGGCGATCTGGGTCGTCGGTGTCGTCGCGGCGACGCTGGTCATCTCCCTGGCTCTTGCACAGTTCCTCGACAAGGCCTTTCCCGGACGGCGACTGGTCCGCCTCGCGGTGATCGTGCCGTGGGCAGCCAGCGTCGTGATGACCGCGACTGTCTTCTATTACGGCCTCGACCCCTTCTACGGGGTCATGAACCAGTTCATGGTCGACATCGGCCTCCTGGAGACGGGGTTCGGCTTCACCCGTCGGCCAGTTCCGGCATTCGCAGTCTCCATGGCGGTGGCGGTGTTCGTGTCGCTTCCGTTCACCACGTACACGATCCTCGCCGGGCTGCAGGCGGTGCCGCGGGACGTGATGGAAGCGGCCTGGGTCGACGGTGCCGGACCGGTGCGTACGTACTGGAAAGTCACCCTGCCGATCCTGCGCCCCGCGATCGCCGTCGCCACCTTGATCAACATCATCAACGTCTTCAATTCCCTACCCATTCTCCGCACGCTCACCGGCAGCATCCCCGGGTACGACGCCGACACCACCACCACTTTGATTTTTAAATACATCCAGCAGGACCGCCAGGTCGAGACCGCGAGTGCGCTCAGCGTGGTGAACTTCGTGATCGTCCTCCTGGTCATCGGCATCTACCTGCGGGTGGT
Source organism: Micromonospora sp. (assembly GCA_036278255.1). GTDB lineage: Bacteria > Actinomycetota > Actinomycetes > Mycobacteriales > Micromonosporaceae > DASULK01. The sequence goes on from DASULK010000088.1 coordinate 16,089, forward strand.
AAAACCGATGAGGGACGAGTGACCCATGGAAGCAACGGCAACGGAAGCTCCCCGTCAACGGCTCGACGACGAGCCGGCGAACACGGGCGCAGACGCTCACATCCCGGGCCGGAGCAGACCCCGGCGCCGCAGCGGTTCCCGGTGGCTGATGATGCTCGCCGGAATCATGGTGGCGTTGATCTTCCTGGCGCCCTACCTGGTGATGCTCATCGGCTCGTTCAAGCGGCACTCGGAGATCCTCGGCATCCCCGCCACCTACCTGCCCACCGAATGGGTCCCGTCGAACTACATCTCGATGTGGTCGACACCGGAAACACCGCTGCCCTACAACCTGGTCTCCACCATCGTCATCTCGCTCTGCGGGACGCTGCTGGTGCTCGCGGTCGCGATGCCTGCGGCCTACTACACGGCCAAGCACCGCTTTCCGGGTCGGTTGGTGTTCCTGCTGCTGGTCCTGGTAACGCAGATGCTTCAGCCCACCGTGCTCGCGGCTGGGCTCTTTCGGCAGTTTCTGGCGATCGGCATCAACGACACCTGGCTGGCCATGATCCTTGTCAACGGTGCCTTCAACCTCAGCTTCGCCGTATGGATCATGCACAGCTTCTTCGCCGGGGTGCCGAAAGAGATCGACGAGGCGGCGATGATGGACGGCGCCAGCAAACTGCAGACACTCCGACGTGTGACTCTGCCGCTCGTCTGGCCCGGGATCGTCACAGCTGTCATCTTCACTTTCGTGGCCTGCTGGAACGAATTCGCCGCCAGTCTGGTCATCCTGACCACGACTGAAAATCAACCGCTGACGGTCGCCATCACCAAATTCGTCGGCCAATACGACTCGGCATGGCACTACGTCTTCGGAGTCTCTATCGTGGGCATCATGCCCGTGATCATTCTCTTCGCTCTCGTCGAGAAACGCCTGGTGGCAGGTTTGACGGCGGGGGCCATCAAGTGAGCGTGCCCGAAGCCGCCACGGAACGGGGAGACACCCCTGACCGGGCACAACGGCTGCAGGCGCTGCTGGATATCCTGGCCGCGCGTGGCCGGCTCTCCGTCAGTGAGGCCGCCAACGCCCTGAAGGTTTCGGAGGCGACGGTCCGCCGTGATTTCACCGCGTTGGCCGAACAGCAGCTGGTGACCCGGACCCATGGCGGGGTAGTGGCGTCACCGGTCGCCTACGACCTGCCGGTCCGCTACCGGGAGCGCACCGACAACAGCGCCCAGGAACGCATCGCCGCAGCCGCCAGCAGACTCATCGAAGCCGGCGAGGTGGTCGCCTTCAACGGAGGGACCACCACGTCGGCGACCGCCCGACGCCTGGCGGCGCGCACCGATCTTGCCCAGGCTGTCCGGCGCCCCACCCTCACCGTAGTGACGAACGCGCTCAACATCGCCACGGAGATGGTGCTGCGGCCTCACATCCGCACCGTGATCCTCGGCGGCGTCGCCCTTCCCCAGTCATACGAACTCACCGGACCGCTGACCATGCTGGTCCTGCAGGAGATGTGGCTCGACGTGCTCATCCTCGGAGTCGACGGGTTCTCTGCCGAGGGCGGCACGTCCTGCCACGACGAGGGAGAAGCCGGTGTTGACGCATTGATGGTGCGGCGCGCCCGCCGGGTCATCGTCGTCGCCGGCGCAGAGAAACTCGGCCGCCGGTCCTTCGCACGCATTAGTGACGTCAGCGCGGTGGACACGCTCGTCACCGATGCCGCCGCCGACGAGAAGATCGTCGCTGACCTGCGGGCCGCCGGGGTGGAGGTCATCCTCACCTGAAGGCGCCCGCCGGGCTCAGGGCGCGAGCAGAGTGAGCAGGTGAGCGACCTCATCGGCAACGGCATCACGGGCTGGGCCGAGATACCTGCGGGGGTCGGTCAACCCTTCATCGTCTGCGAGAACGTGGCGAATCGTGGCGGTGAGCGCCTTGTTCAGGTGCGTGGCGATGTTGATTTTCGACATGCCGTGGGCAACAGCCGACTTCAGTCCCGCCTCCGAGACCCCGGAGGAGCCGTGTAGAACCAGCGGCACCGGCACCGCGGCCGAGATCGCGGCGATCAGCGCGTCGTCGAGCACCGCATCGCGGGTGCGCATCGCATGGGTGGAGCCGACGGCCACCGCCAGCGCGTCGACGCCGGTCGCCGCGACGAAGGCGGCGGCCTCCCCCGGATCGGTGCGGACGCCGGGTGCATGCGCACCGTCCTTGCCGCCGATCTCGCCGAGTTCCGCCTCCACCCAGGCCCCGCGCGACCGGCACCAGGCGGTGAGTTCGGCGGTCAGGGCGACGTTCTCCTCGTAAGGGTGCCGGGAGGCATCAACCATGACCGAACGCAGTCCGAGATCGACCGCCTGCTCAACAAGTTCTCGACGGGTGGCGTGGTCCAGATGGACGCAGACCGGCACGTCGGCTTCCTCGGCGATGCGGAGGCAGGCCAGTCCCAGCGGAGCCAGGCTGCCGTGGTAGTCGACCGTGTTCTCCGAGATCTGCAACACAACGGGGCGTCTGGCGCGTTCGGCCCCAGCGACGATCCCTTCGGCGTGCTCCAGTTGGATGACGTTGAAGGCGCCGACGGCGCGGCGTTCCCGTGCGGCCGGAATCAGGATCTCCGACATCGATACCAGACTCACGCTTCCTCCACTATCACGTCATGGCGCCAGCGCCGGTACGCCGCAAGGTCCACCTCACCAGCAACCGGACGCAGCACGGCAGCGGCCGACAGCGCCACCGCATCAGCCAGCAGATCCCGCCAGTCCACCGCGTCCAGCGACCGGGCCGCAGCCAGCTTCCGCGCCACGGCGGCGCAGGCCGCATCCCCCGCGCCAGTGGGATTTCCTCGGATCCGCTCCGGTGGCCGGGCCAGCAGTGTTCGTTCCGGTCGCACAACCGCCATGCCCTCCTCGCCGAAGGTCAGCACGACAGCCGGGACCCTCCCGACGGGGGGCAGAAGCTCGCGGGCGGCCTGCAGGGCTTCGTCCCGGGACGAGGGCGAGTGCTCGACCAGTCTGGCAAGTTCGTCCACATTCGGCATCAGCACGGCTCCCCCCTCGGCCGCCACCGCTTGCAGCGCCGCGCCGTCGGCGTCCACGATGACGGGCACCTTCGCGGCCGACGCCACAGCGGCCAGCCGGGCGGGAAGCATCGGTTCGATGCCGGGCGGCAGGCTGCCGGAGACCACCAGCGCGTCAGCCTCGGCCAGCAGCGCGTCGACGTGCCGGACCAGGCTGTCGGCGGCCGCTGGTGGATCCACCGGCGCCCGTCCCGGCTCCCACAGTGACGTCGTCACGCCCTCGTCCTCGTGCACCACCAAGGTGCGTCGGACATCCGGCAGCAGGTCAAGCAGATCGCTCACCACCCCGGCACGCTCCAGGGCCGCTCGCAAGATCGCCCCGCTCGGCCCTCCGGAAAGGCCGGTCACCGTGACCTGTTCCCCCAACTGGTGCAGCACGCGGCCGACGTTGATGCCCTTACCACCGGGGCGCTCGCTGACCGCCGCTACCCGGTGGACCTGGCCTCGGCGCAGGTGGTCCAGCTCGTAGGTCACATCGAGCGCCGGGTTGGCCGTAACGGTGAGAATCATTTGTCCGTGGTGCTCCTCGTCGGGGTGCCGGTTTCGGCGATCCCAGCTTGACGTTTTCTGATTGATTTTGTCAAGAAGGCGTCTATAACGAGCAGTCGACCGCCCAGCGGAGCGCCGAGTATCGGCGGGTCACGCTGGGCGACGCCACGTCCGATTGCCCTCCACAGTCGCCCTACGGCGCACGTGAACCGTTTGTCGCAGCTCAATGCCGAATCAGGACAGACCACAGCAGATCAAGATCTCCGGTGGATCGGGGCCGATTAACCTACCGGAACCCCTTGCGCTCCTCATCGACGTGACTGATACTGCCTGAACCTCCCCCTAACCCATCACGTTCGTGCAGAGGAGCGGACCCCGTGACTTTGAATCACTCCACCCCATCGAGCGAACCCACCCCCTCACCTCTCACCCCCTCACGTCGTAACGTCCTGCGAGGCGCGACACTCGGCGTCGCCCTCGGACTGGGCGGCGCCGCCGCTCTTCCGGCAGCAGCCCGCGCCGCAACCACAGTGGATCCGACCGCCGCGGAGCCCGCTCGGGGCGCCAGCGAGAAGTCCATGGCCAACGTGCCTTTCGAGGGCTTCGATGAGGTACGGGTCGGCGTCATCGGCCTGGGCAACCGCGGCCTCGGCCAGCTGCGCAGGTTCGCCGCGGTCTCCCGCATCACCGCGCTGGCTGACATCCGCCCCGCGCGGGTCCAATCCGCGGTCAACTCGGTCCTCGCCGAGGGCAACCAGACCGAAGAGCCGGCCCGGTACACCAACGGCGAGGAGGACTACCTCAACCTCGTCGCCCGGGACGACATCGACCTGATCTACATCGCCACGCCGTGGGAGTGGCACCATCCACAGGCGAAGGCCGCCATGGAACACGGCAAGCACGTGGTCGTCGAACTGCCGATCGCCACATCGCTGCACGACATCTGGGACCTCGTCAAAACCTCCGAGCGCACCCGCAAGCACTGCATCCTGTTGGAGAACGTCGCCTACTTCCGCCCCGAACTCCGCGTCCTCAACATGGTGAAGCAGGGGTTGTTCGGCGACGTCGTGCACGGCTCCGGTGGTTACATCCACGACCTGAAGAACCCGTACCTCTTCCACGGCGCCTACTACCCGGAGGACTGGCGGCGGGCGTGGCAGACGAAGATGAACGCAGCCCACTACCCGATGCACGGGCTCGCCCCCATCGCGGCCGCCATGGACATCAACCGTGGCGACCGCTTCACCGAGATGGTCTCGGTGGCGACCCCGGCCCTGGGGCTCTCCCTGTACCGCGAGGAGAGAACGCCCTCCACCCACCCCTCCTGGCAGGATGATGAATACATCTCCGGTGACCGCACCACCATCCTGATCACCACCGCGCAGGGCAGAACCATCCGGGTCGAGCACGATGTGAACACCCCGCACCCGTACAGCCGTGCCGGCACCCTGGTCGGGACGCGCGGCGCCTGGTCCGAGGACCGCGGTATCTACCTGGAGACTCTCGGCCACACCAACCACAGTTGGCGCACTTTCGGCGACGCCTTCCGCGAGCACGACCACTGGCTGTGGCAGGACATCGGCTCCTCGGCCGAACACTACGGCGGCCACGGCGGCGGGGACTTCATCAACATCTTCCGCACCATCCAGTTGATGCGGCTCGGGCTCACCCCGGACATCGACGTCTACGACTCGGCAGCGTGGTGCTCGATCATCCCGCTCAGCGCGGAGTCGATGAAGACCCGAAGCCTGAAGCCGGTCAAGATCCCCGACTTCACCCGCGGCCACTGGCAGAACCCGCGGCCCGGCCTGGAGCGCGGACGCCCCAGCTAGCAACCTGAACCAACAGCCGCATCGGGCTGCCGGCGATGCTTGCATCGCCGGCAGCCCGATTCCCATCCGGAGATCACTGCGCCGGCGACCCTGAATAATCGCCGCTGCTGATCACCAGGGCACGCGGGGCGGATTGCTACCTGCAACAACCCAGATCGCGGCGCGGAGTCCGGCGAGGTCGGCGACGATGCCGGCCAGTAGGGAGCCGGCGACGAAGCCGGTATCGCGCCACAACCGGTAGACGCCGACGGCCCGGCCCGCCAGCCTGGGTGGGCGACATCGCCGATTGCGGCTAGCAGGGTCGGATAGGCCAAAGCGGTGCCGGGCGTCGGTGGCCATCGTGGT
>DASULK010000089.1:0-16038 GCA_036278255.1 Micromonospora sp.
GGCCCGTACGGTTTGCTCATCGACCGGACGAAGGCCCAGTTCCGGGTGGTGCCGGCGAGGGGATGCAGGGGCACGGGGGCCAGTTCGGCGGCGTGGTCGTCCTCGATGAGCAGCCGGTCCGGGTGGGCGGTGAGGAGTTCGCGGAGTGCGGCGGCTCGGGCCGGGGTCAGGGCAGCGCCGGTGGGGTTGTGGGCCCGGGTGGTGATGACGATGGCGCGGGCGCCGGCGGCCAGCGCGGCGGCCAGTCCGGCCGGGGTGGGTCCGGCGTCGTCGACGGGCATGCCGACCGTTTTCAGGCCGAGGGCGGCGATGAGGTCGAGCAGGTTGGCCCAGCCGGGGTCCTCCACGGCCACCGGGTCACCCGGCTGGAGATGGGCGGCGAGTAGCCGTTCGATGCCGTCGAGGGCGCCACCGGTCACGGTGAGCGTGTCGGCGGGGATGTTGTCGGCGACTAGCCGGTGCCGGGCGAGGGCGGCCAGTTCCGGCAGAACCGCGGTGTCGGGGTAGCCGACGGGGCTGTCGAGCTGTGCGGCGACGGCGGCCAGGTGCGGGCCGATCGGGGGCAGCAGCCGCGGGTCGGGTTCGCCGACCGACAGGTCGAGGGCGCCCGGTGGCGGCGGTAGCCGGAACGCGGAGCGCCAGGCGGCGACCGGTGGGCGGGCGCGGACGCGGGTGCCGTGCCGGCCAGCGGTCTCGATGAGTCCGCGCTGGCGCAGCGCCTGGTAGGCCTTGGCGACGGTGGCCGGACTAACCGCGAGTTGCCCGGCGAGTGCGCGTACGGCCGGCAGGGTGGCACCGGCGGGCAGGGCGGCGTCGCGGATACCGGTTTCGATGCTGGCTGAAATTTCCGCCGCTGTCCGACCGGAGAACTGATAATGTGCTGCCACAATCTCGGCATTGTACTAGCACAAAGGTCGGATGTCATATGTACGCGAAGACCACGCGCACCACCGCCTCCCGCGACCTTGGCCGGATCAGCTACGACCGGCAACTCGCGCACGCGATCCTCGACGAGGCCTACCACTGCATACTGGGGTTCACGGTGGACGGCGAGCCCCGACTGCTGCCCACCATGCAGGTCCGGGCCGACGACACCCTCTACCTGCACGGCTCCACCGCCAGCCGCCCCATGCTCGCCGCTCGCGGCCCGGCCGGCCTGCCGGTCTGCGTGGTGGTCACCCAACTCGACGGACTCGTTCTGGCCCGGTCCCAGTTCCATCACAGCGCCAACTACCGCTCGGTCATTGCGCACGGCATTGCTCGGCTGCTCACCGATGAGACGGAGAAACGCCGGGCCATGGCGGCACTAGCCAACAAGATCGCACCGGGGCGCGCCGACGACAGCCGTCCCCCCACCCGCAAGGAACTTGCCGCGACCGCGGTGTTGGCGCTGCAGTTGCGGGAGGTCTCGGTCCGGGCCCGCACCGGAGGGGTACGGGAGGACGAGAAGGACCACGTACTGCCCCACTGGGCCGGTGTGGTGCCGTTACAGTGCGTGTCCGGTATCCCCGAGCCGGAGCCCGGGGTCACCGCACCGGTCCCGAACTACCTGCGGGTGCCCCGCTCCCCCTGGCTGGCGCCCGCCGCGATGCGCGGAGCACACGTCATCCTGGAGCCGCTGGACCGCTCGCACGCTCCAAAACTCTTCACCGCCACCGGCGACCCCGAGGTGTGGCGGCACCTGGGGGGTCCCCAGCCGGAAACCATCGAGGCGATGACGGCAATGGTCGATGCTGCACTGCGGGCCCACCACCGCGGCGAGCGGGTGCCGTGGGTGCAGCGCTGCGCGGTCACCGGCGCGGTGATCGGCACGACCTCCTATTACGAGGTGGAAGAGGTCAACCAGTCGCTGGCCATTGGTTACACCTGGCTCGGCCGCCCCTGGTGGCGCACCGGCGTCAACACCGAGGCCAAGCTGCTACTGCTGACCCGAGCCTTCGACGAACTCGGCGCGCAGCGGGTGGTCTGGCACACCGATATCCGCAACGAACGCTCGCAGCGGGCCATCGAACGGCTCGGAGCAGAGCGGGAAGGGGTGCTGCGCCGCCATCGGAGGCGGCCCGACAGCTCCTGGCGGGACACCGTGCAGTACTCGATGACCGTTGACGAGTGGCCGAAGGCACAGGTCCGGCTCCGGGAAATGCTTTCCAAAACGGCCCGGGTGGCGTGAGGATGCGCTGGTGCTAGGGATCACCGACCTGTGGACGTACGTGCTGGGCACCATCGCGATCGTGTTGCTGCCCGGACCCAACTCGCTCTTCGTACTCTCGACCGCCGCCCGCTGCGGGATACGGGCCGGCTACCGCGCCGCCTCCGGGGTGTTCCTCGGCGATGCAGTGCTCATGACGCTCTCCGCCGCCGGCGTCGCCTCGCTGATCAAGGCCTACCCACCGCTCTTCCTCGTCATCAAGTACGCCGGTGCGGCGTACCTCGGCTACCTGGGGCTGACCATGCTGATCGGCGCGGTCCGGCGGTGGCGGACCGGCACCGACGCCAACCCGGGCCGGCTGATCGACGCGGGTGAGCCGGCCGCGGTCGGCAGCCCGTTCCGGCGGGCGGCCGTGATCAGCCTGCTCAATCCGAAGGCGATCCTCTTCTTCATCTCCTTCTTCATCCAGTTCGTGGATCCCGGCTACGCCTATCCGGCGCTCTCCTTTCTGCTGCTCGGCGCGATCGCCCAGGTCGCCAGCGCGCTCTACCTGACCGCGCTGATCTTCACCGGTACCTTCCTGGCGGCCCAGTTCCGCCAGCGCCGCCGGCTGGCTGCCGGGGTGACCAGCAGCGTCGGGGCGCTCTTTCTCGGCTTCGGCCTCAAGCTCGCCACCGCGACCGTCGGCTGAGCCGTCACCGTCGCCGGGCCGGCTTCCTGGTTCGTGGGGAGCCGGCGGGTCAGGCCGCCCCGCCCTTACCCCCGGGTGCGGCGGCGCAGCACCTCCGCCATCCGCGGCAACGGGTCGGTCTCGTCGTCGAACTCGCCGATAACCTCTTCCAGGAGATCCTCCAGGGCGACGAAGCCGACGGGGCGACCGACCTGAGTGCCGTCGACCACGAACGCCAGGTGCGCACGTTCGGCCTGCATCGCCGCGACCGCCTCGGTAATGGTCGCCGCGGCCGAGAGCGTGGCGGGGCCGATCATCAACTCGCCCGCGGTCACCAACCTGCCCGCCGTCGTGGCCCGCACCGCCTCCCGGACATGCACCACCCCCACAACCTCACCGTTGGCGCCGCGGACGGCCATGCGGGAGCGGCCGCTGCTGCGGGACACCTCCTCGACCCGGTGCGCACTGTCGTCCCAGTTGACTGCGACGATCCGACCGACCGGCTCCATCACGTCGGCCACCCGGGTGCCCTGCAATTCGAGCATGCTGGCCAACATCTCATGCTGGTCGACCGGCAGCAGTCCGTGCTCGCGGGACTGCTCCAGCAGGATGCGCAGCTCCTCCGGTCCGTGCACCTGGGCCAACTGCGCCTGCGGGCTCACCCGCACCAGCCGCAGCATGGTGTTGGCCAGCCCGTTGAGCGCGGAGAGCACCGGCCGCGACACCCGGGCGAACGCCCGGAAGGGGAGCGCCAGCAGCAGGGCGGCCCGCTCGGGATCGGTGATCGCCCACGACTTGGGGGCCATCTCGCCGATCACCAGGTGCAGAAAGGTCACCAGAGCCAGAGCGAAGATCAACGCGATGCCCCGGCTCGCTGCGGCGGGCACCCCGACCGCAGCGAGGAGCGGACCGAGTAGGCCTTGGATCGCCGGTTCAGCGAGCGCCCCGAGTCCCAGGGTGCAGATGGTGATGCCGAGTTGTGCACCGGCGAGCATCAACGACAGCTCACGGCTGCCCGCCAGCGCCGCTCGGGCCGCCCGACCGCCCGTTGCTGCCGCCTGCTCCAGGCGGTAGCGCTTGCTGGCGACCAACGCGAACTCCGCGGCGACGAAGAAAGCGTTGAGTAGCAGCAGCACCCCGGAGATCAGCAGTCCCCAGACGACGCTCATGGCAGCACCCTCAGTCGGACCGACTCGGCGACGTGCCGGTCCACCACGAGCACCTCGATCCTGGCCCGGCGGGGTGGCTGCTGGGCCTCCGTCTCCGGCGGCAGCATGACCTCCAGCTGATCCCCAACCTCGGGCACCCGCCCCAGCTCACGCATGACCAGCCCAGAGAGGGTGTCGTACTCGGGGGCTTCCGGCAGCGTGATGCCGGTACGGTTGGCGACCTCGTCGATCCGCCAACGGGCCGGCACCAGCCAGGAGCCGTCGTCCTGCCGGGTTGCTACGGGCTCCGGGGGGTCGTCCTCGTCGCGGATCGGTCCGACCAGCTCCTCGGCGATGTCTTCAAGCGTGATCACTCCGGCGAATCCGCCGTACTCGTCGGCCACACAGGCGAGCTGGCGCCGCTCGACGCGGAGTCGGTCGAGCACGGCGGGCAATGGCAGCGCCACGGGCACGAGCAGGGGGGGCGCCATCACCGCGGCGACCCGGGTGGTGGCCCGTTGCGCGGCTGGCACGCCGAGCACATCGGCGACGCCGATGACACCGACCAGGTCGTCCACCCCCTCGGCGCCCTGTACGGGGAACCGGGAGTGGCCGGTGTCCAGCAGGTCGACGACCCGGCTGACCGGCTCGTCACTGCGGGCAGTGTGCACGTCCACCCGGGGCACCATCGCCTCACCGGCGGTGAGTTGCCGGAAGTCGAGGCCACGGTCGAGCAGGGTGGAGACCTCGACGTTGAGATGGCCTTCTGTACGCGATTCGGCGATGATCTGCTCCAGGTCCTCGGCCGTGGCGCCGCTCGGCAACTCTTCCACCGGCTCGATCCCGACCCGGAGCAGCAGCCGACGCGCGACCGCGTCGAAGAGTCGGATCACCGGAGCGGCGACCGCGAGGTAGACCAGGGTGGAGCGGGCCAGCGCCCGGGCAACGGTCTCCGGGCGGGCGATGGCAAGGTTCTTCGGTGCGAGTTCGCCGAGCACCATCTGCACCGCGGTGGCGATCAGCAGGGCCAGGGCGACCGATACCGCCAGGCTGACCGCGGGGGAGACGCCGGCGAGCCCGAGGAGTTCAGCCAGCCCCCGGCCGAGGAAGGGCTCGGCGATGTAGCCGACCAGGAGCGCCGTGACGGTGATGCCCAGTTGGGCGCCGGAGAGCATGAACGACAGCCGTCCGGTGACCTCGAGGGCCCGGCCCGCGGCGACGTCTCCATTGTCGGCGAGTTGGCGCAGCTTGCCGCGGTCGACGGCGATGTACCCGAACTCTTGGGCGACGAAGTAGCCCGTCGCCGCGGTCAGCACGATGATCAGCAGAAGGCCGAGCGCGATCAACACGGGGGGTTCGCGGCTTTCCGGTACAGGGCCCGGTGCGATGGTGGCCGGGTACGACCCGGCCGGGTACTGCTGCCCTCCCGGGCAGACGTGCCGATCATGCGGTCAGTCTATCGGGCCAGGCCGGAGCCTGAGCCGGGCTGTGCTGACCCGGGGCTGCTGTAGTGTGCTCACCGATCGCCGCTCGGGGGTGGGAGAGGGGTGGAGCCAGCCGGGGTGGCCGGCCCTATAGCCGCAGCGGCGGGTGGGTTGGCGATCTCGTCCACGATCAGCAGTTCCGAGCGGTAACGCCCGGACCGGTAGGAGGCCCGGCAGACAATGTGGGCGGAGACCGGCGCCGTCATTAACTGGAACACCCCCACCAGCAGCAGCATGGTCACATCCGCTCCGGTGCGCAATCGCAGCCCGACCCCGACCAGGACGAGCAGCAGGCCGAGCACCTGCGGTTTGGCCGACGCGTGCATGCGGGAGAGCACGTCGGGGAAGCGCACGACGCCGACCCCGGCGGCGAGGCTGAGCAGCGCGCCGACGATCAGGCAGACGGCGGAGAGCAGATCCGCCAGCTCACCCCAGCTTGTGCCGGTCATGAGCCCTCCCGGGTCGCGATCCGGACCACGGCGACCGATCCGATGAACCCGAGGATGGAGAGGACCACCAGGATCGGCAGCGTGGTCGCGTGCCGGTTGAATGCCGCCTCGGCACCGACCGCACAGACGATTACCGCCAGCAGAACGTCGGTGCCTACCACCCGGTCCAGCAGGGATGGTCCGCGCACGATGCGGATCAGGGCCAGCAGCGCCGAGACCGACAGCAGCGCGGTGACGGCCACCACGACAACGATCATGTGGTCGCTCCTTCCTCGGAGGTCAGTTGGTTCACCTCGGCGGCGGAGCCGATGGAGCGCACGATACGGCCTTCCAGTCTCAGCACCTCACGCCGGAACTCTTCAACTTCTTGGATATTCCGTACGCCGAAGACATGGACGTAGAGGAGGCCGCTGTGCGGCTCCGCCTCCACGATGAGGCTGCCCGGCACCAGTGACACCGCCTCGGAGACCAGGGTCATGTTCAGGTCCGATCGCACCCGCAGCGGGACGGCGATGACGGCACTGAGCGGCGGGGGGCCGGGACGGAACGCGAGCCAGGAGACCTGCGCGCTCGCCTTCACCAGATCGGAGAAGAAGCGGCTGGCGAACCGGGCTACGGCCACGGGCCGGATCCGTCCGCCGAAGGTCACCGGTGGCAGCGGGAAGAAAAACAGCACGATCAGCGCCACGATGAGTCCGCCGATCACGTTGCCCCAGGTGAACTCCCCCCACAGCAGGTTCCAGACCAGCACCAGCCAGGTCAAGGCGATGAACTGGTCACGCCAGCGGTTGCGTGGCCGTACGTTCGTCGGCAGCGGGCGGCGCCTCATGGCGTACCGTCCGGAAAGACCGCGTCCACGTACGGCGCGCGCCGCCATAGTCCGTCGGCGGCGTCGGTGCTGATGTTGAAGAGCGGGCCGGCGATCAGGGTGAGCGCAACCCCGAGCGTGACCAGCGCGAGGGTGGAACCCACCATCAGCCGGGGCAGCCCGGTCGGGGCGGTGGCGGGGGGGATCTTGGGGGTCCGCCAGAAGGCCAGGTTCCAGACCCGCACCGTCACGAAGAGGGTGAGCAGGCTGGTCAGCGTGCCGCCGATCACCAGCAGCCAGGGCAGCACCCCGCCCGCGGCCACCCCCGCCTCCAGCAAGCCGAGTTTGCCGAGGAAGCCGGAGAAGGGTGGGATGCCGGCGAGGTTGAGGGCGGGCACGAAGAAGAGCACCCCAAGCAGCGGTGCGACTCGTGCCAGGCCGCCGAGCCGGTCCAGGCTGGTGCTGCCGGCCCGACGCTCGACCAGCCCGATCACCAGGAAGAGGGTGGTCTGGATGGTGATGTGGTGCACCACGTAGAAGATCGCGCCGGAGAGCCCGGCGATGGTCCCCAACGCCACCCCGAAGACCATGTAGCCAATGTGACTGACCAGGGTGAAGGAGAGCAGCCGTTTGATGTCGGTCTGGGCGATCGCTCCGAGGATGCCGACCAGCATGGTCAGCAGCGCCACGACCATCAGTCCCGAGGCGGCACGACCGCCGGGGAACAGCAGCGTCTCGGTCCGGATGATCGCGTAGACGCCGACCTTGGTCAGGAGGCCGGCGAAGACAGCGGTGACCGGTGCGGGCGCGGTGGGGTAGCTGTCCGGCAACCATGCCGACAGTGGAAAGACCGCCGCCTTGATGCCGAAGGCGAGCAGCAGCATGAGCTGCAGCACCAGCCGGAGGTTGTTCGGCAACGCGTCGAGCCGGTCGGCGAGCTGTGCCAGGTTGACGGTTCCGGTGGCGGCATAGATCAGCCCGATCGCGCTGAGGAAGATCAACGAGGAGAGGATGCTGACCACCACGTACGTGGTTCCCGCGCGGACCCGCACCTCGGTGCCGCCGAGCGTGAGGAGGACGTAGCTCGCGGCGAGCAGGATCTCGAAGCCGACGAAGATGTTGAACAGGTCGCCGGAGAGGAATGCGTTGGTGACCCCGGCGGTGAGCACCAGATAGGTGGGGTGGTAGATGGCCACTGGCGGGCCATCGTCGCCATCGGCCCGGCCTTCGCCGATCGAGTAGAGCAGCACGCAGAGGGTCACCGCGGCGGAGACGACCAGCATCAGTGCGGAGAGCTGATCGGCAACCAGCACGATGCCGACCGGTGCCCGCCAGGCTCCGATCTCGATCACGAGCGGTCCGTCGCGGTGGGCGGCCGACAGCAGCGCCACCGCCACGGCGAGGGTTGCGGTGAGGACTGCCACGCTGGTCGTGCGCTGGGCCCGCGGGTGCCGAGCGAGGACCAGCGTCAGCGCGGCCCCCAGCAGCGGCATGACCACCGGCAACGGTACGAGGTAGGTCATGGGTTCCTGCCCGTCTCGGTGAGGTGCCGTGGTGCCGGTTGGGGATCCACCTGCTCCAGGTCCTCACCGCCCTCATCGTTGTTGTCCTCGGTGGCCGGAACCATGGCCTGCTCTGCCATCCGAATGATCCGGCGGTCCTCGAGGTCGTCCTGAACCTCGTCATGGCCGGTCAACTGCCAACTGCGGTACGCGAGAGCCAGCAGGAACGCGGTCATGCCGAGGGTGATGACGATGGCGGTGAGGACCATGGCCTGGGGCAGCGGATCACTCATCCGTTCCTCCGGCGTCACCCCCACGATCGGCGCTCCGCCGGCCCGGCCGCCAACGAGGATGAGCAGATTCACCCCGTTGCTGATCAGGACGATGCCGAGCAGCACCCGGGTGAGGCTGCGTTCCAGCAGCAGGATCACCCCGGTGGCGAAGAGGACTCCGATGACGACGACCAGCACCAGGTTGGGACTCATGTCACCACCTCCTTCCTGCGTCGGCCCTTCCGTTGTCTTCGCCTGCGCCCCGGTGTGGCTTGGTCATCGGTCTCGATCTGCCGGTCCACTTCTGCGCCGAGGCTGCGCAGGATGTCCAGGACCAGGCCGACCACGATCAGGTAGACGCCAAGATCGAAGAAGATCGAGGTAACGAGGCGGGTATCCCCGGCGAGGGGCAGGTGCAGATCGACCACGGCGCTCTGCAGGACGGCTCCGCCGAACAGCAGCGCGGCCAGGCCGGTGCCGACCGAGACGAAGAGGCCGGCACCCAGCACCGTGCCGGGGTCGACGGGGGCGGCGTCGTCGAGTTCGTCCCGCCCGCCGGCGAGGTAGCGCACGGCCAGCGCGAGTCCGGCCACCAGGCCGCCGGCGAACCCGCCGCCGGGTGCGTTGTGGCCGGAGACCATGAGGTAGATGGAGAAGAGCACCATAGTGTGGAACAGCAGCCGGGTGATCACTTCGAAGATGATCGTGCGGCTACCGTCGCGCCTCCTCGCCCCCGCCCGCAGCCATGTCCGCCCGGCCCCCCGACGGTTCGCAGGGATGTCAGGACGGCGGGGCCGGCGTCCGCCGCGCGGGCGCAGGAAGATCAGGCTCGCCACCCCGGTTGCCGCCACCACCAGCACGGCGATCTCGCCCATGGTGTCCCAGGCGCGAATGTCCACCAACGTGACGTTGACGACGTTACGGCCGTTGCCGAACGTTACGGCGAGTTCGGGGAAGTCGACGGAGATTGGCACCGCCTGCCGCCCGCCGACCGCGGCGAGCGCCAGGCCGGAGGCAACCAGGCCGACCGCCACCCCGATCGCGACACGCACCCAGCGGCTGGCACGCAGCGGTCGGGCCGAGAACTTCTTCGGCAGTCTCCGCAGGACCAGCACGAACGCCACGATGGTGAGCGTTTCGACGAGAAACTGGGTAAGCGCCAGATCGGGCGAGCCGTAGAGGACGAACATCATCGCCGTGCCGTATCCGGTCACCCCGACCAGCACCATCGCGGTCAGTCGCCGGCGGGCCCGCACGGCGAGCACCGCGGCCGCGGCGAGCACTATTCCGGTGACGAGCTGCAGCGGGGTCTCCCAGTAGGTGACCCCCTGCGGCCAGGGCTGCCCGAAGAAGAGCGCCGCGCCGGGGGCGAGGACGAGGACCACCAGAATGGTGCCCAGATACTGCGGCAGGTTCCCGCGCTGGGTGATGCTGGTGATCGCGACCGCCAACCAGTCCAGCCGGCCCACCAGGCGCTGGTAGAGGTCGGCCCCGCCGAGCGGGACCCGTAACCGGGCGATCACGGGCGCCGCCCGATCGCGGAACGCGAACAGGATCCCCCCGCCGGCCAGGGCTGCCGCGGAGAGACCGAGCGCCGGGGTGAAGCCGTGCCAGAACGCCAGGCGGTGACCGGACGGTTCGAAGAGGTCGGCGTAGGGGGCCAGGAAACTACCGAGCGGGGCGGCCAGCAGGCCGAGCAGCAGACTGGCCGCGGCGAGCAGCCCGACCGGAGCCAGCAACGTGGCCTCGACCGGCTGGGTCGGGGTGGGGCTGCGGCCGGCTTTGTCGGCGAACGCGCCCCAGAGGAACCGGGCGCTGTAGGCGGCGGTGAGTACGGCGCCGAGAAGAAGGATCACAAGCATGACCGGCTGGGCGCCGAACGCCTCGAACACCGCCTCCTTGCTGACGAAGCCGAGCATGGGGGCCACGCCGGCCATGGAGCCAGCGGCGACGACGGCAGCGGCGAAGAGCAGGGGTTTCTGTCGCCAGAGCCCGGAGAGGGCGGAGATGTCGCGGGTCCCCGCGCGCTGGTCGATGATCCCGACGACGAGGAACAGCGCGGACTTGAACAGGGCGTGGGCCAGCAGCATGGCGGTTCCGGCGAGCGCCGTGGCCCGGGTGCCTCCTCCGACGACGATGATCAGCAGCCCCAGTTGGCTGACGGTGCCGTAGGCCAGGAGCAGTTTCAGATCGGTCTGCCGCAGCGCCGCCCATCCCCCGGCGAGCAGGGTCACTGCCCCGGTGATGGTCAGCACCAGGGACCAGGGGGTGAGCAGCGCGAAGACGGGAGAGAGGAGCGCGACCAGATACACGCCGGCCTTGACCATGGCGGCCGCGTGCAGGTAGGCGCTGACCGGCGTGGGTGCCGCCATGGCGGCGGGGAGCCAGAAACTGACCGGGAAGATCGCCGACTTGGTGATCGCACCGACCAGGACCAACAGCAGGGCCGTGGTGAGGTAGGCGCCGCTGGCCGGCGGGTCGGACATGATCTGTGACCAGCGGTAGGTCTCGGCCTGCTGCCCGAGCATGATGAATCCGATGAGCATCGCCAGGCCACCCAGTGTGGTGACGATGAGCGCCTGCGATGCGGCGCGGCGACTGGCCCGCTTTTCCGGGTTGTGTCCGATCAGCAGGTAGGAGAAGACGCTGGTCGCCTCCCAGAAGATGTAGAGCAGAAGAAGATCGTCGGCGATGACCAGGCCGAGCATGGCGCCGGCGAAGCCGACGAAGACGGCGGTGAAGCGGGCCAGGCCGGGTTCGTCGCCGGTGAAGTAGCGGGCGCAGTAGATCAGCACCAGGGCTCCGACGCCGCCGACCAGCAGCACCATCAGCCAGGAGAGGGTGGTCAGTCGCAGTGCCAGGTCGAGTCTGAGCGCGGGGATCCACGGATATGTTTCGACGAGGGCTCCACCGTCGCGCACTGCGTCGGTGCTGGCCAGCGCCCAGACGAAGGCCGCCGCCGGGGCCACCGCCAGCAGATAGCAGGCCCGCCGACCCCACCATCGGACCAGCAGTGGCGCAGCCAGCGCCATTGCCAGGTGGAAGGTCAGCAACAGCAGCACGCGTACTCCCAGAATGTCAGCGCGAGTTCTCCACCGGGGCTGGTGGCGCGTTGGCCCGGCAGCGGAGATCGCGGTATCGGCCAGCGATCGGCGAACCTGTCAGAGGCGGCATCGTTACCGAGTCCGGCAGGTCTACCTCAGGCGGGAGGGGCGCGGCTGGGGTGAGCGGGAGGGGACCCGGAGCTCACCGTCTCGTCGGGTCCGGCAAGCGGCGATGCGGCCGAGGTGGAGGGTGCGGTCAGCGAAGCGGCGGGATTGACCGCAGCGGGCAGCGTCGGCAGGTGATGATCCGGCAACGACTCGTCCGGTGGTGGCCGGAACTCCTCGTCGATCCAACGCTGTGTTGCGGCACGGCCGGGGGTCACCCTGTCCTCATCATGCTCCACAAAGGAGGTGGAGCGGAAGAGGGCGGCACCGATGGAGGCGTGGGCGGTGGCGATGGCACTGATCGGCGCGGCGACGGAGCTCGCACCGTGTACGGAGGTACCCAGAAGGATGGCGAGGAGGACAGCCGCAACCAGCCGACCGACCGGTCGGCGCGTCATATGTCCACCCGCATGCAACCTCCGCGCTGTCGTCAGGGGGTCAGTTTAACTGGCGGGCCAGCCGCAACCTCATCGGCTATCGGGCATGGCTGGTCTGGCGCCTGATGGAGAGCATGACTCTCCGTGGAAGACTTGATAATCAGGTCGGCCCGCCCCAACTGCCGCGCCACGTCGTTGACGACTCGCTGGTCGACATCGAGCGGACGGGCGGGGAGGGCCGAGCTGTGCCCTTCCCGACGGAGAACGAAGAAGCGGACGGCGGCGCGGACCCGTGCCCGGTCGGCGGCGCTGGCCCGGGCGGTGCCGATGACCAGTTGACGCAGGCTCGCAGCGATGAGTTCAGCCAGCACAAGATCTTGGCCGCTTCGGTTGAGCTGCAGCCGGGCAAGGCGCCGGTCAACCTGGCGAATAAGGATATCCGTTTCATGTTGGATGTCTCGATAGATTCCGGTCATCCGGGCCCACCTCCCTGCTGACCTGGCGCTGCCGGAGAAGTTACTGCACCCCACACAATACGGGCAAGTAACTGAGCCCATACATTCAGTAACTTTCATCATGGTGCCGCTCTCGCCCACACCGCGCTCGGCGATGGGACCATGTCACCCGCTCGAGGCACGATAGAAGGCGTGGCTGATGTGTTGGGGCAGTTCGGGCCGGCGACCCGCGAGTGGTTCTCCGCCACCTTCGCCGCGCCCACGCCCGCCCAGGCGGAGGCATGGCAGAGCATCGGTGCCGGCCGCAATGCCCTCGTCGTCGCCCCCACCGGCTCCGGCAAGACACTCGCGGCGTTCCTCTGGTCCCTGGACCGGCTCGCCCGCGAGTCCGCCCCCACCGATCCGCGGCACCGCTGCCGGGTGCTCTACATCAGCCCACTCAAGGCGCTGGCCGTCGATGTCGAACGGAACCTCCGCGCACCGCTGGCCGGCATCCGGCACGCCGCAGCCCGCCTGGAGCTACCGCCGCCGGACATCACCGTCGGCCTGCGCAGCGGTGATACCCCGGCGGGTGAACGCCGAGCCTTCACCCGTACGCCGCCCGATATCCTCATCACCACCCCCGAGTCGCTGTTTCTGCTGTTGACCTCCCAGGCGCGCGACTCGCTACGCGGCGTCGAGACCGTGATCCTCGACGAGGTGCACGCCGTCGCCGCGACCAAGCGCGGCGCCCACCTGGCACTGTCGCTGGAGCGCCTCGATGACCTGCTGCCCCGCCCGGCTCAACGCATCGGCCTCTCCGCCACCGTACGACCGATCGACGATGTTGCCCGTTTCCTCGGTGGTGCCCACCCGGTCGACGTGGTGCAGCCCCCGCAGACGAAGACGATCGACGTCCGTATCCAGGTGCCGGTCGAGGACATGACGCGCCTCGACGAAGAGCCTGAGCCGACCGGCGAGGAACCCGACACCCCCCGCCGCGCCTCCATCTGGCCGGCCGTCGAGGCACGGGTGGCCGACCTGATCCGGGCACACCGGTCGACCATCGTCTTCACCAACTCCCGCCGGAGCGCCGAACGGCTCTGCGCCCGCCTCAACGAGCTGGCCGCCGAAATCCGCAGCACCGATCCTCCCGCCCGGCTACCGGCGGAGATCATGGGCTCATCCGGGATGTCCGGTGGCGCTCCCCCGATCATCGCCCGAGCCCACCACGGCAGTGTGGCCAAAGAGGAACGCAAACAGATCGAGGAGGCCCTGAAGGCGGGGCGACTACCGGCCGTGGTCGCCACCTCCAGCCTGGAGCTGGGCATCGACATGGGAGCGGTGGACCTCGTCGTGCAGATCGAGGCCCCGCCGAGTGTCGCCACCGGCCTGCAGCGCATTGGCCGGGCCGGCCACCAGGTCGGCGCGGTCTCCCGAGGGGTGGTGTTCCCCAAACACCGCGGTGACCTGCTCGCCTGTGCGGTGGTGGCCGAGCGGATGCGCGACGGCGCGATCGAGGAGCTGCGCTATCCCCGCAACCCCCTTGACGTACTCGCTCAGCAGATCATCGCGATGGTTTCGCTCGACCCGTGGCGGGTTACCGACCTCGCCGCGCTGATCCGCCGCGCTGCCCCCTTCGCCGAACTGCCCGACTCGGCTCTGCAGGCGGTGCTGGACATGCTGTCGGGGCGCTACCCGTCCACGGCCTTCGCCGAACTACGGCCTCGGCTCGTCTGGGATCGCGCCACAGATTTGCTCACCGGACGTCCCGGAGCGCAGCGGCTGGCGGTGACCAGCGGTGGCACCATCCCCGACCGAGGCCAGTTCGGGGTCTTCCTCGCCGGCGCCGAGCGCCCCGTCCGGGTTGGCGAGCTCGACGAGGAGATGGTCTACGAGTCGAGGACCGGGGATGTCTTCCTGCTCGGCTCCTCCACCTGGCGCATCGAGGACATCACCCCTGATCGGGTGCTGGTCTCCCCCGCCCCCGGCCAGGCCGCCCGGATGCCCTTCTGGAAAGGCGACACCCCGGGCCGCCCCGTCGAGCTGGGGCGGGCCATCGGCGCCCGGCTGCGGGCGCTGCTCCGACAGAATGACGAGGCGGCGATCACGGCGCTCCGCGCCAACGGCCTGGACGACTGGGCGGCGGGCAATCTGATGGCCTACCTGCGTGACCAACGTACGGCCACCCGGGCGGTGCCCGACGACCGCACGGTGGTGGTCGAACGCTTCCGCGACGAGCTGGGCGACTGGCGGCTGGTCATCCACTCCGTGCTCGGCGCGCGGCTCAACGGCGCGTGGGCCCTGGCTATCGGAAGCCGACTGGCCGAGCGTTATGGCCTCGACGCGCAGGTGATGCCCGCCGACGATGGCATCGTCGTCCGGCTGCCCGATACCGTCGCGGAGCCGCCGGGCGCCGATCTGGTCGCATTCGATGCTGACGAGGTCGCCGGGCTGGTCGAGGAAGCGGTGGGCGGCTCGGCCCTGTTCGCCGCCCGGTTCCGCGAGTGCGCCGCCCGCGCGCTGCTGCTGCCCCGCCGCGATCCCCGCCGACGTCAACCGCTGTGGCAGCAGCGCCAGCGGGCAGCTCAACTACTCGACGTCGCCCGCGACTACACCGACTTCCCGATCACTCTGGAAGCCGCCCGGGAATGCCTGCAGGATGTCTTCGACCTGCCCGGGCTCAGCGCGCTCATGCGGGATCTGGCCGGCCGGAAGATGCGGCTGGTCGAGGTGGAGACGCCCCAACCGTCGCCGTTCGCCCGCTCGCTGCTTTTCGGCTACATAGGGGCCTTCCTCTACGAGGGCGACGCCCCCCTCGCGGAGCGGCGGGCAGCGGCGCTGGCGCTCGACCCGACTCTGCTGTCGGAGCTACTCGGCCGGGTCGACCTGCGCGAACTGCTGGACCCGGCGGTGGTCGGCGAGACCACCCGGCACCTTCGCTGGCTGACCGAGCAGCGTCGGCCCCGCGACGCCGAAGACGTCATCGAACTGCTCCGGCTGCTCGGCGACCTGTCCGATGCGGAGCTAGCCGAACGTGGGGTCGACCGCGCCTGGCTGGCGCCGCTGGAGGCGGCCCGACGGATCCTGCGGATCCGCATCGCCGGCCAGGACCGATGGATCGCCGTCGAGGACGCCGGCCGCTATCAGGACGCGCTCGGCGTGGCCCTGCCGGTCGGGGTGGCGGCGGCCTACCTGGAGCCGGTCGTCGACCCGCTCAGGGATCTGGTTGCCCGCTACGCCCGCACCCACGGTCCGTTTCCGGCTGCGGCCTGCGCCGCCCGGTTCGGGCTCGGGATCTTCGTCGTCGAACAGGCGCTGCGTCGGCTCTCCGCCACCGGCCGGGTCGTCAGCGGCGAATTCACCCCGATAGCCGACGCGGCGGTGGCGGCCCAACCCGAATGGTGTGACGCCGAGGTGCTGCGGCTGTTACGGCGCCGCTCGCTGGCTGCCCTGAGGCGGGAGATCGAGCCCGCTCCGGCCTCTGCGCTGGCCACCTTCCTGCCGCAGTGGCAACAGGTCGGCTCCTCCGCACG
>DASULK010000090.1:0-12347 GCA_036278255.1 Micromonospora sp.
CGTCCCGGCTCGGAGCAGGTCGTCTTCGAGATCGACAGCGAACTGCTCAGGATGGTGGCCTACGCCTTCCGGGTGCACGAGATCGAAGGCCTGCGCTTCCAGGTCGGTGACGCGCTGGAGGGGGTGCGGACGTTGCCGTCAGCGTCGCACGACGTGATCATCCGCGACGCTTTCGACGGCGAGAACGTGCCTGCTCACCTCGTCGGCCGCGAAATGCTCGACGAGGTTGCCCGGGTCCTCGTCGCTGACGGCATCTACCTGGCCAATGTCCCGTCGGAGGCCGACATGAAGGCAGCCGAAGCGGAAGGTGCGCTCGCGGCCTCGTTCTTCAAACACGTCGCGTTGTTCGTCGACCCTGGGCAGTTGCGGGGTCGCCACTTCGGCAATGTCGTCCTGGCTGCGTCGCAACAGCCACTGCCCCTGGACGAGCTGACCAGGCGGTTGCACCGCGCGATCGCCCCGGCCCGGGTCGTGCCGGTTACCTCGCTCTAGAAATAGCGCTGGCCCGAGCCCCCTGGATGGGAACTCGGGCCAGCTGAAAACCCGAAGCTAGGTGCGGAAGCTAGGGCACCAGGACGGGCTCGGGCTGCTGGTCCAGTGCCGGCACGGGCTTCCGTGCGACGTCAAAGACGGCAGCACCGACGATGTTGAGCGCGATCTGCATCCGCTCGGGGCTGATGTTGAGCGCGATGGTGTCTTCCGGCGTGTGGTAGATCCGCTCGATCTCGTAGACGAGCGGGCTCCAGCTGGCGACGTGCATCCAGATGAAGAGCGCCGCGGGGATGCCGCGCTGGGCGAACGGCACGTGGTCGCTCGACCCGAAGTGGCCGGGCAGGACGCTCGAGTCACCCTGCCGGGCACCGGCAGCCACTGCGGCGTCGGTCACCACGTTGGTCCGGCCGTCGTTGGTCATGGCGTAGAAGTGCGTGGCGCCCAGGTGGCTGGTGGCGACCATGTCGGCCTGGAACATGGCCACAATCCGGTTGGCTTCGGCATCGCTGAGCTGGTTGACGTAGTGCCGTGCACCAAGGAGGCCACGCTCTTCCGAGCCCCAGAACGCGAAACGCAGCTCCTTGTCGGTGTTGTAGGACTTCATCACCCGAGCGAGTTCGAGGCCGAGGCCAACACCGGAGGCGTCATCGTTGGCGCCGGGTGCGCCGACCACGCTGTCGAGGTGCGCGCCCACGACCACCACGGGGTCGCCCGGGGCGGGCGTCTGGGCCGGCCGCGTTGCGATGACGTTGACGGACTCCAGGTTGCTGTGCACCTTGTTGCGGATGGTCAGGTCGGTCTCGCCAGCAGCGAGACGCTCACGTAGCCACTCGCCGTGGGCCTGACCGACACCGAGGACCGGGACGGCGACGTCGACGCTCAGGCTGGGGTTGTTTGCGCCAGCCTTGGCGCCGCGTGCGCCGGCGGTGTTGATCAGCAGCATGCCGACAGCACCGCGGTTGACGGCCAGCGTCGCCTGGGTGTTCCGAGCGGCGGCGCTCGAGCCGGCCGTCATCAGCACGATTTTGCCGGTCACGTCGGCCGGGTACTCGGCTGCCAGGCCGGTGCCCGCATCCACCAAGCCGCCGGTAACCGGGGCGTCATCGGTGAAGGCGCCGCGGGTGGACGCGCCCGTCATCCAGGTGGTGCCGTCCGGCAGGGTCATGTGACCGATGTACTGGTTGGCCACGGCGAAGGTCTGGTACTCAACCGAGTAGCCGTAGGACTCCAGGGTGGACCCGATGTAGCGGGCACCCTCCCACTCCCATTCGGTGCCACCCGGACGCGGGCCGATGTCCTCGCTCAATACCCGGACATGCTCAACCGCCCGCTGCGCATCAACGCGCGCAAGAATCTTCTGGTCGTGTGCCTTGGATGCCCCGGCAGGAACGGGGTTGTCTGCCGCTGTCGCCGTACCCGGCAATGCGGTCGCCAGTACGGCAGCAATTGTCAGCCCAGCATATCGATACCATCGTCGGTTTGTTCGCACTGCAGATGCACCTCCAAGCGGTGAGTTCGTGGTAACGAACTCACAGAGGGAAGCCAATGCAGCAGCTAGCCGGATGGGCGATTTGCCCCGCGTGTCCTGCGTCACTGGCTCTGGGTTGGAGGGACCATAGCCAGGCGGAACGGAGCCGGTCAATGGGTCGAGCAGGCAGTCTGCAATCTCGGTTACGTGTCGGGCCTTGAGGTCCAGGCGGTTGCGGGCCGGCCGGGTCCGTCTGCTGTGGGTATAGGTGGAATCCCGAGCTGTCATTCCACAAAGCCCTCACTCTACGCGTTGGTAGGTTGTCGCTGACGATTCCGGTGTCGCTATCGGAAAGCCCGGTCGGCGGTTGCCGAATAGATTCGTGACCCTCTTCGCGATGACCGGAATGGCTCCGAACATGTCCGCGCCTCCGTGCCCGAGCCGCCGATGTCGGCTGCCACCGGTCGCCGGGGCCGCAGCCACGGCGGCAGGCCCACCTCGGGCAACCTGGCAGAGGTGGGCCTGCCGGCAGCGAGCTTGCCTATCGTTGCCGCGGCGGTCGGGGATTGTTGAAGGTCAGCCTGTTGGTTTCCTCGGACGACATGGTGAGGCGGTACCAGGAGGCCATGTCAGGAACCTCCGCACCGGTGCGGCCTTCGGCCTCATCGGCGAGTTCGGCCAGCTCCGCCGGCGAGACGGGCTGCACCATGGGCGCGAGGTCTCGGACCCGGCCATGCCGGTCGAGGACACTCTCGACCCGCCGCAGGCTTTCGCCGCGCTCGCTGTGCAGCCCAGCGTTAGCACCGCGGACCCCGAGCGATTCGGCAAACTTGATTTCTAATGCGATTTCGGTGTCGATCCGGTCGGTGCCGGTGATTACGCGGCCGTCGGGCAAACGGCCGGACAACGTCATTTCGATGCTCTCCGGCCCGAGTCCGCCGTCGCCGGCTGATCCGCCCACCGGCTGCCGATTCCATACCCGCTGTCCCTGGCGGCAGGCCACTCGTTGCGCTGACGAACAGCCGGCGTTGCGGATGCTTGCCGTCGGCCACCGGGTCGCCTGTCACTACGCGGAGGAGATCAAGGCTGGTCGGATCCAGCCGGCACCCGGTATGGCCCCGAAGCCTAGGGTGGTGACCAGACAGCGGGGCGAGCCCATCGGGGCACGGACCGCCGGCCAGCGCCGACCGGCGGGGCCGGGTACGAAAGCCAAACGCGGATGACCAGGCCGGACGTGGTGGTGATCGGCGCCGGCATCGTCGGCGCCGCCTGCGCGTGGTTCGCCACCCGGGCCGGACTGCGGGTGACCGTGGTCGACCGCGGCGCGGTCGCCGGCGGCACCACCGGGGCTGGTGAGGGCAATCTGCTGGTGTCTGACAAGCCGCCCGGGCCGGAGCTTCAGTTGGCCCAACTCTCTGCCCGGTTGTGGAGCGAACTGGCCCAGGAGATCCGCGGCTTCGAATACGAGCCGAAGGGTGGTCTGGTCGTCGCTGCTACGCCAGCCAGCCTCGACGGCCTCGTAGCGCTTGCCGAGGCCCAGCGGCGGGCGGGGGTGGATGTGCGGGCGGTGGCATCGGATGAGCTCGCCGATTACGAACCGTGGCTGAGCAGAAAACTGCTCGGTGGGGCTTTTTATCCACAAGATGCCCAGGTGCAGCCTATGCTGGCCGCCGCGCGGCTGCTGCGCTCGGCGCGCATGGCCGGGGCCGAGGTGCGGTTGGGTGTCGAGGTCGGTGCTCTGCTGCGCGATGGGGATCGAGTGACCGGTGTACGCACGGGCACCGGGGACATCGCCGCGGCCGCGGTGGTCAACGCCGCCGGAGTGTGGGGCGGTGAGATCGCCGGCATGGCCGGGGTCAAGGTTCCCATCCTGCCGCGGCGTGGATTCATCCTGGTCACCGAGCCGCTGCCACCGGTCGTGCGGCACAAGGTTTACGCCGCGGAGTACGTCGCCGACGTGGCGAGTTCTGGGGCGGGTCTGCAGACATCGCCCGTGGTGGAGGGGACCCCCTCCGGCCCGGTCCTCATCGGCTCGAGCCGCGAGCGGGTCGGCTTCGACCGCACCCTCTCGGTGCCGGTGCTGCGTGCGCTGGCAGCGCAGGCGATCGAACTCTTCCCCGTGCTCGCCGAAGTCGTGATGATCCGGGCCTACCATGGCTTCCGCCCATATTGCCCGGATCATTTGCCGGTCATCGGGGCCGACCCGCGGGCTCCCGGACTGCTGCATGCTGGCGGCCACGAGGGGGCCGGCATCGGGCTCGCGGCGGCCACCGGCCTTCTGGTGGCGCAGGTGCTCTCCGGGGGCGCCACCGATATGGATCTGAGCCCCTTCAGACCGGAGCGATTCGGATGATGGATATTTTTATTTTCGACGGTCGTCGCATCGAGTTCAGGCCGGGCCAGAGTGTCGGTGCGGCGCTGGTCAACGTCGGGATGCGTTCCTGGCGGCGTACCCGGCTGACCGGTCGCCCGCGCGGCATCTTCTGCGGCATCGGTGTCTGCTTTGACTGTCTGGTGGAGATCGACGGCACCCCCAATCAGCGGGCCTGCCTCATTCCTGCCAGAGCCGGCATGGTCGTCCGTCGACAGGAGGGGGATGGCCATGGCCACCTCACGGTATGACGTCGCGGTGATCGGGGCGGGTCCGGGTGGCTTGGCCGGGGCTGCCGCCGCCGTCCGCGCCGGGGCCAGTGTCGCTCTCATCGACTCGGCCAGCCAGCCGGGCGGGCAGTACTGGCGGCATCCGAGCGGCGACTATGCCGCTGTTGCCGATCTTCATCAGGGAACTGCGGCCTACCGTTCGCTGGTGCGCCGGGCCGCTCCGGCGGCATGGTTCTTGCAGCACCAGGTGTGGACGATTGAGCGGGAAAAGAACTCGTTTGTCGTCCGGGCGATGGCCGACGGCGTCGAGGTCGAGATCGCTGCGGCGGCCCTTGTTCTGGCGCCGGGGGCCTTCGATCGTCAAGTCCCGTTTCCGGGATGGGATCTTCCGGGGGTCTACACCGCCGGGGGAGCGCAGGCGCTGCTGAAAGGCCACCAGGTGTTGGCGGGGCGCCGGATCGCCGTCGGTGGCACCGGACCATTCCTGCTGCCCGTCGCGGCCGGTTTGTCCGCCCGGGGAGCGGAGGTGGTCGGTGTCTTCGAGGCGAATTCGCCTCGTCGATGGGTGCGCCAGGCACGGTCGGTGCTGCCGGTGGTCGGCAAACTCGCCGAAGGTGCCGGGTACGCCGCGACGCTACTGCGGCACCGGGTGCCCTACCGGGTGCGGCACGCCGTCGTCGCCGCACACGGGACTGACAGTCTTGCCGCGGTAACGGTGGCCCGCCTCGACGCGCATTGGCGTGTCATCGCTGGCTCAGAGCGCGTCATCGATTGCGATGCGATCGCTGTTGGCTGGGGGTTCACGCCACAGCTGGAGTTGCCGCTTGCCCTGGGGTGCGAGACCCGTGCCGATGTTGACGGATCACTGGTGGTTTGTGTTGACGACCTTCAGCAGTCCTCAGTGGAGTCAGTGTATGTGGCGGGGGAGGCGTGTGGTGTGGGCGGCGCGCAGTTGGCGGTCCTGGAAGGGTCTATCGCTGGTCGGGCGGCAGCCGGAGATGCGGCCCGCGCGATCTCGTCGCGGCAGCGCCGGCGGCGCCGGGCGCTGCGCGCTTTCGCGGCCGTCATGCACGAGGTTCACTCGTTGCGGGACGGTTGGCAGTCGTGGCTTTCTGATGACACGGTCGTCTGCCGCTGTGAGGAGGTTCCAGCACGCGAGATCCGTGCGGCGGTGGGAGAGCTCGGTGCGCTGGACGCCCGTTCCGCCAAGCGCTTCACTCGGGCCGGTATGGGCTGGTGCCAGGGCAGGGTATGTGGGCACTCCACCGGCCGGATCGCGGCGACGGCGGCGGGGCGGTCGTTCGATCCGCTCGGGTTGGCGGGTCCGTCGATCGCCTCGCCCGTTCCGCTGGGACTGCTGGCACGGGCTCAAGCCGCTCACCATCTCACGACAGAGAGGTGACATTTCACATGTTACGTAATACAGTTCCTCGTGTCTGACGGGGCGTGGCAACAGGGTTGTCGGACGGCTGGTCGCATTTCGGAAGGGAAACCTCATGATTCAGGTCGATCCTGTCGTGCGAGATGCCGACGAGGCGTTCGAGGCATTGGAGCGGCATGGCCGAGTTGGCCGGGCGGCGCTTCTTGACGGCATCGCGGAGGCGCTGGAAGCCGAACGCGAGCGCCTCATTCCCATCGCCCATCAGGAGACCGCCCTCGGTGTAGACCGGCTCAACGGCGAACTCACCCGGTCGTGCTACCAGTTCCGGCTCTTCGCCGAGGTGCTGCGCGAAGGTTCCTACCTGGAGGCCACCATCGATCCCCCGGGGGAGACGCCCCTGGGTCCGCGCCCTGATCTGCGTCGGATGCTGCTGCCCGTCGGCGTCGTAGGGGTCTTCGGAGCCAGTAACTTCCCCTTCGCGTTCAGCGTCGCGGGAGGCGACACCGCCTCTGCTCTGGCGGCGGGTTGTCCCGTGGTGGTGAAGGCGCACCCGTCCCATCCCGAGACCAGTCTGCGATCCTTCGCGGCGATGCGACCCGCCCTGCGCGAGGCAGGGCTGCCCGAGGGCGTCCTGGGCCTCGTCGAAGGCCACCAGGCCGGGGTGGACCTCGTGGTGCACCCGGCGGTGGCTGCCGTTGGCTTTACCGGTTCGCTCGGCGGTGGCCGGGAACTCCACAAACTCGCGGCGGCCCGTCCGCGGCCCATTCCCTTCTACGGCGAGTTCGGCAGCCTCAATCCGCTGGTGGTGTCCCCGGTCTCCGCGGCGGAGAACTCGGCTGAGATTGCGGCTGGTTATGTCGCTTCGGCGACCTTGGGCCTGGGACAGTTCTGCACGAAGCCGGGTCTGCTCTTTGTGCCCGCCGGATCGCAGGGGGACGGCTTGCGCGCCGATCTCGCTGCCGCCATCGCCCGTACCGAGCCGGGGCGGCTGCTGAACACTGGCATCTACGAGGCGTTCGTGCAGGAAACGGAGCGCCGGCGTGAGGATGCCCGGCTGTGCCTGATCGGCGAATCGGCTGCGGATGTGCCGGGGAAGGCCCGGCCCGTGATGTTCGGTGTCGACGCCTCGGACCTCACCGACGACCTGCTCGAAGAGTGCTTCGGCCCGACGTCGCTGGTGGTCGGTTACCGCGATGTAGACGAACTGGTCGATGCCCTGAACCGGCTGACCGGCCAGCTGACCGCTACGCTCCACGTCTCACCCACCGAGGTGCCGCTCCTGGACCGACTGCACAAGGTTGTTCGCGGGCGGGCGGGGCGGTTGGTGTTCGGGGGGTACCCGACCGGTGTCGCGGTGTCATGGGCGACGCATCACGGTGGCCCCTATCCGTCCACCAGCCACAGCGGATACACCTCGGTCGGCGCTGGCGCAATCAAGCGTTGGCTGCGACCGATCAGCTATCAGAACGCGCCGCAGGAGATCCTGCCGGCAGAGTTGCGCGACGCAAGTCCGGCGGGTCTTCCGCGGCGGGTCAACGGATCACTCGTCACCTGAGCAAGCTGGCCGAGGGTGAACCGCCTCGGCCGAGGGAGGCCGGATCCTGCCGACCCCGGCTACCCACCGTAAATGCATGACATGCAACGTCTGACCGAGGGGAGACAACGGTGGAGACGCGTAAGCCCTGGCACGGTGTCCTGGTGGCCACGCCCGTCCCGTTCCGGGAGGACCTGTCCGTCGATTTCGATCGCTACGCCGAGCACGTGCGGTGGTTGGCTGACAATGGCTGTCACGGGGTATGCCCGAACGGATCCTTGGGTGAGTACCAGGTTCTGACGGCCGAGGAGCGGGCCACCATGGTGCGTGTCGCCGTCGAAGCCGCGCCGGAGGGGTTCACCGTCATGCCCGGCGTCGGCGCCTACGGCGCGCGGGAGGCTCGGGCGTGGGCCGAGCAGGCCGCCGAGGCGGGCGCACAGGTGGTGATGGCTCTGCCGCCGAACGCCTACCGGGGCGACGAGCGCTCCGTCATCGAGCACTTTCGTGAGGTTGCGAAGGCAGGTCTGCCCATTTCGGCCTACAACAATCCTCTCGACACCAAGATCGACATGCAGCCCGAGTTGCTCGCCGAGCTGCACAAGGAGGGCCTTGTCGTCGGGGTCAAGGAATTCACCGGTGACACCCGACGCGCTTACCGCATCCGGGAGCTGGCGCCCGACCTGGACATCCTCATCGGCACCGATGATTCCTTGTTGGAAGTGGGTCTGGCCGGCGCGAAGGGGTGGGTCTCTGGCTACCCGAGCGCCTTCCCGCGACTCTGTGTTCAGCTCTACGAGGCCACGCTCGCCCTCGACATCGAGACGGCGTTGCCTCTTTACCGGGACATCCACGCGCTGCTGCGCTGGGACTTCAACACCGAGTTCATTCAGGCGATCAAGCTTTCGATGGATGTGGTGGGCCGTTACGGCGGACCGTGCCGCCCGCCGCGTCAGCCGCTGCTGCCGAAGGATGCGGCGGAGATCCGGGAGTTGACCGAGCGGGTCGCTGCCAAGTACGGCTGAGGCGGGGGCGGAGGGTGACGATGCGATCCAGACGGCTGTTCCAGAGTGTGGAATCACATACCGAAGGGATGCCGACGCGGGTCATTACCGGCGGAGTCGGCGTGATACCCGGCGCGACGATGTTCGAGCGTCGGCAGTGGTTCCAGGAGCATGCCGACGGCATCAGACGGTTGCTGATGTTCGAGCCTCGCGGCCACTCTGCGATGAGCGGTGCGATCCTGCAGCCACCGACCAGGCCGGACGCTGACTGGGGGGTTCTCTATATAGAGGTGTCCGGCTGCTTACCGATGTGTGGGCACGGCACCATCGGCGTGGCCACCGTGCTGGTTGAGACCGGCATGGTGGAGGTGACGGAGCCGGTGACGACGATCCGGCTCGACACGCCGGCCGGACTGGTGGTCGCGGAGGTGGCTACGTCCGGTGGGGTAGCCGAGTCGGTGACAATCCGCAATGTGCCTTCCTTCACGGACCGTCTCGACGCCGTGGTCGAGGTGCCGGGCTGGGGCACCACCACATACGATCTCGCGTACGGCGGCAACTTTTACGCGATGGTGCATGCCGAACAGCTCGGGCTGGAAGTGAACCTCGCGCAGCAGCGGAAGCTCCTTGACGCGGGGCTCGCCATCATGGCCGCCATCAACAGGCATGACCCGCCGATACACCCCGAGAACCCCGACATCAACGTCTGCCACCACGTCCAGTTGATCGCGTCCGGCTCAACGGCGAGCCATTCCAGACACGCGATGGCCATCCATCCGGGGTGGTTCGACCGGTCGCCGTGCGGTACCGGAACCTCAGCCAGGATGGCGCAGCTCTTCTCCAGAGGCGAGCTCGGGCTGAATGAGGATTTTGTGAACGAGTCGCTGATTGGCAGTAGATTCGTAGGACGCATTGTGGAGGAGACGACGATAGCCGGCGGGGCCGCGATCATCCCGACCATTACCGGTCGGGCCTGGATCACCGGTACGGCGCAATATTTCCTCGACCCGTCGGACCCTTTCCCCGAGGGTTTTCTCCTCTAGAGTTGAAAGAGGGTCCGTCGAATATGTGGGCGCTTTTCCAGCCCCATTCGTTGCAGGTCAGTTGTGGTGAATATCCGGGCAGGAAGAGCAGCTCAGCGTCGGTCTCACGGGTGCTTGATGGGAAGCGTCCGCCGGCTCCACCGGCGTACCGACTCTTCGCGCTGCTGTCGCGCCCGATACGGCGGCCATTGCGGGGGCACCCCAAGCGGCCCAACTTATTGCACACGAAGTATGTTGTCTTCCGCAGCCCTGAGGCGGTTTCCCCTTAGTGCACGTGACCAAGGATGACTAACAGAAGATACGAGAGATGGCAGATTCCTCGAAGTTAACTCTTCCGACCTTCGCGCGTCGGATGAGCCTGCGCGAAAAAGTCGCTGATGCGCTGCGTAACGCGATCGTCTCTGGAGAGATGAAGCCGGAAGAGCTCTACTCGGCACCTGACCTGGCTAAGCGGTTCGGTGTCTCGGCGACACCGGTCCGTGAGGCGATGCTCGACCTCGTCAAGCAGGGCCTGGTTCACCCGGTGCGTAACAAGGGCTTCCAGGTAACCACGGTCTCCGACGCCGATCTTGATCAGATCACCCGGATCCGGGAGTTGCTCGAGCCACCTGCCGCGGCTGAAGCGATCGGGAGCATCACGCCCGAGTTCCTCGAGGTGCTGCAAAATCTTGCCGAGGAGATCGTGGCGGCGGCCACCGAGGGCGACCTCATCAGGTACATCGGTGCTGACCACGAGTTCCATGTCCGTCTGCTGAGCGCGGGCGGCAATCATCGTCTTGTCCGCATCGTGGCGGATCTGCGGTCTCAGGCGCGCCTTTATGGCCTGTCCGGTCTCCGCGAGTCGGGTCAGCTTGTCAACAGTGCGCGCGAACACGTCCAGATGTGCGAGCTCATCAAAGCCGGGAAGGCCGCCGAATTGGAGGAGCTGATTCGTACCCATATCGGCCGGGTTCGCCGTGAGTGGGCGGGCCCCTCGAAATGATCGTCGTCGGTGACCGGCGGCGGGTCTCCGCCCGGAATCCGTACTGAATGGGGGCAGGGCATGAGCACTCCTTCGCCTGTTTCACCGCCTGCGGGCCCGACCGTCATCATCAACGCCCGCGTTCTTGACGTTACGGCGGGTGACTATCAGTCCGGCGTTCGCATCGCCATCGAACAAGGTCGTATCGTCGAGATCGGCACCCGCGTCCGGGTGGCAGGGGCAGAGGTCATCGATGCCCGGGACCGGGTCGTGATGCCTGGCCTGATGGACGCCCATTTTCATCCGATGATCCCGTCCATGGACGTCGCGTCACTGCTGGACTGGCCGATGACGCTGCTCGCGCACTTCGCGGGTCGGGCGCTCGAGTCGGCTTTGGCCCGAGGGTTCACGACGGTCCGTGATCCGTGTGGCGGCGACCGTGGACTGGCCCGGGCCGTTGAGCTCGGCCTCATCCGAGGACCGCGGCTCTTTGTCTCCGGTCGGGCGTTGTCACAGACCGGCGGCCACGGCGATGTGTGGTCCGCGGAAATCGGTTGCGCTGCTCACCACCGCAGTCCGTTTGCCCGCATCGCGGACGGGGTCGACGAGGTACGGCGAGCCGCGCGCGACGAGCTGAAGCGGGGAGCGGACCACATCAAAATCATGGCGTCGGGCGGTATCTCGTCACCGACCGATGAGATCTGGACGCTTCAGTACACGCTGGACGAGATGCGGGCAGCGGTTGAGGAAGCGGAGGCGCGACGGGCGTACGTGCTGGCTCATGCCTATACGGCTGAGGCCGTGGGACGCGCGGTACGTGCTGGTGTGCGTTCCATCGAGCACGGCAACCTGATCGATGCGGAGACCGCAGCGCTGATGGCGGAGCACGGCACCTACCTGGTGCCGACGTTGGTGGCGTACGAGAAGATCTTTGAGCTCGGCGCCGAGTTGGGGATGCCGGAGAACCAGCGACGCAAGGTCGTCGACGTGATCGATGCGGGTCTGGGTTCGCTCAGTATCGCCGCCAGCGCTGGGGTCAAAATGGGGTTCGGAACCGATCTGCTGGGCCCTGCCCAGGTCCACCAGAGCCGTGAGTTCGGTATCCGGGCGAAGGTCCAGCAGCCAATTGAAATCATTCGATCGGCGACGGTGGTGAATGCCGAATTGTTCGGCATCGGCGACCGGGTGGGGCTCGCGGCGCCGGGATTCGACGCAGACCTGATCATCGTCGATGGCGACCCGCTCGCCGACGCGGCGGTGCTCTCCGATCCCCAGGCCATTCAGATGGTCATGAGATCCGGACGCGTGATGGTCGTTCCGCAACATCCACCTCGTCCGCGGAACCTGGGCGGGCAAGACGGTCTTCGCTCGGTCAGTTCGCATTGATGAAGCGCGTGGAGGTACAGGTCGAGGACTCCATAATCGCCGCCAAGCCCTCCAGGTGCTGATCCAGGTCCGCGGGCGGGGGCGCCTCCATGCCTGGCACGGCCTGCCACCAGCATGCGACGCTGCGGCCGAAAGTACCACGAAGGTTGGCCCAACTCGGGTTAGAGTGACCGCCGTGCCCAGAATAGACGAATACGGCCGGCTCGAACCGCCTTTATCGGCAGGTGAAGTCGAGACGCTCATGGGGTTTTTGGACTATCAGCGGGCGACGCTGGCGTGGAAGTGTTCGGAGCTGGACGCGGCTGGGTTGCTGGCGACCGTCGGCGCTTCGTCGATGACGCTGGGCGGGCTGTTCAAGCACATGGCTTTTGTTGAGGACTACTGGTTCTCTGTCCGGCTGCACGGAAATAGTCCGCACGCTCCCTGGGACACGGTGGATTGGGAAGCCGGTCCG
This sequence comes from Micromonospora sp., assembly GCA_036278255.1. Classification (GTDB taxonomy): domain Bacteria; phylum Actinomycetota; class Actinomycetes; order Mycobacteriales; family Micromonosporaceae; genus DASULK01. Next base: position 12,322 of record DASULK010000090.1, read on the forward strand.
GATTGGGACTGGGAGTCCGCTGCTGA
>DASULK010000091.1:0-22432 GCA_036278255.1 Micromonospora sp.
TCGCTGATGACGCCAACGGCGTTAACGCGCAGGCCACCCGTCCGTCGACTACTGATGCATCGACGATCCCGCCCGCCGACCCGCTGCCCGAGCGGTCGGTGGAGCATGCCTCACGTGGCGAGGACCGCACCACGGCACCGAGCCCGACCCAGACGACCGCGACGAGCCCGACCCGGGCCGCGGCACCAGTCCCCAACGTCGTGGGACCCAGCCAGCCCCGGACCGTGGGGCCGAGCCAGCCCCGGACCGTGGGGCCGAGCCAACCCCGAACCGCGGCGCCCGGCCCCACCACCGGCGCGACATCGACGCCGGGCAGGAAGGCCGACCCGAGCCCTACGCCGAGTGCTGAGCCGAGTCCTACGCCGAGTGCTGAGCCGAGTCCTACGCCGAGTGCTGAGCCGAGTCCTACGCCGAGTGCTGAGGTGAGCCCCACCCCCGGCACCACGGTCCAGGACGAGATTCCGGCCCCCTATCCGTCGGCGGGCCACGGCGAGCTCGGATGATTGGCTATACATTTCACCGCAAAACTGGATGAATCCTGATGAGCTGGTTGACGTCGGATGTGCCGTTCTCGGTACGGTCCGATCCGATCTTGTCGTCGAAGAAAAGGATGGATCGGTGGCTGGACGGCACAGGCGACCCTCATCCGGCATGCCACACGCCGGCATCATCACCGCAGCTGCTGTTGCGGTAGCGCTCGCCGCGGGTGGTGCCGTCGGCATCGGTCACTGGAACCGGACCTCCACCACTGGCGACGTACCGGCCAACGCGCAGGTGACCCATCCGTCACCCTCTGCCGAATCGGCGACCCCGTCCACCAGCCCGTTATCGGATCGATCAGCGGAGCGGGCCTCGCGCGGCGAGAGCCGTACCACGACACCGACCCCGAGCCGGACGACCGCATCGAGCCCGTCCCGCGCCGCCGCGCCCAGCCCGACCCGCGCCGCCGCACCGAGTCCGACCAGGACCGGCTCCGGCAACGTCGTGGCGCGCGGTACCTGCGGCGCCTCCTTCTACTACGAGCCGCAGCCCACCGCGAGCGGTGAGCGGTTCGACCCCGAGGCGATGACCGCAGCGCACAAGACCTGGGCGTTCAACACCCGGGTAAAGGTGACCAATCCGGCCAACGGGAAATCCGTGGTGGTACGAATCAACGATCGTGGCCCGTACATCGACGGCCGCTGCCTGGACCTGTCCCGGGCGGCTTTCCGGGCCATCGCCGACCTGAGCCTCGGCGTGATCAACGTGCGGTACGAGATTCTGGCCCCCTAGCCGTTCGACCGGTACCGGCGGCGGGTGCGCCACAAAAGCCGCCGGGTGGCCAGACCCGGATCGGACGACAGGTCAACATCGTTCAGCTTGTCTCGGTCGATCAGGCATGCTGGTGGCGTACCCATGAAAATCTTGACCTCGGGCCACCACCCGCTGATGCCGGGATCCCGCGCCGGTCTCGGCGCGGCTCTCGTGCTGCTCGCCATCGTCTCCGCGATCGAGTTGGCCGACGGGCGGGACCCCAACTATGTCGGCCTTGTTGCGGCGGCACCGTTTCTGGCGGCCGCCTTCGCTTCCTGGCAGGTGGTGCTCGCGGTGGGTGCCTTGGCCACCGTGATCGGCGCTCTCTTCGTGCTGACCGGGGCCGAGTTCTCGTTGGCCACCGGGGTTAACGTGGTCGGCATCGCCCTGGCAACGGGGATCGCTGCCGGGGTGGCGACCATCCGGGAACGCCAGGCTGAGCGGATCGCGGAACTCTCCAAACTCGCTTCGGTTGCGCAGCAGGCGGTGCTGCGTTCGCTCGGTCCGCAGGTGGGGACACTCGCGGTGGCGGGGCGCTACATCTCCGCGACGGCGGCCGCCGATATCGGTGGCGACCTTTATGAGGCGCTCGATACCCCGTACGGCGTACGGATCATCATCGGTGACGTGCGGGGCAAGGGGTTGGAGGCGGTGCGCCTGGCCAGCGTCGTGCTCGGCTCGTACCGGCATGTCGCCTACGAGCGGGCGGACCTGCGCGCGGTCGTCGCCGATCTGGATCGGGCGGTGGCGCGGAGCGTCGGGGACGAGGATTTCGTGACCGCGGCGTTGGTGGAGGAGCGCGGTGGCACGCTGACGATCGTCAACTGCGGCCATCCGCCGCCGCTGCTGCTGCGCCGCGGTGAGGTGATCCCGTTGGATCCGCCGGCGCCGGCTCCGCCGCTGGGTTTCATGCCGGTGGTACGTCCCCGCACGGAGCGGCTTGAGCCGGGGGACCGGGTGTTGCTCTTCACCGACGGGCTGGGGGAGGCCCGCCGGGATGGGGAGTTCTTTCCGACGGCGGCCCGTGCCTGGCGGCTGCTGGGGCATGGCCGGGTCGGTGACGGGCTGGTTTCCCTGGAGACGGCGCTGATCGAGTGGGTGCGGGGGCGGCTGGACGACGACATCGCTCTGGTGCTGCTGGAGTACACGGGGTCGCGTTCGGCCACGACGACCGCTGTGCCGAGCTGGGAGGTCGGCGCAGCCGACAGCTGATCCCCGACCACGACGAATGCTGTGTTCTCAATCACACAGCCCGCCGGCCTTGTCGAAAGCTACCGGGGAGTAATATCATCTGAAGTTACTGACCGGTAACACCTGGCCTGGAAGCGAGGGCTGCCAGCATGAGCCACTACAAGAGCAACCTTCGGGACCTTGAGTTCAACCTCTTCGAGGTCTTTGGCGCCGCCCAGACGTTCGGGCAGGCGCCCTACAGCGACCTCGACGTCGACACCGCCCGCAGCATCCTCGCCGAGGTTGACCGGCTGGCCCGCGAGGATCTCGCCGCCAGCTACACCGATGGCGACCGCAACCCGCCGGTCTTCGACCCGGCGACCCACACCGCACCGGTGCCGGAGTCGTTCCGGAAGTCCTACCAGGCCTTCATGGACTCGGAGTTCTGGCGACTGGACCTGCCGGCCGAACTGGACGGCACCAACGCGCCACGCACCCTCTGGTGGGCCCTGGCAGAACTGGTGCTCGGCGCCAACGCCCCGGTCTGGATGTACGCCTCCGGCCCGTCCTTCGCCCATATGCTCCACCGGGAGGGCAACGAGCAGCAGAAGAAGTGGGCGAAGCTCTTCATCGAGAAGCAGTGGGGATCGACCATGGTGCTCACCGAGCCGGACGCCGGCTCGGACGTCGGCGCTGGCCGAAGCCGGGCCATCCCGCAACCGGACGGATCCTGGCACATCGAGGGTGTCAAGCGCTTCATCACCAGTGGTGAGCACGACCTGAGCGACAACATCATCCACTACGTCCTCGCCCGCCCGGTCGGGGTCGAGGGGGCCGGTGGGCCGGGTACGAAGGGTCTGTCACTCTTCATCGTGCCGAAGTTCCTCTTCGATGAGGAGACCGGCGAACTGGGCGAGCGCAACGGCGTCTTCGCCACCAACCTCGAGCAGAAGATGGGTCTGAAGGTCTCCAACACCTGCGAGCTCACCTTCGGCGAGCACGGTGTGCCGGCCAAGGGCTGGCTGCTGGGGGATGTGCACGATGGCATCCGGCAGATGTTCCTGATCATCGAGTACGCCCGGATGATGGTCGGCACGAAGGCCATCGCCACCCTCTCGACCGGCTATCTCAATGCCCTGGACTATGCCAAGAACCGGGTGCAGGGCGCCGACCTGCTGGCGACATCGAGGACCGCGCCCCGGGTCACCATCACCCACCACCCGGATGTCCGCCGGTCGCTGATGTTGCAGAAGGCGTACGCCGAGGGGCTGCGGGCCCTGGTCTGCTTCACGGCGAACTGGCAGGACAAGATCAACCTGGCGGAGGCGGCCGGCGACGAGTCGGCGGTGCAGACCGCCAATCGGGTCAACGACCTGCTGTTGCCGCTGGTCAAGGGGGTCGGTTCGGAGCGGGCCTACGAGCTGCTCGGCCACGAGTCGTTGCAGACGTTCGGAGGGTCCGGTTTCCTGCAGGACTACCCGCTGGAGCAGTACGTCCGGGATGCGAAGATCGACACCCTCTACGAGGGGACAACCGCCATCCAGGCTCTCGACCTGATCTTCCGCAAGATCGTCAGAGACAACGGCAAGGCTCTGATGGTGGTGGCAGGTGAGATCCAGGCGTTCGTCGAGTCCGAGCAGGCCGTCGCCGATGGGCAGCTCAAGGATGAGCGTCTGGCGCTGGGTAAGGCCCTGGCCGAGGTGCAGAGCATCCTCGGCGTCATGACCGGGTGGTTCGGTGAGGCGCAGGCCGGTGAGCCGCGGGCAGCGTACAAGGTCGGGCTCGCCTCCCGCCGGCTACTGCTGGCGGTCGGTGACCTGATTGTCGGGTGGTTGCTGCAGCGCCAGGCTGAGGTGGCGCTTCGGGCCCTGGCCGGCGAGGTTTCCGTCGCAGACAAGGCCTTCTATGAGGGCAAGGTCGCCGCGGCCCGGTTCTTTGCCCGTGAGGTGTTGCCCCGCATCGGGGCCGACCGCCGCAGCATCGAGGCCACGACCCTCGATCTGATGGACCTGCCGGAGGAAGCCTTCTGACCGGACTTCCGGACTCTCCAGTGACTCCCTGTTACCCGGAACCGGGTAACGGGGAGTCACTGTTTGCAGGGATGCTTACGTTGGTTTGGCATGGTTTGTGGCGGGTAGGCCATGGTGCTACCCCACAAGGAGTGCAGCGCGTATGGGTATCGGCAGCGGCATCTTCCTCATCGCAGTTGGCGCGATCCTGGCCTTTGCCGTCCGAGCGAGGGTCTGGTGGATCGATCTGCGGGCCGTCGGCTGGGTGCTGATGCTTACCGGCGTGGTGGTGCTATTGACCACCACCTGGTTCTGGCATAACCGTCGCAGCCGGCCGCGCACCCTGATCGTGGAGGAGAGCCGACTGTCCCATCCGACCTCGGTGGTGCCGCCCCCGCCCGACCCGCCGCCGCCGAACAAGCCGCAGTAGATGGCGGCCCTCGCGGTGTCCGCCCCGGTCGACGGACGGAGCACGCCGATCGGCTCCGTTCAGGCGAAGAGGGCGAAATAGATGGCGATGTGGTGGCAGATCGCCGCTACCAGCGTGCAGGCATGGAAGAACTCGTGGTGGCCGAAGACGGACGGCCAGGGATCCGGGCGGCGCAGCGCGTAGCAGACCGCACCGATGCTGTAGATGGCACCGCCGACCGCCAACAGGACCAGGGCCGTGACCCCACCCTCCCGCAGGATGTCCGGCAGTACCGCGACCGCCACCCAGCCGAGGGCGAGGTAGAGCGGTGCGGAGAACCAGCGTGGCGCGTGCGGCCAGATCATCTGCAGGGCCACCCCGGCCCCGGCGCCGCCCCACACCACGGACAGCAGGACCTTCGCACTGCCCGGCGGTAGCAGCAGCAGGCAGAACGGGGTGTACGTCCCGGCGATGAAGAGGAAGATCATCGAGTGATCGAGCCGTCGCATGATCTGGTAGCCGCGCTCGGACCAGACCCGGCGGTGGTAGAGGGCGCTGGTGCCGAAGAGTCCGCAGACGGTCAGGCTGTAGACGGCACTGCTGAGCAGGGGTGCCCAGCCGGGGCGACTCGCCGCGATGGCGCAGAGCACGATGCCGCAGACGGCGGCGATGAAGAAGGCGTACGCATGCAGCCAGCCGCGCATCCGCGGCTTTCCGATGTCCGTCGGCTTGAGCCGGGACGGGGCCGAGATGGTCACGCAGACAGGTTACGGCACGGTAGGTTACTAGCGGGTAGTGAAGCGTCTCACGTTGAGGAGACACCCCCCGCGTCGGCGATGATGTCAGCATGAAGATCCGGCGAGTCGGCGCCAGCGCCCTCCTCCTCGAATGCTCCGCGGCCGACCAGGTCGAGGCCTGGCGGGCCGAGCTGTGGCGCCGCCGCCAGGCAGGGGAACTGACCGCCGTCGACATCGTGCCGGCCGCCCTGACCGTGCTCATCGACGGCGTGCCCGACCCGGCCGCGACAGCCGCGGCGCTCCCCGGCTGGACACCACCGCCCCACACCGCCACCCCGCCCGGCCCACTCGTGCAGATCCCCACCGTCTACGACGGGGACGACCTGCCCGCCGTCGCCACCGGGTGGGACATCACCGTCGCCGAAACCATCGACCGGTTGAGCCGCGCCGAGTGGCGGGTCGCCTTCTGCGGCTTCGCCCCCGGCTTCGCCTACCTCACCGGCCTGCCCGGTCCGCAGGTGCCGCGACGACCCACCCCCCGACCCCAGGTCCCCACCGGCTCGGTGGCGCTGGCCGGCCCCTACGCCGGGATCTACCCCACCGCCTCACCCGGCGGCTGGCAACTGGTCGGGCGGACCGACGTCACCCTCTTCGACGTCCACCGCGACCCGCCCGCCCTGCTCACCCCCGGCACCCGTGTCCAGTTGGTGGCCGCATGATCGAAATCATCCGGGCGGGAGCCCTCACCACCGTGCAGGACCTCGGCCGCCCCGGCTGGGCACACCTCGGCGTACCCCGCTCCGGCGCACTGGATATCCCGGCCCTGCGCCGGGCGAACCACCTCGTCGGCAACCCGCCCGGCCACGCCGGACTGGAGACCACCCTCACCGGCTGCGCACTGCGTCTACGCAGCCCCGGCACCCTCGCCGTCACCGGCGCCCAGGCCCGCGTCCGCGTCGCCGGGCAGACCGTCGACCTCGGCCGACCGGTCGCCGTACCCGAGGGAGCCGTCGTCGACATCGGCCCGGCCCGTCGCGGGGTCCGCTCCTACGTCGCGGTCAACGGCGGAATCGCCACCGATCCGGTGCTTGGCAGCCGGTCGACCGACACCCTCGCCGGGCTGGGCCCCGTGCCGCTGCGCGACGGCGATCTGGTGCCGCTGGGCCCCGCCACCCCGCTGCCACCCACCTCGGAGCCGGTGCCGCCACCGCCCGCACCGGAGGTGCTGGAGCTCCCGGTACGGCTGGGCCCCCGCGACGACTGGTTCACCCCGGCCGCGATCGAGACGCTGCTCGGCACCGCGTACACGATCAGCATGATGAGCAACCGGGTCGGAGCGCGACTGACCGGCACCCCCCTGCCCCGGGCCAGGACCGGCGAACTCCCCAGCGAAGGCATCGTGCTCGGGGCGGTGCAGGTGCCCGCCGACGGCCAACCGCTGGTCTTCCTCGCCGACCACCCCACCACCGGCGGCTACCCAGTGATCGCGGTGGTGGAGGAGGTGGCCCCCCTCGCGCAGGCCCGGCCGGGTACTACGGTGAGATTCCGTGGATCTTAACGCTGACCTCGGAGAGGGATTCGGCATCTGGCGGCTCGGCGACGACGAGACCCTGCTGGAGCTGATCACCTCGGCCAACGTCGCCTGCGGCTTCCATGGCGGCGACCCGACGACGATGCGGCGGATCTGTGCCGCCGCCACGCAACGCGGCGTCGCGGTGGGCGCGCAGGTCGGCTACCGCGACCTCGCCGGTTTCGGCCGGCGCCACATCACGTACGACTTCGCAGAGCTCCGCGACGACCTCCTGTACCAGATCGGGGCGCTGGACGCCTTCTGCCGGGTGGCTGGCACCGCCGTCCGCTACGTCAAACCGCACGGCGCCCTCTACAACACCGCCGCCGTCGACGAACTGCAGGCGGCTGCCATCGTCGCCGCGGTGACCGACTACGACCGGACCCTGCCGGTGCTCTGCCAGCCCGGTTCGGTGCTCGCCCAACTCGCCACCGGTGCCGGCCTGCGGGTGGTCGGGGAAGGCTTCCCGGACCGTGGCTACCAGCCGAACGGCCGCCTGACTCCCCGCTCGGCCCCGAGGGCGTTGGTGACCTCGCCGGACGAGGTGGCCGCCCGGGCCGCCGAGATGGCGACGAACCGGACCGTCGTGGCGGTCGACGGTACGCTCGTCCCCTGCCCCGTCGAGTCGATCTGCCTGCACGGCGACAGCCCGGCGGCGGTGGCGGCCGCCCGACAGGTCCGCGCCGCCCTCGCCGATGCCGGCATCCCGCTGCGCCCCTTCGTCTGACCGAGCTGGTCAGTTGTCCAGGCCGCGCAGGATCAAGGGAAGGCGACCGGCCCCCTCGTCGGTCACCCGGATCGGGACACCCCAGTCCTGCCGCGTCAGGTGGCAGGCCGAGTGCTCCACCCCCGCATCACAGGTCGCCGCCTGGGCGATCACCTGGAGCACCCCGCTGGGCACCTCGGTGTTGAGGACCAGCCGCCGCGACAAATCGGTGGTGGTGCCACCCCCGTCGAGCAGCAGCTCCGGTGGGGACGCCGAGACCTCCAGACGGGTCGCGGGGCCGAAGGACTCGTCCAACTTCTGGCCGGGCGCCGGTGTGAAGATGACCTCCAGGGTCACCTCCCCCGGCGCGAGGTCGGTCGGTGGGCGCTCGGTGCGGTGCCGCTCGCCGGCGACCGTGGCGGCCCCCGCGGCGGAGAGGGCGCCCGGCGCGAGCCGGGTCAGCCGGTGTGCCGCCGACTCGACCACCAGGACCTCACCCTCCGGGGTCAGCAGCAGGTCGCTGGGCTCGGCCAGACCATCGGCCACGGTGGAGACGGTATCGGTCTCCGGGTCGAAGCGCCGGATGGCGCCGTTGTACGTGTCGGCCACCAGCACCGAGCCGTCGGGCAGCGCACAGACCCCGAGCGGATGCTGCAGCAGCGCGTCGGCGGCAGCCCCATCCACGTGGCCGAAGTCGAAGAGGCCCTGCCCCACCGCGGTCCGCATCTCACCCTCTTCGACGAACCGCAGCGCACTGGTCTCGCTGTCTGCGATCCAGAGCCGGGCGCCATCGGCGGAGACGGAGAGCCCGGACGGCTGCGCCATCCACACCTCCGCCAGCGGGCCGTCCCGCAGCGCCTCCACGGTGGTGCCCGCGTACATCCCCGTGGTCCGCTTCACCGGATCGAACCACCAGAGCTGGTGGATGCCGGCCATCGCGATGATGACCCGGTTGTTGTACCACGCAAGATCCCAGGGCGAGGAGAGGTCGACGCACAAGGCGTCGTGCGGGCGCTGGTCGACCGTCGAGCGCCACTGCCGGCCGGTGCCAGCAACGGTGCGTACCTCGCCGGTGGCCAGCCGCACGCCGCGCAGCAGGTGGTTGACGGTATCGGCCACCACCAGGTCGTAGCCGGCGATCCGGGCGACGTTCGGGGGTAGGAGGCAGAGCCCCTGGGGCTCGGAGAAGGCGGCCTCCGTCGGGCTGCCGTCCGCCCGCCCCCGGGTCTGTGAGCCGATCCGGCGGACCACGGTCTCCCCGTCCGGTGCTAACTCCACCAGCGAGTGCCGGGCCGAATCGGAGACCAGGAGGTGGCCGTTGTCGAGCGCTACGGCCTTGCCGGGGAACCGCAGCGTCGTCGCCGGCGGGGTGGGCGGGACGTACGGGCCGGTGCCACGGTGCAGGGTGCCCTTCGCCTCATGGGCCGTGATCAGCTCGTCGATCAGGCGGGCAAGCCCTTCGGCGTGCCCCTCACCGGCCATGGAGGCGACCAGATAGCCCTCTGGGTCGACCACGGAGAGCGTCGGCCAGGCTTTGGCCGCGTACTGCTGCCAGGTCTCCAGCTCCGGGTCGTCCAGCACCGGGTGGGTGACCCCGTACCGTTCGACGGCCGCTGCGAGCGCTTCGGGATCCCGTTCGTGCTCGAACTTCGGGGAGTGGACGCCGATCACCACGAGGACGTCGGCGTACTTCTCCTCCAGGGGCCGCAGCTCGTCGAGCACGTGGAGGCAATTGATGCAGCAGAAGGTCCAGAAATCCAACAGAACGATCTTGCCGCGGAGGTCGGTGAGGGGCACCTCCCGACCACCGGTGTTGAGCCATCCGCGCCCCCGCAGTTGGGGGGCGCGGACCCGAGCCGTCCCTACGTCCGCCATGCGGCAATCCTGCCTGACGAGTCTGGGCGGCAGGATGGCTACCCCTGCTCTCCCGTCCGATGGCGCTACGACGTCTCCGTCGAGGCGCCTTCGTCAACGGTCGGCGAGCTCAGGCAGAGGTACTGCCGCTTGCCGCCATCGGAGAGCTCGATGTAGGGCAGGGCCGGATCGTCGCAGTCAGCCTTGTCGTCGACCTTTGAGACCACCTCGTAGGCACCATCGTCGCCGCAGTCCACGGGGGCCGGTGAGTCACCGGACTGCTTGACGCACGAGCCGATCGCCGGGTTGAAGGTGGGCTCGTCGCCGCCGCCGAGCTTCCCGAGCAGTTGGAGGGTGCCGAGCGGGATGGCGAGGATCAGCACCGCGGCGGTCAGCACGGCGAGCAGGACGCGGCCGTTCCGCACCTGGGGTGTCGGCTCCTCCGGCTCGGGGGCTGCCGAGGGCGCCGCCTCCGGTGCGAAAGCGTTGAATCGTTCCTGCTCATCCATGGCGGGTGGCGTCCAGGACGGAGCGCTGGGCGCATCGCCGGTCGGGGCGGGACTGGTGGGCGTGGTGAACCCCGGCGGGGGAGGGAAACCGGGCTCGCCTGAGGGTGCGGGCGGGGTGTGCACCGGCTCCGGGGCGGCGCGCCCAGCCAGATCGGGCTGCTGCTGGGGAGGGGCCCAGCCGCTGGGATAGCCGCCACCGGGGTGCGGTGTGGCGGTCGCCGGACCGAACGTCGTAGGGCCCGAGGTGGCACCGGGTCCGGACGGCTGATCCGGGCTCGCCACCGGAGCGGCTGGCGCCGCTGGCGGAGGCGCCCAGGGCGCGAAGCCGGCCGGGGGGGCGGGTGCGGGCTGCTCATGGCTGTCGGGCTGCGCCTCGGGCTCGCTGGGTCGCCCGTAGACGCGGGAGCGGGGGGCCAGGTTGGACTGCGGGGTGTAATCCGTTGGCGGCATGACCCGGCTGGCCAGCGGGACCGACGCGGAGGCCGAGACGGGGGTGCCGTCCGAACTCGGTTCGCTGTTGGCGTTGTCCTGCCCGGTGGCGTGTGGCACCGCGACCCGACCGGAGACCACATCATCGCTCGGGGTGCGTGGGGAGGGGATCGAGGGGGCTACGGCGGCCACCGAAGCGGACGGTGGGGGCTGTTCCCGTTCCGCCGGGGCCCAGGCCGCGGCATCGTGGTTCAACGGAGGGGGCGCCAGGGTGGCGCCGGGAACACGAGCCGCCTGCGGCGGCAGAGGCAGGGCGGTGGCCCCAGCCAGCCCCGGTGCCGGAGCACTCGTCTGGTGCGGCACGTCGGCGCCGGCCGGCATCGATGGAGCCGGCGGCGCGGGCGCAGGCTCAGGCTGAGCGTACGACGGGGCCGGCTGCGGGTACCCCGGGGAGAAAGCAGCTGGCGTGGCGGGAGGCGGTGACACACCGGGCTGTGTGGCCGGTGGCATGGTGGAGCCGTGGGAGGGGGCCCAGCTCTGCGCACCCCCCCAGCCGGGGGCGTCGGTCGGCGCGGACGGGCTGCTGCCGGAGGGCGAGCCGGTGTCGGGTGAGGATGCTGGTGCCCAGGGTGGCGGGTCGCCGGGTGCCGGGGCTGGCGTCGGTGGTGGACCCCAGGGGGGTGGCGGAGCCGTGGTCGGTTGTGGAGCCCAGGGCGGTGCGGCGTCGCTCCCTGCCGCTGACGCCCAAGCGGGGGGCGGCACGGTCGCGGGGGCGCCCGGTTCAAAACCGGTCGCCGATGCTCCGGCACTCACTGTCCAAGCTGGATCTGATGGTGGCGCTGCCGGCCAGCCGTGCGCTGCCGGGGGGGTGCCGCCCCATGGTGCGGCAGCCGGTCCGGGAGCGCCGCCGGGTGCCGCTCCCGCGGCTGGCGGGTTCTGTTCCGGCTCGGGGCCGGTGTGCTGCCGGCTCTCGGACGTCATGTGGGCCTCCTCCATCACATGTCGCCGTGTGGTGTCCCGGAGCGGGTGCGGCAGGGCCCCGGCAGGATCGGCCGGGCGGGTGTTGCGCACCGTAACCGGGTCCCGGCCGGCAGGTTCGGGCGGCGGGGCCGCCGGTTCTCAACGCGGGGATGTGCCAAGGCGCTGCGGGCAACTCTGGCACGCCGAGCGGCCAACCGGGTGACGACCGTGCCCACCGTACCGGGCGCGCCGACGAAGAGAAATGCCGGTATCTCCTTACGCCGATGGCCCGCCCGGTCAATCCGGGCGGGCCATCGGGTTCGGCAGCTGAGAGAGTTTGTGTGTCAGCGGTAGTAGCGCTGCGCGGCCGCGAGGATCTCGTCGCGCACGGCCGGAGAGGTGGCCGACCGCAGGGCGCTCTCGATCGCACGGGTTCGACGGGCAGCCTGCCTGCGGGCGCGGAACCGATCGATCATGCTCATGTGTTATCCCCCCTGGATATTCGGTTGTGAGCTGATCTGCTGTATCTATTAAAGCAAATTCTAGCGACGACGGCCATCGATTCTTAGGTGAGCTTGGACACTGGCCGAAGGATCGAAGGTTCAGTCCGGTCTCTATCTGATGTTTCCCTCGTCACAAGGTGATGCGGCCGGTGTGCCCGGGTGATCCCGGACACACCGGCCGCATCAGCCGGGTGGCGATCAGGTCCAAGCGAGGAGAGCGGCCTCCGGATCGTTCAGGAAGTCACCCACGTCGCGGAGGAACCTCGACCCCAGCTCACCATCGATAATCCGGTGGTCGAACGACAGCGCGAGCGTGGTGACCTGCCGGATGCAGATCTCGCCCTGGTGCACCCACGGCATCTCCCGGATCGCGCCCAGTGCCAGGATCGCTGCCTCACCGGGGGGCAGGATCGGGGTGCCCGTGTCGACCCCGAAGACCCCGACATTGGTGATGGTCAGCGTGCCGCCGGACATGCCTGACGGGGAGGTGCGTCCCGCCTTGGCCGTCTGCACCAGCTCCGTCAGGGCGTCGGCCAACTCCCGTAGGGACAGCCGGCCGGCGTCCTTGATGTTCGGCACGATCAACCCGCGATCGGTGGCCGCAGCGATCCCGAGATTGACGTAGTCCTTGACCACGATCTCGTTGCCTGTCCAGCTGGAGTTGATCATCGGGTGACGCTTGACCGCCAGCAGTATGGCCTTGGCGACGAGCAGCAACGGGGAGACCCGCACGTCCCGCCACTCGCGCAGGGCGCGCAGGCGGTCGAGCGCCTCCATGGCCCGCGTCACGTCAACGGTCAGGAACTCCGTGACGTGCGGTGCGGTGAAGGCGGAGGCGACCATGTTCTCCGCCGTGAGCTTGCGTACCCCCTTGACCGGGATACGTTGCTCGCGGTCGGGCCCGAAGACCGCCGGCACCGCCGTCGGCTCGGCCACCGCGGTGCTGCCGGCCGCCGCCCGGTGCACGTCCTCCCGGGTGATCGACCCCACGGGACCCGATCCGGTGATCGTGCTGAGGTCGACGCCGAGGTCCCGGGCCAGCTTGCGTACCGGGGGCTTCGCCAACACCGGCCCGTCGCTGACCGGAGCCGCCGGGGCGACCGCCGCGGGGGTGACCGGCGCGGCCGGAACCCGGGGCTGCGGTGCCGGTGCGGCAGCCGGCGCGGCCGGTCTGTCACCATCCGTCTTACGTGGACGCCGCTTGGCGGCGGTGGTACGCGGCCCGTAACCGACGAGCACAGCGGTCCGACCACCCGGGGCCGGTCCACCGATCAGCCCCGGCTCGACCGCCCCCTCCGCCGGCGCGATCTCCACCGCCGCGAGCGACTCCGCCGACGGTACGGGCAGGCCGCTGTCGGAGGAACCGGCTCCCGCCTCGGGATCGGTGTCGATGGCGATGATCGGCGTACCGACGTCGACCGTCGTGCCTTCCTCGTGGAAGATGGCGTGGATCCGGCCGGGCCACTTCGCCGGGATCTCGACGGCAGCCTTGGCCGTCTCGACCTCGACGATCGGCTGGTTGAGTTCAACCGTGTCGCCCACCGAGACGAGCCATTTGAGAATCTCACCCTCGGTGAGCCCTTCACCGAGGTCGGGGAGGATGAATTCCTTGATCCGGGACATCGCGCTCACCATCCGAAGGTGCGGTCGACGGCGTCGAGCACCCGGTCAAGGTCGGGCAGGTACTCCTCCTCCAGGCGGGCCGCCGGGTAGGGAGTGTCGAAGCCCGCAACCCGAAGCACCGGCGACTCGAGCGAGTAGAAGCACTCCTCGGTCACCCGGGCGGCGATTTCCGCCCCCATGCCGAGGTTGCCCGGAGCCTCGTGCACGACCACGCAGCGACCGGTGCGGCGAACCGACTCGTAGACCGGGTCGAGGTCAAGCGGCGAGAGCGTACGCAGGTCGATGACCTCCAGGCTGCGCCCCTCCTCAGCGGCGGCGGTGGCGGCGTCGAGCGCGGTGCGCACCATCGGCCCGTACGCCAGCACGGTGACGTCGGTGCCCTGACGGGCGACCCGGGAGGAGTGCAGCGGGTAGGCGTCGGTGAGCGACGCGTCGAGATCCACCGGGCCCCGCTCCCAGTAGCGCCGCTTCGGCTCGAAAAAGATGATCGGGTCGTCGGAGACGATCGACTGCTGGATCATGTCGTACGCGTCCTGCGGCGAGGCGCAGGCGACGACCTTGAGCCCGGCGGTGTGGGCGAAGTAGGCCTCGGGGGACTCGGAGTGGTGCTCCACCGCCCCGATACCACCACCGAACGGGATGCGGATCACGATCGGCAGCTTGACCTTGCCCTGCGACCGGTAGTGCATCTTGGCGACCTGCGACACGATCTGGTCGTACGCGGGATAGACGAAGCCGTCGAACTGGATCTCGCAGACCGGCCGGTAGCCGCGGATGGCCAGCCCGATCGCGGTGCCGATGATGCCGGATTCGGCCAGGGGGGTGTCGATGACCCGCTCCTCGCCGAAATCCTTCTGCAGGCCGTCGGTGATGCGGAAGACGCCCCCGAGTTTGCCGACGTCCTCACCCATGATGAGAACCTTGGGGTCGTTCTCCATGGCACGACGGAGGCCGGTGGTGAGGGCCTTGCCCAGGGTCATGGTTTCGGTGGCCATCAGTGCGCGCTCCCCTCGAACGACGCCAGGTAACGGCTGAACTGGTCGCGCTGCTGGTCGAGCATCGGCGATCCGTTGGGGTAGACGTGGTCGAAGAGCGTCACCGGCTCCGGGTCCGGCATCGCCAGCACCCGCTCGCGCAGCTGCACCGCCTCCTGGCGGGCCTGCTCGTCTACCTCGTCGAAGAAGTCGCCGTCGGCGATCTTCTGCTTCTCCAGGAACGCCCGGACCCGGGAGATGGGGTCCTTGGCCTTCCAGGCCTCGACCTCGCTGGCCACGCGGTAGCGGGTCGGGTCGTCGGAGGTGGTGTGCGCGCCCATGCGGTAGGTGTACGCCTCGATCAGCGTGGGGCCCTGACCGTTCCGGGCGTTGTCCAGGGCGGCACGGGTGACCGCGTAGCTGGCGAGCACGTCGTTGCCGTCCACCCGGATGCCCGGGAATCCGAAGCCGGAGGCCCGCCGGTAGAGGGGAATGCGGGTCTGCCGCTCCAGCGGTTCGGAGATGGCGTACTGGTTGTTCTGGCAGAAGAACACGATCGGGGAGTTGAAGACGCTGGACCAGACGAAGGCCTCGTTGACATCACCCTGGGAGGTGGCGCCATCGCCGAAGTAGGCGATGACGGCCTCGCCGTCGTCGCCGCCGGTCTTACCGTCCATCGTGATGCCCATGGCATAGCCGGTGGCGTGCAGCGTCTGGGCCCCGATGACGATTGTGTACATGTGGAATTTGAACTCGTTGGGGTCCCAGCCGCCCTGGTCAACCCCGCGGAACAGGCCGAGCGGCATGATCGGGTCGATACCGCGGCAGTAGAGGACCCCATGTTCGCGGTAGGTCGGGAAGGCCATGTCCTGCGGGCGTAGCGCCCGCCCCGACCCGACCTGCGCTGCTTCCTGGCCCAGCAGGCTGGCCCAGATGCCCAACTCGCCCTGGCGCTGCAGAGCGGTCGCCTCAGCATCCAGCTTCCGGACGACGACGAGATCGCGGTAGAGGCCGCGGTACTCCTCGTCGGTGAAGTCGACGCGGTACTCGGTGCCGTCCGGACCGGTCGCCGATTCGATCCGCTCGCCTTCGGGGGTGAGGAGCTGGATCATTTCGGGGTCACCGGTGCGCGCGGTCCGGGACCGCTTCGGTGGGGATGTGGCTCGCTTGCGTGAGGTGGTCCCGCCGTCGCCCTTAGCCATCCGTCTCTCCCTGTCGTTCGTGCGTCGGCAGCGGGGGTGTCCCGACCGCGCAGCTCGTCGCGCCTGCCGGCCCTCTGCCGGACAGTCTCCTATCAGCCGCGCCTGAGCCCGGGTGGGGGTTGCCGCGCGGCGTGAACCGGTTCTGGCTGAAGCCGGTTCGACAGCGACGCGCCGCGCCCGCGGGGGAGTGCGTGCGGATCACGGCGGCGTTGCCGTTGGCTCCATATTCGCAGAGAAGGTGAGGGTTCCCACAATGCGGTCGTGATCGTTATCTGGGCGAGCGCAGGTCGGTGTGGTAACCGGACGCCGAGGCCGGTAAATCCGATCCGGGGCAAGTGTCAGAAGCCGGTCTGTTGACCCGGTGTAGGGGGCTGGCCAGCGAGCCGTTACTGCCTCATGCTGAAAGGAGAACCACGCGGCTGCATCGGAGTGGCAGACGGGGTGCAGCCATGCTGGCGCGGTTGGCGGTTGCTCGAAGTCCCGAGGACGAGGAGTTCGGTTTGGCGGGCCAGGGGGAGGAGCAGGCACCGCCCACGTCTGGCCGTCACCGCTGGCGCGGCAGTGCCCACGTTCGAGGTCGCCGGCCCGGTGCGCACCGGGCTGCTGAATTTGCCGGACCGACCCGCCGCTATCTGTTGGTCGTCGGGTTGCTGACGGGTGCGGCCTCCCTGCCGTTACTGGCGACGATCACTGCGGGTTCGGTCATTACCGCCGACGCCGGTCGGGTTGACGTTCTGCCGTTTATCGAGCCGCCGTCGGCCGGACCCGCTCTCGTTCTTCAGCCTCCGACGAAGCCACCGTCTGTTCCTCAGCTTCCCATCAGGCTGGAGGAGTCGGCTGCCCCTGGCGGCGGGCCCTGGTTTCCCGTCGAGGACGGCGGGGGGGACGACGCTGCGATCCCTTGCGGGTGCCGGGCATCCCGGGCACCCGATCCGTCCACGCCAAGGCCCTCCGAGCCGCAGCCACCCCGGCCCGCACCACCGGCCACTCCACCCGTGCCGGAGCCCCAGGTGCCGCCGGTCAAGCCGGGCCCCCCGGGTCATGCGGGGCCGCCGGGGCACGCCGGGCCGCCGGGTCATGCGGGGCCGCCGGGTCATGCGGGGCCGCCGGGGCACGCTGGGCCGCCGGGTCATGCGGGGCGGTGATCCACGTTGACCGGTACGGCTGCTGCCGGGCTGGCTCTGCCCACCGTACGGATTGGATGGCTTGGCAATGCGCAATACACCTGCCTGCCGGCAGAGCGACGCCAGCGACCCGGTCCGATAGAGACCATCCTTACGGCCCATTCAGTATGAACGATGCCGTGATTACGCTCACCTAATTGATCCGTGCCGGTAACCCCGGTGGATAAGGAGGACAGCGTGGTCTCCCGTACAACCTGGTACCGCGGCGTGCTGGCCACCGCGACAGCGGTGCTGCTGGGCGTCACTGCGGCGGCGTCGCCGGCGCTCGCCGAGCCGAACAACAACAACTCCCGCAAGCTGCGTCAAGCGGTGACCGCTGAGGGCGTCTTCACACACCTCAAGGCGTTGCAGAAGATCGCCGAAGAGAATGGTGGTACCCGGGTCTCGGGTAGCCCGGGATACGACAAGTCCATCGACTATGCCGAGAGCGTGTTCCAGGCAGCCGGATTCCGGGTAACTCAGCAGTCGTTCGATTTTCAGACCTTCAGGTCGCTCTCCCCTTCGGTGCTGCAGCAGGTCAGCCCGGAACCTGCCGGTGATGTGACCCACTCGTTGGCGTCCTACTCGGGCAGCGGAGATGTCACCGAGCCCGCGTCGCTGCCGACCGGCCGTCCGACAGGGTGCACCACGGAGGACTTCGGCGCGGCCAACGTGGGCACCGTCGTCATCATCATCCGGGGTGACTGCACCTTTGGGGAGAAGGCCAGCGCCGCCGCCGACGCGGGTGCGGCGGCCGTCATCATCTACAACAATGTCGAGGGTGTCCTGAACGCCACCCTCGGCGGCGACTTCACCAAGGACATCAGTGCCGTCACCGTCACCCTGGAGGTCGGTCAGGAACTCGTCGCACAGGTGCCGGCCGGGCTGACGCTTCGAATGAAGACCGAGACCTTCCGCGGCATCGCGACCACGTCGAACATCTTCGCCGAGTCGACCTGGGGCGACCCGAACAACGTCGTGATGGCCGGCGCCCACCTCGACTCGGTCGCCGAGGGGCCGGGCATCAACGACAACGGCTCGGGCAGCGCCACCCTGCTCGAGATCGCCAAGCAGATGCAGAAGGTCAAGCCGAAGAACAAGGTCCGCTTCGCTCTCTGGGGTGCTGAGGAGTCCGGCCTGCTCGGGGCGCACCACTACATCGACAACCTCCCGGAGGCCGAGCGCGAGAAGATCTCCCTCTACCTCAACTTCGACATGATCGGCTCGCCGAACTACGTCCGTTTCGTCTACGACGGTGACAACTCGGCGTTCCCGGTCGGGCCCGGCGCGGCACCCGGCCCGGAGGGCTCCGGCGCGATCGAGCAGCTCTTCCACGACTACTTCGCCTCCCAGGGGCTCGCCTCCGCGGAGACGCCTTTCTCGGGGCGGAGTGACTACGGCCCCTTCATCGAGGTGGGCATCCCGGCCGGTGGCCTCTTCACCGGTGCCGAGGGGATCAAGACTGAGGCGGAGGCAGCGATCTATGGAGGTACGGCGGGTATTTCCTACGACCCCTGCTACCACCAGGCCTGCGACGACATCGACAACGTGAGCGTGCAGGCGATCGACGAGATGGCGGATGCGGTTGCCCACGCCATCATCACCTACGCCTTCGACACCAGCAGCATCGTGAAGCCGACGAAGGGTAAGGGGAAGAAGTAGTAGTCCGGAGCCGGAGACGGCGCGACGGCGGCCTGCCCGCCGACGGAGACGAAGTCGAGAAGTAACAGCAGTGAGCGGAACGGGAGGCGACGCGACGCATCGCCTCCCGTTCAACGTCTGTTGCGTCCGGTGCGCATGTGCGCAGCAGTGCCCTCAGCGTGCCCGCAGCGAAGTCACGGCTTCCGACGCCCGCAGGTAGGCGCGGAGCACGGTGTGGATGGGGGCGATCACCAGATCCCGGCCGACCTCGGCCACCGCCGCGCGTAGCCGGGCGTCGGTCCGCTGGCCGACCCGCCGCGCCGCCGCGGCGACGACCGGTGTGACGGCGGCGGCGATGAGCAGAGTGAGCAGCACTCCGCCGAGCAGCATCAGGGCGGGTACGGGCAGCGGGCCGACCACCGGGTAGGTCAGCTTCGCCAGCCCGAGAGACCGCAGCACGTAACCGACGAGCAGCCACATCAGGCCAGCCGCAGCGCCGAGGGTGACCAGCCACTGCAGGAGCCCGACCGGCCGCCACCAGAGCGGCTGGTGATCCGGCTCCCGTTCTACCGCCGCGACCGCCCGGTCGAGCGCGTCCGGCAGGTCGTCGATCCGGGACCGGGACGCACCGCCGACCGCGTCCCGCCACCCTTCGGGAAGGGAGGCACCGACCCGGTCGGCGGCCGTACGGACCGCCAAGCCGACGATCGGGCGTTGGATCGTGGCCGGACCGGGAGGCGGGGCGGCCCCGGGCCGGTGCGGTGCCGCCGGTGCCGTGCCACCCGGCAGCTCGGAGGGGACGGGCGGCCCCGCACGGAGGGGGGCGGGCCGCAGCCACCGGAGGCCGCGGGCCAGCGGGGCGCCGGCGGTGGCGATGGCCCGCTGCCGGTAGGCGGACTCGGCGGCGTCGACGAGTGCCGGTACGCCCGCCGCGCTGGCGAGAGCGTTCACCAGCTTCTGCTCCGCCTCCCCGTCGACGTCATCCGTCGGGATCGCGGGGCCCATCAGCGCCGACAACTCTTCGGCGGTCGCGTCGAGATCGGTGGAGAGCCGCCGGAGGGCGGCCTGCCGTGTGGCGACCGCGTGTTCGAGGGTGACGCGCAGGTTGGCCATCGATGCCTGGTGGAGTGCGGAGGTGGCCAGCACCGGCACTC
This sequence comes from Micromonospora sp., assembly GCA_036278255.1. GTDB lineage: Bacteria > Actinomycetota > Actinomycetes > Mycobacteriales > Micromonosporaceae > DASULK01. The sequence goes on from DASULK010000091.1 coordinate 19,907, forward strand.
CGTCGAGTTCACCGGCTTCCAGCAGCCGGCGAAGATCGTCGACGACCCGGGGCACCTCCGCCGGCGCCAGCAGATCGGCCTGGTTCAGCGCGACGACTGTGCTGGCCCGGTGCTGCCGGAAACGGCGGAGGTAGTTGGCGTGCACGACCCGGTCGGCGTACTTCTGCGGGTCGAGCACCCAGACCACCATGTCGACCAGGCCGAGCAGCCGCTCCACTTCCCAACGGTGCCGGTCCTGCACGGAGTCAAGATCAGGTAGGTCGAGCAGCACGAGCCCGTGCAGCGGTGCCTCATCGTCGCCGTCCAGCGCGCTCTCCCGGACGAAGCGGTATCGGGGTAACACACCGATCCAGTCGAGAAGTCTGGCCGCACCTTCCGGCGGCCCCCAGACGCAGGCGTGGGTGACATCGGTTGTGGGTCGGCGTACGCCGACCGGGGACATCTCGAAGTAGGCGAGCGCGTTGAAGAGGCTGGATTTGCCGCTGCCGGTGGCGCCGGCGAGGGCGACGACGGTGTGATCCCGTGACAGGGCGAGCCGGGTGGCCGCCCGCTCGGCGACGGTGCGCGCGGCGACGAGTCGATCCGCGGGCAGGTGACCCTCCGCAGCGTGCAGGAACTGGTTCACCGCCTCGATACGGGCCAGCATCCGGTCCACCTCGACGGGGGGATCGCCGGGTGTCGCCTCGCGTATGTCTGCCACGTCAGTCATCCGTCGGCCTTTCGGGAGGACTGTCGGTGCGGGCCGCCCGGACGCGGGCCTGCTCGATCTCTGCCGCTGTGTGGCGTAGTTCGTCGCCGAGTCCGTGACCGGACCCGGTCGTGGTTGCGGGGTCGGGCGTCGCCACCCGGCACAGGTAGCGCGTCGCCTCCTCGGCCATCAGCGCCTCGATCCCGTCGACCAGGTCAGCCTGGGCCTTGGTGCCGCTCCGCCAGTCGCGGACCAGCCGTTCGGCGCGTTCAGGGAGGTCGGGGCCGAGGCGCGCCAGTGCCGGCTCCAGCAGTGCGAGCCCGGCGGGATGGGTCCGCCAGCCGGCGTAGGCGCGTTCAGCAGCGTCGGCGGCGGCATCACTGATGAGCGCCACCAGGTCTGACTCGTCCGGGAGCAGGTCACCGTCCGGGAGGCCCTGCAGAACGGTGTCGTAGGCGATCCGGTAGGCGGCACGTACCCGCTCGTTGAGCATTTTCGCGGCCTCGGCCTGCTCGTCGGCGGCGGCGGCGAGCCCGGTCAGGACGGGAAGGAGGGCGGCGAGCGCCCCGTCGAAGGTCTGCCGGATCACGCGGGCGCGGCTCTCCGGGTCCGCTGCCATCCGGCCAAACCAGTCGCGTAGCTGCGCCGTGCCGTGCTCCGGCAGGAGCCCCTGGCCGTCGACCTTCGTCTCCGGTACGACAAAGAGCGGCGTGGCGGCGAGGTCCGCTGCGGCGAGCATCTCCTTCAGGTGGGCGACGAGCTCGTCGCGATCCCGATCGGAGACCCGGTCGAGCACCAGCGCCAGCGCTGCCCCCCGCAGCCGGGCGGTGCGCAGTAATTCCCACGGGACCGCATCGGCGTACCGGGCCGGCGTGGTCACGAAGAGCCACAGGTCGGCGGCGGCGAGCAGTTGCGTGGCGAGGGCGCGGTTAGCGTCGATGATCGAGTCGATGTCCGGGGCGTCGAGAAAGGCTAGGCCGGGAGGGAGAGCCGGCGCGGAGACGAGTTGCAGGGTGCCCGGAGTGTCGCCCGATCGGCTGGTGCGGGTGAGCCCGGGGAGCAGGTTGCCGGCTCGGAACCAGGACAGGTCCCGGGGGTGGCAGACCAGGACGGGGGAGCGGGTGGTGGGCCGCAGTATCCCGGGGGCGCTGACCCGCGCTTGGACCAGGCTGTTGACCAGGGTTGATTTGCCGACTCCGGTGGAGCCGCCGACGACGACGAGTAGCGGCGTGTCGGGTCGGGCGAGGCGCGGCAGCAGGTAGTCGTCGAGTTGCCTCAGCAGGGCCGCGCTGGTCCGGCGGGCCTCGTCGGTGGAGGGGAGCAGCAGTGGGTAGGTGGCGGCGGTGAGGGCCGTGCGCAGGCGGTTCAGCGCCCCGCGCAGAACCGGCTCCGCTGCAGTGCTGCTCGCCGGTGCGCGGGGGGTGATGATCTCTTTCCCCTGCGTACTCACGGGTAAAAGCGTGCCCGATCTCTGCACCGGCGACAACTGAAAGCGGTGCCGATCTGCGGTTACGGGAGAAACGGCCGCGGGTTGCGCCGATCTGGCTCAACCTTGTTTTGACTGTGCTGGTCGCCATGGCAATATTGAGTCCAGGCCACTCAACTTGGGTTCTGCGCGAGAGGAGCGGCGGGCCGGCTCAGGTGTACCTGCCCCGCCCACCGCCGGTCCGTGCGGACCTTCGACGGCAAGACACGTTATGGACGAAGTATGTGAGGAGACGACATGGCACGTGCGGTCGGTATCGACCTGGGCACCACGAACTCTTGCGTCAGCGTGCTGGAGGGCGGCGAGCCCACGGTCATTGCCAATGCCGAGGGCGCACGGACGACCTCGTCGA